>JBKBVY010000266.1:0-4458 GCA_046289335.1 Roseateles sp. | reverse complement strand
TTCGTCGGCCTGCGTGAAGGGCTTGAACAGCCGTGCCTGCTGCTCCGGCGCGATGCCGGGGCCGCTGTCGCGCACCTCGATGCGCACCCATTCGCCGGCGCTGCCATGGCCGTTGACGGCCAGGGCCTTCACGCTGACGGCGATGCCACCCTGCTCGGTGAACTTCAGCGCATTGGTCAGGTAGTTGGACAGGATCTGGCGCGTGCGCAGTGGGTCGCCGAAGACCCAGCCCGGCAGGGCCTCGTCGATGTCGACGGTGAAGCTCAGGCCGCGCGCCTGGGCCAGCGTGACGTAGGCCAGCCGCATGGAGGCCAGCAGCTCGCGCAGCGAGAAGGGCTGGCTCTCCAGCGTCAGCCGGCCGGCCTCGATCTTGGACAGGTCCAGGATGTCGGAGATAAGGCCGGACAGGCTCTCGGCGCTGTCCATCATCTGGTTCAGGTATTCGCGGCGCTGGGCGTCGGAGATGTCGGGCTGCTGGGCCAGCCGCCCCAGGCCCAGCAGGCCGTTGAGCGGCGTGCGGATCTCGTGGCTGGTGTTGGCCAGGAAGGCGCTCTTGGCGCGGTTGGCGGCCTGGGCCTCGTCCTTGGCATGGGCCAGCTGGTCTTCCACGCGGCGGCGCTCGGTGATGTCCTCGATGATCCAGATCGTGCCGCCGCGGCTGGGGTGGGCCGGGTCCACGGCCTGGGCCAGCAGCCGCGCGAGGAAGGTGGAGCCGTCGCGGCGGCGCAGGGTGCGCTCGCTCTCCACCTGCTCGCCGGCGGCCAGGCGCGGGCCGATCTCGCGGCCCACGGTCTGCCAATCCTCCACGGTGGGCCAGACCACGCTGCCATGCTGGCCCACCAGCGCGCCGCGCGGCCAGCCGAACATGGCCTCCACGCGCGGGTTGGTCAGCACGAACTGCTGGTCGCGTGTCAGCGCGATGCCGATGGAGGCGTTCTCCAGGATGGCGCTGTGCACGAGGCGAGTGCGCTCGCTGTCGGACACGTCGCGCGCGTACAGCACCAGGTAGTTCTGGCCGTCCATCTCGAACGGCGCCACCGACACCAGCATGGAGATGGCGCTGCCGTCCTTGCGGCGGAAGGCGATGGGCACGTTGTTGGCGACGCCGTCGCGGCGGATGGCCTCGCGGATGACAGTGCGGTCGTGGGCGTTGTGCCAGATGCCGATGTCGTCGGCCGTGCGGCCCAGCACCTCGGCGCTGCTCCAGCCGCTGAGCTGCTCGAAGGCCTTGTTGACCATCGCGTAGCGGCCGCTCTCGGCCTCGGTCAGCGTGATGACGTCGGGGCTGGTGGCCACCAGATGACTCAGCAGGCCCTCCGAGCGGCGCAGCGCGTCCTGCGCCCGGCTCTGCTCGGTCTGGTCAGTGAAGAAGGTCAGCGTGGCCGGGCCCGAGGCCGTCTCCACGCGCACGCTGGTGGCCTGCACCAGGCGGCGGCGGCGCGACAGCGTGCGCAGCCGGTACTCGGCCATGGGCTGCATCGCGCCGGGCGCCAGGCCTTCCAGCCGCACGGCCTGCTGGCGGGCCGCCTCGTCGTCGCCCGGCTCGTAGTGGCTGAACAAGTCCTGGCCGATCATGCTGGAGCGCTGCGCATAGCCGAACATGGCCATGGCCGCCGGATTGGCGTCCACCACGCGGCCCCAGCGGTGCAACACCAGCGGGCTGGGCGAGCGGCGGAACAGCTCGCGGTAGCGCGTCTCGGTGGCGTGCACGGTCTGCTCGGCGGCCACCTCGTGGGTCACGTCGCGGCCCACGCCCCAGTAGCCGCGAAAGTTGCCCAGCGCATCGAAGCGCGGCTCGCCGCTGATCGACACCCAGCGCGGCTGGCCGTCGGTGCCGGTGCGGCGCGCCACCATGCCCTGGAAGGGCCGGTGCGACTCCAGGTCGGCGCGGTGCGCATCCAGCTCGTCGTCCGTCAGGCCCAGGCCCTCCACCTCCCAAGGCGTCTTGCCCACGCGCGAGGCCAGGTCCAGCCCCGAGCTGCCCGGGCGCTCCTCGGCCACATGGGTGAAGCGGAACTCGCGGTCCATCTCCCAGTACCAGTCCACCGCCATGCCCAGCAGGCCGCGGAAGCGCGCGGTGCGCTCCTCGGCCTCGGCCAGCGAGCGCTTGACCATCTTCAACAGCGCGACGCCGGTGATCAGACCCGACAGCAGCATGGCGCCTTGCGCCGACGCACGCAGCAGCAGGTCGGCCGTCGCCATGCGCGTGGGCCAGCCCAGCGCCTCGGCCGCACCCAGGCCCGCCAGCGCCGCAGCACCCAGGGCCGTCAGCGCCAGGCCCGCCCGCAAGCCCAGCAAGGCGGTCGCGAAGGCGACCACCAGGCCCATCAGCGGCAGGCTCAGCGACCACAGGCCCAGGTCGCGAGACACCGACACCACCACCGGCAGCGCCATGACCAGCGCCATCAGCGTCAGCGCGATGAAGGGGCTCTCGCGTCGCCGCGGCCGGCGCGCCAGCACCAGCAGCCGCAGCAGCGCCAGCACGGCGATCAGCAGCGACAGCGCCGGCGGCAGCCAGCCGCCCTGCCATTCGCGCGGCTCGCGCGTGAACCACAGCAGCAGCGCCACCGGCACGAACAGCTGGGCACAGGCCAGCAGAAACACGCGCGAGGCCTGCCAGCGCATGCTCAGGTGCAGCCGCTCGCGCTGCTGCTCCGCCGGCGCGCCGTGCCCCACCAGGCTGCTCAGCTGCTCGTCGGCGCCGCGCAGCATGCTCAGGCTAGCGCCAGCCGGGTGGCCTCGGCCACGGCGCGGGCCTGCGCGGCAAAGTCCGCGCCCTTGCCGGCGTACAGGATGGCCCGCGAGGAATTGACGACCAGCGGCGCGCTGCGGCCGGCCGCCTGCACCACCGCCGCCGCGTCGCCGCCCTGCGCCCCCACGCCGGGCACCAGCAGCGGCAGCGTGGGTGCCAGCTCGCGCACGCGGGCGATCTCGGCGGGATAGGTGGCGCCGACGACCAGGCCCAGCTGGCCGTTGCGGTTCCACTGCGTCTCGGCCAGACGCGCCAGATGCTCGAACAGCCGCGGCTGGCCGGGCACGTCGGCCAGGCGCTGCATCTGCCAGTCGTCGCCGCCCTTGTTGGAGGTGCGGCACAGCAGGATGGCGCCCTTGCCCTCGTAGGCCAGATAGGGCTCCACGCTGTCGAAACCCATGAAGGGCGACAGCGTCACGGCGTCGGCCTGGTAGCGCTCGAAGGCCTCGCGGGCGTATTGCTCGGCGGTGGAGCCGATGTCGCCGCGCTTGGCGTCCAGGATGACCGGCACGCCCGGGGCCACGCGGTGGATGTGGGCGATCAGCCGCTCCAGCTGGTCCTCGGCGCGGTGGGCGGCGAAGTAGGCGATCTGCGGCTTGAACGCGCAGACCAGGTCGTGCGTCGCGTCCACGATGGCCGCGCAGAAGTCGTAGATGCGGCTGGCATCGCCGGCCCAGGCGCCGGGCAGGCGGGCGGGTTCGGGGTCCAGGCCCACGCACAGGCGGGAGCTGGGGGTCAGGGCTTGCAGGCGGGCGAGAAAGTTCATGGCGGGGGCGCCGGACTGCGCGCGCAGTCCGGCTTCATCACAGGGCGTAGGCGGAAGAAGGGGCGGAGACCGGCGGATTTTGGGCCAGCACGGACTCGGCGAACGCGTCTGCCGGCAGCGGCCGGCCCAGCAGATAGCCCTGCACCGCCTCGCAGCCGTGCCGGCGCAGGAACTCCAGCTGGCTCACGGTCTCGACGCCCTCGGCCAGCGTCTCCAGCCCCAGCGCCGCGGCCATGCGGATGACGGCGTCCACGATGGCGCGGTCCTCGGCGTCCTCGGTCAGGTCGCGCACGAAGGACTGGTCGATTTTTAGCTTGCCGACGCGGAACTTCTTCAGGTAGCTCAGCGACGAGTAGCCGGTGCCGAAATCGTCGATGGACAGGCGCACGCCGCGGGCATGCAGCTCGTTCATCACGGTGATGGCCACGCCGGGGTTGTCCATTGCAGCCCCCTCGGTCAGCTCCAGCTCCAGGCGGCCGGCGGGCATGCCCACGTCGTCCAGCACACGGCTCACCAGCCCGGGCAGGTCGGCGTTGCGGAACTGCACGGCCGACAGGTTCACCGCCATGGTCAGCTCGGGCAGGCCGGCCTGGTCCCAGCGGCGCAGCTGCGACAGCGCCTCCTGCAGCACCCATTCGCCGATGGGCAGGATGAGGCCGGTGGCCTCGGCGATGGGGATGAACTCGGCCGGCGACACCCAGCCCAGCTCGGGGTGGTGCCAGCGCAGCAGTGCCTCGGCGCCAATGATGCGGGCCTCGTCGCCCGCCTCCAGCGCGAACTGCGGCTGGTAGTGCAGGCACAGCTGGCCGCGCTCCAGCGCGCGGCGCAGCGCATTCTCCAGCGTCAGCGCGCGGGCCGACTGGGCCTGCATCTCGCTGGTGAAGAAGCGGTAGGCGTTGCGGCCGTCGCGCTTGGCGCGGTACATGGCCGCGTCGGCGCA
>JBKBVY010000265.1:0-4484 GCA_046289335.1 Roseateles sp. | reverse complement strand
CACTTCTCGGCCGTGGCCTGCTGCACGGCCATGCCGCCGCCGTTGGAGATGACCAGCTCGGAGAAGTCCAGCCGCGAGAAGCCGGGCTCGTTGGCCAGCGCGTTGAACAGCGTGTTGACGGCCGGGAAGATGTGGATGCGGTGGCCGCGCAGCGTCTCGATGAAGCCGGGGATGTCGCGCGGGTTGGGGATGAGGATGTTCAGGTGGCCCATGCGCGCGCCCAGCATGAAGCAGGCCGTCAGCGCGAAGATGTGATACAGCGGCAGCGCGCAGACGTTGGTGAACTGCTTGTCCTGGGGGAGCTTGGACAGCATGGGCTGGAACCAGGCCTCCACCTGCAGGATGTTGGCGACGATGTTCCGGTGCAGCAGCGTGGCGCCCTTGGACAGGCCCGTCGTGCCGCCGGTGTACTGCAGGAAGGCCACGTCGTCCGGCCCCAACTCGGGCTTCTTCAGGTGCAGCCGCTCGCCGTGGGCCAGCGCCTCGTTGAAGCGCACGACCGTGCTGCCCTCGCCGACGGGCAGCCGGAACTCCGGCACCATCTTCTTCAGGTGGCGCACGGCGAAGTTGATCAGCGGGCCCTTCCACCAGCTCAGCAGGTCGCCCATGGAGGCCAGCACGACATGCTTCACGTCGGTCTGCGCGATGACCTCGGCCAGCGTGTGGGCGAAGTTCTCCAGCACGATGATGGCGCGGGCGCCCGAGTCCTTGAGCTGGTGCTCCAGCTCGCGCGGCGTGTACAGCGGGTTCACGTTCACGACGACGAAGCCGGCCCGCAGGATGGCCGCGATGGCCACGCCGTACTGCAGCAGGTTGGGCATCATGATGGCCACGCGGTCGCCCTGCTTCAGCCCCTGCGCCTGCAGCCAGGCGCCCAGCGCCTGCGACAGCTCGTCGAGCTCGGCGAAGCGCATGCGCTGGCCCATGCAGAGGGCCGCATCGCGCTGCGCATGCTTGCGGAAGGCCTCGTTCAGCAGGTCCACCAGCGAGCGGTAGACGGCGGTATCGATCTCCGCGGGCACACCGGCGGGATAGCTGGCCAGCCAGGGCTTGGCGCGGGATGTCACTTCGGGGACTTCGGCAAGGACAGCGGTCATTGGCAGGCCTCTTCGCGTGAAGCGGAGGATGGTGGTGGCCAGCCGGCCGACGGACTAGGGGAGTTGCCCTAGGACCAAGGGATTTGCCCGAAACAAATCGGCGGCCAATGTGCTCTCGCGCTGTCGCACAGTGGACAGGAACTCGGCGGCACCGCGCATCGCGCGGAAGGTGTCGAAGCCGCTTTCGAGAAAGGTCTGCAGCGCGCCCAGACCGGCCATCTGCGCCGGGCCGCGCATCAGCTTCAGCGACTGGCGCAGCAGCGGCTTGCGCGTGAGCCGGTCCAGCGCCTCGCCGACCGCCATGGTCAGCTCGATCTGCTGCGCGCGGGCGTCGGGCTCGCCGCAGGCGCGCCAGGCGGCGGCGTAGTCCGGCGGCGTGATGGCGGGCGACAAGAGGTGTTCGGCCATGCGCGTGTCCATGCGCTCGGACAGCGCATGCAGCCGTGCCAGCTTGGCCACCGTGTCCACCACCTCGTCGGGGAACAGCCGCGTCAGCGTCGGGATGACGCGGGCGAACTGCGCGTCGCGCTGGCGGTAGTCGCCCGGGCCGTACAGCTCCTGCAGGAAGAAGCGCGTGGCGGCCTCGTAGCGCGGGTGGGCCAGCAGGTCGGCGTAGGTGAGGGCGAAGCGGCGCTGCTGATAGGCCTTCACCGCGTCGACGCGGGCGGCCAGCTCGGGGTCGGCCGCACGGCGCTCGCGTTCGGCATCGACCTGGCGCAGCGGGGCCAGCAGGGATTCGGCACTCAGGGAGTCCATGGCTCGCGCTGATTCTGCCTTCCTACACTGGGCGCATGAACGGGCGACTGCAACGCATCTGGGTCTTGATCAGGCTGGCGCTGGCCGGCGCCGTCGGCTGGCGCTTCGGCTGGGCCTGGGGCGCGCTGACGCTGGCGCTGCATGCGGCCGTGCTGGCCGGCGGCTTCGTGCAGCTGCGCTGGGTGAACCGGCCGGCGCCGCGCTGGGGTCAGCTCTTGCGCGCCTGGGCCGGCGAGGTGGTGGCCAGCGAGCTGGCCTTCTCGTGGCGCCAGCCCTGGCGCGAATGGGCCGAGCCCGACCATTTGCCGGCGGGGGCGACGCAGGGCGTGCTGCTGGTGCACGGCTTTGCCTGCAACCGCGGGCGCTGGAACGGCTGGATGCGGCGGCTGCGCGCGCAGGGCGTGGCCTTCGTCGCGCCCACGCTGGAGCCGGCCTTCGGCAGCATTGACGACTATGCCGACCGGATCGAGGCCGACGTGCAGCGGCTCAAGGCGCTCACCGGGCGCATGCCGGTGCTGTGCGCGCACAGCATGGGCGGCCTGGCGCTGCGGGCCTGGTGGCGGCGCTACGGCGGCGCTTACGAGGCGCCGCGGGCGATCACGCTGGGCTCGCCCCACCAGGGCACCCGCATGGCGGCGCTGGGCCTGGGGCGCAACGCCCGGCAGATGCGCCGCGGCAGCGACTGGCTGGCCGGGCTGCCGGCGCTGCCCGACCTGGACGCCTTCTGGACGCCCTGCGACCAGATCGTCAACCCGGCCGAGACGGCGCTGCTGCCCGGCGCCCGGCCGCACCGCGTGGACGCGGTGGGCCACATGGGCCTAGTTCACTCGGACCAGGCTTGGGCCTGTCTTCAGGCCGCGTTGACCGGTTCGTCCTTGAGCACGCCGCGGCGGATCTGATCGAGCTCGATGCTCTCGAACAGCGCCTTGAAGTTGCCCTCGCCGAAGCCCTCGTTGCCCTTGCGCTGGATCAGCTCGAAGAAGATGGGGCCGATGACTTCCTTCGTGAAGATCTGCAGCAGCAGCTCGTTGTCGGCGCCCAGGTGGGTCGCACCGTCGATCAGGATGCGCAGGCGGCGCAGCTCCTCGACGTTCTCGCCGTGGTTGGGCAGGCGCTTGTCGATTAGGTCGAAGTAGGTGTCGATGGTGTCCTGGAACACCACGCCGCCGGCCTTCATGCCCGCGACGGTCTTGTAGATGTCGGTCGTGCCCAGCGCCACGTGCTGGATGCCCTCGCCGTGGTACAGGTCCAGGTACTCGGCGATCTGGCTCTTGTCGTCGCTGCTCTCGTTGATGGGGATGCGGATCTTGCCGCAGGGGCTGGTCATGGCCTTGCTCTTCAGGCCGGTCAGCTTGCCCTCGATGTCGAAGTAGCGCACCTCGCGGAAGTTGAAGAAGCGCTCGTAGAACTCCGACCATTCCTTCATGCGGCCGCGGAAGACGTTGTGCGTCAGGTGGTCGATCTCGGTCAGGCCGTGGCCCACCGGGTTCGGGTCCACCGGCTGGCCCTGGGCGTCCAGCAGCGGCACGAAGTCCACGTCGTAGATGGAGATGTTGCCGATGGCGCCAGCCTTGGCACCGCCCTTGCCCTGCCAGCGGTCGACGAAATAGATGAGGCTGTCGCCGATGCCCTTGATGGCCGGGATGTTCAGCTCCATTGGGCCGGCCTTGTTGTCAAAGCCCCAGGCGCCCAGCTCCAGCGCGCGCCGGTAGGCCAGCGCGGCGTCCTGCACGCGGAAGGCGATGGCGCAGATGGACGGGCCGTGCAGGCGTGCGAAGCGCTGGGCGAACGAGTCCGTCTCGGCGTTGATGATGAAGTTGACGCCGCCCTGGCGGTACAGCGTCACGTTCTTGTGGCGGTGCTTGGCGACCGCCTTGAAGCCCATGGTCTCGAACAGCGCGCCCAAAGCGGCCGGGTCGGGGGCCGCGAACTCGATGAACTCGAAGCCGTCCGTGCCCATGGGGTTGTCCCAGGGAGTGAATTTCGCCATTGCCGTCTCCGACCAGTGATCTTGAAAGATGGAAATTCTGTGGCGCCAGCGGCGCAGTTTTCTTGCATTCTTCGGCGCCAGATGGGGCTGCGGCGCAGGAAAGCTGCAGAATCGCCGCCATGGAAGCCGCCATCGACCTCGACGCCATCGACCGCCGCATCCTGCGTGCGCTGCAGCAGGACGGCCGTGTCACCTACGACGCGCTGGCCGGCGAGGTGGGGTTGTCGTCATCTGCCGTGCTGCGCCGCGTGCGCCGGCTGGAGGAGGCGGGCGTCATCGCCGCCTACGTCGCGCTGGTGCCGCCCGAGCGCATCGGCCTGGGCCTGACGGCCTACATCAACGTCAGGCTGGAGAAGCAGACCGACAACCCGCTGCGCAACCCGCGCGACCTGTTCCGTGCCGCCGTGCAGACCTGGCCCGAGGTCGTGGAATGCGCTGCGCTGACCGGCGAGATGGACTACCTGCTGCGCGTGCTGGTGCAGGACATGCAGCACTACGCCCGCTTCATCAGCGACACGCTGCTGATGCACCCCAGCGTGCAAGACTGCAAGACCAGCTTCGTGCTGGAGCGCTTGAAGAACACCACAGCAGTTCCCGTATGAACTGAAAGGCGCGCGCAGCGCCGCCGCCCCTCCAGCGGC
>JBKBVY010000264.1:0-4502 GCA_046289335.1 Roseateles sp. | reverse complement strand
CCGCGCGGCGCGCGGCGGCGTGCTGATCAAGGGCGGAGCGCCGCTGGAGGAACTCGGCTCGCTCAACGCGATGGCCTTCGACAAGACGGGGACCCTGACCGAAGGACGTCCGCGCATCACCGACGTCATCCCCGTCGATGGGGTGACCGAAGAGGAACTGCTCACCGTTGCGGTCGCAGTCGAGTCGCTCAGCGATCATCCGCTGGCCGCGGCCATCGCCGAGCGCTACCAGGACATCGACGAGCTCGAAGACCTGGGCGAGATCGACCTGCACATCAGCGGCTGCATCAACTCCTGCGGCCACCACCACAGCGGCCACATCGGCGTGCTGGGCGTCGACAAGGACGGCACCGAGTGGTACCAGCTGACGCTGGGCGGCGGTGATGGCACGCGCCTGGCGGGCGGCACGGTGGCGGGCAAGGTCATCGGCCCCAGCTTCGCGGCCGACGAGATCGCCGACGCCATCGACGCCGTCATCGACACCTTCAAGCGCGAGCGCCAGCCGGGCGAACACTTCATCGACGCGGTGAAGCGCCTGGGCCTCGAACCCTTCAAGACCGCGGCCAATGCCGTGCGCACGTCCACCGCCAAGGCCTGATCCCGCCCATGAAGTTCATCAACGCCACCACCTGCCCCTGGAAGCATGCCGTCGGCGAGGACGGTCCCAAGCCCGATCCCGATCCGGCGCCCAACCGCCTGCTCACGCTGGAGCAATGGCATGCGGTGAAGGACCACTGGCCGCACGACCTGCAGGTGGGCATCGAGTTCCCGAACGACCGCGACATCAACGAGCTGGCGCCCGACCTGGCCCGCATCGCGCTGATCGTGCTGGACTTCCCCAAATGGACCGACGGCCGCGCCTACAGCCAGGCCCGCATCCTGCGCAGCCGCCACAGGTTCACCGGCGCCATCCGCGCCCGCGGCGAGGTGCTGGTGGACATGATGCAGCTGCTGGCCCGCACCGGCTTCGATGAGGTCATCCTGCGCGGCGACCAGAACCCCGCCTTCGCGCAGAAGGCGCTGGACCTGTTCGCACCGGTGGGCTTCTACCAGGGCGACGTGGCCGAGACCCGGCCGTGGTTCCAGCGCGCATCGTCCGAGGTGGCGGCATGAGCGAGGTGAGCAGCCTGCCTTGGGCCGCCGCGCCCGCGGTGGGCAATGCCATCGGCCTCTATGCCAAATGGACGCCGGCCCTGGACGCCAAGATCGAAGCCGCGCTGCAGCGCCTGCGCGAGGCCAGCATCGCCCATGGCGACGGCCTGGTGCAGAGCAGCAGCCTGGGCGTGGAGGACATGGTCATCACCGACCTGATCTCGCGCACCGGCCTGCCCGTCGCCATCGCCACGCTGGACACGGCCAAGCTGCATGCCGAGACGCTGGCGCTGATCCCGCAGATCAAGCAGCGCTATGGCTTCGAGGTCGAGGTGTTCAAGCCGGTGGCGGATGCCGTCATCCAGTTCGTCGCCCGCGAGGGCGAGGATGCGATGTACAAGAGCATCGAGCTGCGCAAGGCCTGCTGCGGCCTGCGCAAGATGGAGCCGCTGGGCCGCATGCTCAAGGGCCGCTCGGCCTGGATCACCGGCCTGCGCCGCGAGCAATCGGGCGCCCGCGGCGATGTCGGCTTCGATGAGGACGACGGCCAAGGCCGCCGCAAGATCAGCCCCATCGCCGACTGGACCTGGGCCGAGGTCTGGGCCTATGTCGAGAAATACGCGGTGCCCTACAACCCGCTGCATGACCAGTTCATGCCTTCGATTGGTTGCGCCCCTTGCACACGCGCCATCGCTGTCGGTGAGGACTTCCGAGCCGGTCGCTGGTGGTGGGAAGACTCCACCAAGGAATGCGGCCTCCACGCCAAATCATGAATGCTGCTGTGAAACCCGAACAACTCATCGCCGACGTCGACCACGCGCACCTGGATGCGCTGGAAGAGGAAGCCATCTTCATCCTGCGCGAGGTGGCCGCGAGCTTCGAGCGGCCTGCGCTGCTGTTCTCCGGCGGCAAGGACTCCTGCGTCGTGCTGCGCCTGGCCGAGAAGGCCTTCAAGATGAAGAACGCGGCCCACCCCAGCGGCTATTCGGGCTCGCTGCCCTTCCCGCTGGTGCACATCGACACGGGCCACAACTTCCCCGAGGTCATCACCTTCCGGGACCAGCGCGTGGCCGAGATGGGCGAGCGCCTGGTGGTGGGCCACCTGGAAGACTCCATCGCCCGCGGCACCATCCGCCTGGCCCATCCGCTGGAAAGCCGCAACGGCCACCAGACGGTCACGCTGCTGGAGACCATCGAGGAGCACAAGTTCGACGCGCTGATCGGCGGTGCCCGCCGCGACGAGGAGAAGGCGCGCGCCAAGGAGCGCATCTTCAGCCACCGCGACAGCTTCGGCCAGTGGCAGCCCAAGGAGCAGCGCCCCGAGCTGTGGACGCTGTTCAACACGCGCATCCGCCCGGGCGAGCATTTCCGCTGTTTCCCCATCAGCAACTGGACCGAGCTGGACGTGTGGCTGTACATCGCCCGCGAGAACATCCCGCTGCCGCCCATGTACTACGCGCACAACCGCCAGGTCATGCGCCGCAAGGGCCTCTTGGTGCCGCTGACCGAGGTGACGCCGCCCGAAGCCGGCGAGACGGTGGAGACTGTGCAGGTGCGCTTCCGCACCGTGGGCGACATGACCTGCACCTGCCCGGTCGAAAGCCCCGCCGCCAACGCGATCGAGGTGGTCGCCGAGACGCTGACCGTGACGGTGAGCGAACGCGGCGCGACGCGCATGGACGACCGCACCAGTGAAGCTTCCATGGAGAAGCGCAAGAAGGAAGGGTATTTCTGATGAAGGCGCTGCGATTCCTCACCGCCGGTTCGGTGGACGACGGCAAGAGCACGCTGATCGGCCGCCTGCTGTTCGACAGCCAGGCCATCCTGGCCGACCAGCTCGACACGCTGGAGCGCCGCGCCGCCGGCCGGCCCATCGACCTCTCCCTGCTGACCGACGGCCTGGAGGCCGAGCGCGAGCAAGGCATCACCATCGACGTGGCCTACCGCTACTTCGCCACCCGGACGCGCAAGTTCATCATTGCCGACGCGCCCGGCCATGAGCAGTACACGCGCAACATGGTCACGGCCGCGGCCGGCAGCGATGCCGCCGTCGTGCTGGTGGACATCACCAAGCTGGACCTGAGCCTGCCGGAAGTCACGCTGCTGCCGCAGACCCGCCGCCATTCGCTGCTGGCCCAGCTGCTGCGCGTGCCCGACATCGTCTTCGCCGTCAACAAGATCGACGCGCTGGACGATCCGGCCGCGGGCTTTGCCAAGGTCAAGGCGGCCCTCGACAAGTTCGCCGCCGCCGCCGGCCTGAACGTGGCCGCCACCGTGCCCGTCAGCGCGCTGCGCGGCGACAACGTGACCCAGCCGCTGGCCGCGGACTGGTGGACCGGCGAGAGCCTGCTGCAGGTGCTGGAGCGCCTGCCCACCAGCGCCGAGCGCACCGACGCGCCGCTGTCGTTGCCCGTGCAGTACGTGCAGAAGGACGCCTACCAGTCCGCCGGCACCGGCTTCCAGCCGCGCGTGCTGTGGGGTCGCATCGCCCACGGCGCCGTCAAGGCCGGCGACACCATCGAGGTGCTGCCGTCCCGGCAGACCGCCGTGGTGGCCGAGGTGCGCCTGGCCGGCGAGGTGGTCGGCAGCGCCGCCGCCGGTGACTCCGCCGGCCTGCTGCTGGACCGCCAGCTGGACGTGAGCCGCGGCGACTGGATCGTCACGCCCGGCTCGGCCGCGTCCACCAAGCACTTCGCCGCGACGCTGGCCTGGCTGGACACCGAACCCGCCAAGCCGGGCCGCAAGTACTGGGTGCGCCACGGCAACCGCTGGGTGCAGGCGCGCATCTCCACCATCGACTCGGTGCTGGACATCCACACGCTGCAGCCGCAGGACGCCCACGAGCTGCCCGTCAACGCCATCGGCCGCGTGCAGATGGAAGTGCAGCACGAGCTGCCCGTCGAGCCCTTCGCGGACAACCGCGTGGGTGGCGCGCTCATCGTCGTGGACCCCGCCAGCCACCGCACCAGCGGCGCGCTGCTGGTGGAGGCTCAGCCCGCCACCGCCGAAGAGGACTGGTGATGCCCCTGGGCAAGGTCGTCTTCGTCAGCGCCGGCCCCGGCGCGGCCGACCTGATCACGCTGCGCGGCGCCCGCGCACTGGGTCAGGCCGACGTCGTGCTGGCCGATGCGCTGGCCGACCCTGCCCTGCAAGACCTGGCCCCGCGGGCGCGCTGGGTCTTCGTCGGCAAGCGCGGCTTCGAGCACTCGGCCAAGCAGACCGAGATCAACGCGCTGCTGGTCAAGGCGGCGCGGGAGCACGCGCTGGTCGTGCGGCTCAAGGGCGGCGACGCCAGCGTCTTCGGCCGCCTGGAAGAAGAGCTGCTGGCCCTGGCGCGCGCGGGCATCGCCTGCGAGGTGGTGCCGGGCGTCACCGCGGCGCTGGCCGCCGCCGCCCAGGCGCAGCGGCCG
>JBKBVY010000263.1:0-4520 GCA_046289335.1 Roseateles sp. | reverse complement strand
CGCGGCATGTGGCCGCCCTTGATGAGGCGCTCGATCATGCGGGCGCCGGCCAGCGCGCCGTCGTTGTTGACGTCCACCTTGCCCGGGTCGAAGTCGCCCTGCGCGTCACGGCCGAAGATCACGCCTCCCGCGCCCGCCAGGATGGGCCAGCTGAAGAAGCTCTTGTTGTAGTCCCACAGCACGGCGTGCTTGCCGCTGGCCTGCAGCTTCTTGTCCAGCGCGATGACCTCGTCCCAGGTTTCGGGCGGCTTGGGCACCAGGGCCTTGTTGTAGATCAGGCCGGTGGTCTCGATGGCCAGCGGATAGCCCCAGATGCGGCCGCGGTAGCTCAGCGCGGCCCAGGCCTGCTCCTCGACCTCGGCCTTGAGCCGGGCGGAGGGGCGCAATGGCGTCAGCAGGCCGGCCTTGGCCCATTCGCCCACGCGGTCGTGCGGCCAGCAGAAGATGTCGGGGCCCTTGCCGGCGCCGGCAGCCTGCTGGAACTTGTCGGTCGGGTCCACCGGGTGCTCCACGACCACCTTGACGCCCGACACCTTCTGGAAGGCGTTGCCGACGGCCTGCAGGCCGTTGTAGGCCTTGTCGCCGTTGATCCACACCAGCAGCCGCGGCGTCTCGGCCAGCGCCGGCGCCGCCAGCAGGGCGGTGGCAGCAAGCAGTGCGCGCAGCTTCATGCCGCCAGCTCCGGCGCAGCCAGGCGGCGCAGGGCCAGGCCTTGCGCATTGAAGACGTACAGCGCCTCGGTGGGCAGGTGCAGCTCCAGCGCCTGGCCGCTGCGCAGGCGGTCGCTGCCGTTGCGGCCCTCGAACTGGCAGGTCAGCGGCTCGTCCAGGCCGGGGTAGGGGCAGTAGGCGAAGGTCAGGCCGCCCAGCGACTCGACGAAGGCCACCGTGCTCTGCAGCAGGTTGCCGGGGCCGCCCAGGCGGATGTGCTCGGGCCGCACGCCGACGGTCACGCGGTCGCCCACCGCGGCACCGCTGCCGTCCACGCAGGCCTGCAGCACCGCGCCGCTGCCGGCCAGCTTCACGTCCACATGGTCGGGCGTGATGGCCACCAGCTCGCCAGCCATGAAGTTCATCTTGGGGCTGCCGATGAAGCCGGCCACGAACAGGTTGCAGGGATGCTCGTACAGCTCCAGCGGCGCGCCGACCTGCTCCACCTTGCCGGCCGACAGCACGACGATGCGGTCGGCCAGCGTCATGGCCTCCACCTGGTCGTGGGTCACGTAGATCATGGTGGTCTTCAGGTCCTCGTGCAGCTTGGCGAACTCGTAGCGCATGCGCACGCGCAGGGCGGCATCGAGGTTGGACAGCGGCTCGTCGAACAAAAAGACCTCGGGCTTGCGCACGATGGCGCGGCCGATGGCCACGCGCTGGCGCTGGCCGCCGGAGAGGTCCTTGGGCTTGCGGTCCAGCAGGTGCTCGATGTGCAGGATCTTGGCCGCGTTGCGCACGGCGGTCTCGATCTCGGCCTTGGGCACCTTGGCGAGCTTCAAGCCGAAGGCCATGTTGTCGAACAGGTTCATATGCGGATACAGCGCATACGACTGAAACACCATGGCGATGCCGCGTTCGCTGGGCGGCACGTCGTTGACGACGCGGCCCCCGATGGTCAGCGTGCCGCCGGTGATCTCCTCCAGGCCGGCGATGGAGCGCAGCAGCGTGCTCTTGCCGCAACCCGAGGGGCCGACGAAGACCATGAACTCGCCGTCGCGGATCTCCAGGTCGATGCCGTGAAGGATGCGGATGTCGCCATAGGCCTTCTCCACGCCGGTCAGTCGAACGTCTGCCACTTCTAACCTTTCTGTTGCCGGGGCGCCCGGGGTCTGGCGTGCGCCGGCTTGTCTCGTCATGTGACGGCTAAATTTTCGATCTTCGGCCGTCGTTGTAGACAATATACATTTCCAAGACGCCGGCAACAACAGCGTAAGCCCGCTCGTACTTTGCTGAAACCCTTGTAAATCAAAGCCTTGCAAAATGGTCCGGGTTTTCCCGATGTAGTCAAACTACACAACGTGTCGGAGCTGGTCGATACTTCGTCCAACGCTGCCGCCGCGTAGCATTCTTGCCCCTGTCGCCGGGGGCTGGCACTGATGAGCACCACCACCCGCCTTCCCGTCCAACGCAAGTCCAGCACCAAGGTCTCCACCGCGATGAAGAAGCCCACTGCACTCTCCGCCGAAGACAAGGCCTTGCGCGCCGCCTTCGAGGCCGCCTACGAACGCGAGCTGGCGCAGAGCAGCCACGGCCCCACGCCGCAGGCCGCGCTGCATGCCGCCGCCATCGCCTGCCGCGAGACGCTGGCGCGCCGCTGGGCCAAGACGCAGGCCGAGGATGCCCAGCGCGGCGAGAAGGCGCCGGTGCGCCGCGTGCACTACCTGTCGATGGAGTTCCTGATGGGCCGCGCGCTGTCCAATGCGCTGGCCGCGCTGAAGCTGACCGCGCCGCTGGAGGCCAAGCTGGCCGAGCATGGCGTCGCGCTGGGCGACGTGCTGGAGCGCGAGCCCGATGCCGCTTTGGGCAATGGCGGCCTGGGCCGCCTGGCCGCCTGCTTCCTGGACTCCTTCGCCGAGCTGGAGCTGCCGTCCTTCGGCTACGGCCTGCGCTACCGCTACGGCACCTTCGCCCAGGTCATCCAGCAGGGTCGCCAGCTGGAGCAGCCCGACGACTGGACCCGCGACTCGCCCGCCTGGGAGCTGCCGCGCCACGACCTGCGCTACGCCGTCGGCTTCGGCGGCCGCGTGGAGGTGGATGCCTCCGGCGTGCGCCGCTGGCTGCCGGCCGACATCATCGAGGCCCAGGCCTTCGACTTCATCGTGCCGGCCCACCACGGCGAGCGCGTCTCCACGCTGCGCCAGTGGCAGGCCACGGCCGCGCCGATCGCGTTCAAGCCCTTCTGCGAGGGCGACTACGCCCGCGCCGCCCGCCACCAGGTGCTGGCCGATGCGCTGAACTGGGTGCTGTACCCGGACGACTCGACCGAGGCCGGCCGCGAGCTGCGCCTGAAGCAGGAGGCCTTCCTCGTCAGCGCGTCGCTGCAGGACCTGATCGAGCGCCACCTGCGCGAGTTCGGCACGCTGCACAACCTGGGCCGCACCAACGCCATCCACCTGAACGACACCCACCCCGCGCTGGCGCCTGCCGAGCTGATGCGCCTGCTGCTGGACGAGCACGGCATGGGCTGGGACGAGGCCTGGAAGATCACCCGCCAGGCGGTGGCCTACACCAACCACACGCTGATGCCCGAGGCGCTGGAGACCTGGCCGGTGCGCATGTTCGAGCAGCTGCTGCCGCGCCACCTCGAAATCATCTACGAGATCAACCACCGCTTCCTGCAGGAGCTCAAGGCGCGCTTCCCGGGCGACGATGCGCTGGCGGCGCGCGTGTCGCTGATCGACGAGGGTGGCCACGGCCATGGCGAGCGCCGCGTGCGCATGGCGTCTCTCGCGCTGGTGGCCTCGCACCGCGTCAACGGCGTGGCCGCGCTGCACTCCGAGCTGATGGTGCAGACCATCTTTGCGGACTACGCCCGCATCTGGCCCGAGCGCTTCCACAACGTCACCAACGGCGTCACGCCGCGCCGCTGGCTGCAGCAGGCCAACCCGCAGCTGTCGGCGCTGCTGGACAGCCGCATCGGCGACGGCTGGCGCAAGGACCTGGCGCAGCTGGGTGAACTCAAGGCACAGGCCGCCGACCGCGCGCTGGGCGAGGAGTTCCTGGCCGTCAAGCGCGCCAACAAGGAGCGGCTGGCTGCCGTCATCCGCCGTGAGCTGGGCCTGGCAGTCAACGTGGACAGCCTGTTCGACATCCAGATCAAGCGCATCCACGAGTACAAGCGCCAGCTGCTGAACCTGCTGCACGTCATCAGCCGCTACCAGGCCATCCGCGACAACCCCGATGCGAACTGGGTGCCGCGCACGGTCATCATTGCCGGCAAGGCCGCGTCGGCCTACCAGATGGCCAAGAGCATCGTGCGCCTGGCCCACGACGTGGCCCGCGTCATCAACAGCGACCCGCGCGTGGGCGACAAGCTCAAGCTGGTCTTCCTGCCCAACTACAGCGTCACGCTGGCCGAGAGCATCATCCCGGCCGCCGACCTGTCCGAGCAGATCTCCACCGCCGGCACCGAGGCCTCGGGCACCGGCAACATGAAGTTCGGCATGAACGGCGCCGTCACGATCGGCACCTGGGACGGCGCCAACATCGAGATGGCCGAGGCCATGGGCGTGGAGAACATGTTCGTGTTCGGCCTGCGTGCCGACGCGGTGGCCAAGATCAAGCAGCTGGGCTACGACCCGCGCCTGTATGTCGAAGAGAATCGCCAGCTCAAGCGCGTCATCGATGCCATCGCGGCCGGCGTGTTCAGCAACGGCGACACCGAGCGCTACCGTGCGCTGGTGGACAGCCTGCTGCAGCGTGACGTCTACCTGCTGATGGCCGATTTCGCCGACTACGTCGCGACGCAAGCCAAGGTCGACGCACTGTTTGCCGACCGTGCCGCCTGGGCCGAGCGCGCGCTGCGCA
>JBKBVY010000262.1:0-4530 GCA_046289335.1 Roseateles sp. | reverse complement strand
TCCGGGGCGGCCTGCCCCCCGGGGCCCCCGCCGCGGGGGGCCCCCGGCCCCCCCCCGGGGGCCCCCCGCCGGCCACGCCGGCCTTCACCGTCAGCCGCATCGCCGTGCCCGTGGCCCGTGCCGAGGCCGGCAGCGGCGACGCGACCAGGGCCTTTGACGACGACGAGAGCACATCGTGGACTAGCGAAGCTGGCCAGGGCGCCATCCGCTTCCAGCTGGCCGAGGCCGCCACGCTCAGCGAGATCACGCTCAAGCTCGGCGGCTGGCGCGAGCGGCAATACCCGCTGCGCATCCGCGTGGATGGCGTCGAGGTCTGGCGCGGCCTGACCGAGCGCAGCCTGGGCTACGTCACGCTGCCGCTGCAGCCCCGGCGCGGCCAGAACGTCAGCATCGAGCTGACCGGCGAAGCCCAGGGCGGCGTCGAAACCACGAACACCGAAGTCGCCAACCAGAAGATCGTCGACACCGGTGCCAACCGCCTGGGCCGCGGCGTGCTGTCCATCGTCGAAGCCGAGTTCTACCGACTGCCATGACCACCTCGCGCCGCACCAGGCTGCAACAGCAAGCCGGACGAGCCGGCCTACCGCGCTCCGGCGCCGGCCCCAACGCGCGGCTGCCCACCGACGAGCGCATCGTCCGCTTTGCCGCAGGCCGGGCCGGCGACAGCACCGAGCTGCAGTGGCGCGGCGGCAAGCTTCCCTTGAAACTCGCGGCCGGCCAGACCGCCCGCTTCGAACGCCGGGACGGCCGGCTGCAACGCCTCTGAGACCCATGACCCACGCACTGAACCGACGCCACCTGCTGGCCGCCGCGCTGCTGGCGCCCGCCCTTCCCGCCCTTGCACAAGCCCCCGCCGCGCCGCTGCCCTGGCCCAACCCGCTGATCCCGCAGCGCGCCGACCCGCAGATCCTGCGCCATGGCGACTGGTACTACCTGATGGCCACCGTGCCCGAGTACGACCGGCTGGAACTGCGCCGCGCACGCAGCATCGCCGGGCTGGCGACGGCGGAGCCCAAGGTCGTCTGGCGCAAGCACGACAGCGGCCCGATGAGCCGCCACATCTGGGCGCCGGAGCTGGCCTTCCTGGACGGCCGCTGGTACATCCACTTCAGCGCCGGTGAGGCCAAGGAGCCGTGGAAGATCCGCCTGTGGACGCTGGAGAACGCGGCCGCCGACCCCATGCAGGGCGAGTGGCTGGAGCGCGGCCAGATCAAGACCGCCTGGGACACGTTCACGCTGGACGCCACCGTCTTCGAACACCGCGGCCGGCGCTACATGGCCTGGGCCCAGACCGACCCGGCCAAGAAGAACCACAGCACCGACATCTACCTGTCGCTGATGAAGAGCCCCACCGAGCTGACGGGCCCGCAGGTGCGGTTGACCCAGCCCGAGTACGCCTGGGAGAAGGTGCGCCACCAGGTCAACGAGGCGCCGGCGGTGCTGGTGCACGGCGGCCGCGTCTTCATGACCTACTCGGCCGCCGGCACCGGCGCCGAGTACTGCCTGGGCTTGCTGTGGGCCGATGCCAACGCCGACCTGATGGACCCCAAGGCCTGGCACAAGTCGCCCGGCCCGGTGTTCAGCAGCAGCGCCGAGAACAGCCAGTACGGCCCCGGCCACAACAGCTTCGTCGTGGAGCCTGACGGCACGGTGCTGAACGTCTTCCACGCCCGCAACTACCGCGACATCGTCGGCGACCCTTTGCGCGACACCGGCCGCGCGACGCGCGTGCAGCCGCTCGCCTTCACCGCCGACGGCATGCCCGACTTCGGCCTGCCGCTGAAGGAGACGCGATGAACCGCGTCGTCATCCCGCTGTCCGAAGGCGCCGCCAACGTGTTCGAAGGCGTTGCCCCCGACCGCATCTGCCGCCGGCCCACGCGGGCCGAGCTGCATGCCTTCCCGTCGCCCACGCCGGCCCGCGGCCGTGCCCTGGTCTACGCCGGTGGCGGCTATCTGCAGCTGATGCACGACAAGGAGGGCGTCGAGATCGCCCACTGGCTGAACACGCTGGGCCTGGACGCCTATGTGCTGGTGCACCGCCTGCCGGGCCAGAACGGCCAGCCCTTCGACATCGCGCTGCAGGACGGCCTGCGCGCGCTGGACCTGCTGACCACGCTGCCGCCGCTGCCGCTGCTGCACGTGGGCCTGTCCTCCGGCGGCCACCTGGCCGGCGTGATGGCCTGCCAGCGCCATGAGGTGAAAGTTGCGGGCGCCGTCATCGCCTACGCGCCGCTGAACGCCAACCACCGCGACCACAAGTTCCCGCCGGCCAAGCCCGACTTCCCGCCGCCCGAGAAGCAGGCCTTCTACGACGCCTGGCCCATCGGCATCGCCACCGAGCCGCACGGCCTGCCCCAGTGCCCGGTGTTCCTGGCCTATGCGCTGCATGACGCGGTCGTGCCGGTGCAGCACGCGCTCAACCTCATCGTCGCGGCGCAGCAGCACCGGCTCGACGTGGAGGCGCATGTATTTCCGCAGGCCGAGCACGGCTTTGCGTTGCGCGGGCTGGCCGGCACGCAGGACCAGTGGCCGGGGCTGGCGGCGCGCTGGATGGCCGACAAGCTGGGCTGAGTGTTTGCGCCCTAGCCTGCCGACGCCCCCGGCTGCGCAAACTGCGCGATGACCTGCTGCTCCGTCAGCATGCGCGTCTGGTTGGCGAAGTCGTAGTAGCCGGGCTTGCGGTCCACGTAGATCTGGCTGGCCAGCTCGAAGTCGTCCGTCTCGAAGACACCGGCCGGCACGAAGTACTCACCGGTCGCCAGCAGCTTGTAGAACAGGTGCGTGCCGCATTGCTTGCAGAAGGCGCGCTCGGCCCACTCGGAGGATGCATAGACGCCGATGTGCTCCTGCCCGCTGAACTGCACATCGGGGCCGCAGTGCACGGCCAGCAGCGGCCCGCCGCCCCAGCGCCGGCAGAAGCCGCAGTGGCAGGCGCCGATCTCGCGCGTGTCGGGGGCCGTGAAGCGGACGGCGCCGCACAGGCAGTGAGCTTGCATGGATGACATCTCCAGGGCGGTTGAACAGTTGCCAGGATTCTTGAGCCTCGCACGCCCGGATTTGGCAGCAGGGTTCAGCGCAAATCGAGCTGCGTGTCTGGCCCGTCAGCCTCCTGGCGCGCCAACGCCGGCACCCACTGCAGCCACCACCCACCCGGCATCAGACAGGCCGCCGGCCACCTCATGCAGCACCAACAGCAGCCTGCAGCCTGGCGGGCGCGATGGAAGCGAGGGCGTGTGTGCATGCCGCTCGATCCAGGGCTTGTCAACACGACGGGGCCAGGCCGCTCCCGTACGGATCTCGTCGTCTTCCACTCGCCGTGCTCGCCTGGGCGTCATTCAAACGCGCCGCCTCAGATCCAAACGAGGCCGGTTGCGTACAAGGGGGCCGGCGCCCGCGGTGCCAGGTTTAACGCGGCGCCAAGTCAGGCTGTCTGGCCTGCGCGGCGTTCCATTCCCACAAGCAAGGAAGTCTCGATGCAAGCCCAGGTCCTTTGCCTCGTCGCGGCGCTGGCCGTCACCACGCCGGCCCTGGCCCAGAGCGGCCCGCCCAGCTCGCTGACCCTCGCCGGCATCGGCGCCGGCGTCACGCTGGAGCCCTATCGCGGTGTGGACACCAAGGCCCGCGTGCTGCCGCTGCTGGTCTACGAGAACGACTGGGTGTCCGTCGCACTGCCCAGCGTCAGCCTGAAGCTGGGCAGCACCGGCCCGGTGAAGTACCGGCTGCTCGGGCGCTTTGGCTTTGACGGCTACAAGGCCAAGGACTCCGACTTCCTGCGCGGCATGGACCGCCGAAAGGAAAGCCTGTGGCTGGGCGGCGCCGCCATCTGGGACACCGGCATGGGCGAGGTCTCGCTGAAGCTGCAGGGCGACGCGCTGGGCCACAGCAAGGGCTTCATGGCCTCGCTGGACTACGAGAAGCGCTTCGAGTTCGGTGCGCTGGCCGTCACCCCGCGGCTGGGCGTGCGCCATGTAGACCGCAAGTACGTGGACTACTACTTCGGCGTGAAGCCCACCGAGGCCCGCACCGATCGGCCGGCCTACCTGGGCAGGTCCACGCTGCAGACCGAAGGCGGCCTGCGCTTCACCTATGCGAGCAGCCGCAACGAGTCCTGGTTCCTCGACGTGTCGGGCCGCCTGCTGGGCAGTGCGGTGGAAGACAGCCCGCTGGTGGAGCGCAGCTACCAGGCGAGCCTGTTTGCCGGGTGGATGTACCGGTTCTGACGGCAGGCTAGCGGCAGGCACCGGGCAGCAGCTCGGCGCCGTCGAACATCAGGTCGCGCTGCTGGGCACGCAGTTGCAGCGTCAGCGCGCCGGCCGGCAGTGTCACCGAGGCCGTCAGCCGGTTGGACAACACGCCCTGGGCCCAGGCGGCGTCCTGCGCGCCGCGCGGCCAGCGCAGCGGCAGGGTCTGGCCGTCCAGCAGCACCTCGGCGGCCCAGGCTTCGCCGGGCGTGGCGGTGTAGGTGGGCAGCAGATGCACGCGCAGGCAGCTGGGGCCCGGCGCGGCAGCGGGCGCGGCGAGGTCCAGC
>JBKBVY010000261.1:0-4556 GCA_046289335.1 Roseateles sp. | reverse complement strand
CGCGCAACCGGGGAACGAGGCGCGCGGCGACGGCGAGGACGACGACGGCGAGGGCGGCGAACGCGGCGGGCGGGGTCGCAACCGCCGGCGCAACCGCAAGGACCGTGCCGAGCGCCCCGCTGAGCAGGCCGTGACGGGTGCCGAGCCCGCAGGCCCGGCGCTGGCGCCGGAGCTGGTCGAGGCGGCCGGTGCGCGCTTCGCGGATGTGTTGTCGGGCCACCTGGATGCCGAGTCCGAGGGGCCGGTCACCGAGCTGCCGACGCTGCGCCCCGAGCCCGAGGAGGTCGCCGAGGTGGCCGACGGCGAAGGCAAGCGCGTGCTGGCGCCGGATGCCGACGCGCCCAAGCTGCAGAAGGTGCTGGCCCAGGCCGGCATCGGCTCGCGCCGCGACATCGAGACCTGGATCGCCGAGGGCAAGATCGAGGTCAACGGTGAGGTGGCCCATGTCGGTCAGCGCATCTCCTTCGGCGACCGCGTGCGGGTCAATGGCAAGGACGTGCGCGTGCGCATTTCGCCGCCCAACCCGCGCATCCTGGCCTATCACAAGCCCACCGGCGAGGTGTCCACCTTCAACGACCCCGAGGGTCGCCCCACGGTGTTCCGCACGCTGCCGCGCGTGCAGGGCCAGAAGTGGCAATCCGTCGGCCGGCTGGACATCAACACCGAAGGCCTGCTGCTGTTCACCAACTCCGGCGAATTGGCCAACCAGCTGATGCACCCGCGCTTCGGCGTGGAGCGCGAGTACGCGGCCCGCGTGCTGGGTTCGCTGTCCGACGAGCAGCGCGCGCGGCTGCTGGCGGGTGTCAACGTCGAGGGCCAGACGGCGTCGTTCAAGAGCATCGAGGACGGCGGCGGCGAGGGCGCCAACCGCTGGTATCGCGTGGTCATCACTGAAGGCCGCAACCGCGAGGTGCGCAAGCTGTTCGAGGCCGTGGGCCTGGTGGTGAGCCGGCTGATCCGCATCCGCTACGGCACCGTGGTGCTGCCGCGTGGCCTGAAGCGCGGCGTGTGGGTGGAACTGGGCGACGACGACGTGCGCGTCATCCGCCGCCTGGCCGGCCACGGCTCGCACAACGGCCAGCCGCAACAGCAGCAGGCGCTGGGCAAGAAGGACCGCAACAAGCGCCGCTCCGACGACCGCCACAGCGGCGTCGGTCCGCGCCCCAGCCGCCCGCCCGAGCCACAGCAGCCGCGCCTGCAGCGGGAGGAGCGCGCGCCGCGCCGGGACGACGACGAGGAGGATGACGACTTCATCCCCCACCACATCAATCCGCTGGAGCAGACCTTCGACCGCCGCTTCGCGACCAGTGGCAAGCGCGGCATTCCGCAGGGCTTCGGTGCCGGCGGCAGCCAGCAGCGCGACAAGCCCGGCAAGGGCGGCTACAAGGGCGGCGGCCCGCGCGAGCCGGACCCGCTGCAGACCGCGGTGGGCTACATCGGCGTCGATGCCTTCCTGCGCCGCGGCGGCGGGGGTGGTGGCCGTGGCGGCAAGGGCGGCGGCGGTGGTCGCTCGGGCGGCGGCTTCGGCGGGCGACATCGCTGAACCACGTCCTAGGGTCATCCCTGACGGCTACAATCTCGGGCTTTGTCCAATACGTCCATCCAGGAGAAAACCATGGCGATCGAACGCACCCTGTCCATCATCAAGCCCGATGCCGTGGCGAAGAACGTCATCGGCCAGATCTACGCCCGCTTCGAAGGCGCTGGCCTGAAGATCGTCGCCGCCAAGATGGTGCACCTGTCGCGTGGCGAGGCCGAGCAGTTCTACGCTGTTCACAAGGCCCGCCCGTTCTTCAACGACCTGGTGAACTTCATGATCTCCGGCCCGGTGATGATCCAGGTGCTGGAAGGCGAGAACGCCATCCTGAAGAACCGTGAGCTGATGGGCGCCACCGACCCCAAGAAGGCCGAGAAGGGCACCATCCGCGCCGACTTCGCCGACAGCATCGACGCCAACGCCGTGCACGGCTCCGACGCGCCCGAGACGGCTGCCGTCGAGGTGGCGTTCTTCTTCCCCGGCATGAACGTTTACTCGGGTCGCTGATCCCTCAAACGGGGTCGGTGACCCCGGCCCAGGAAGTTCGTATGGACGCGGTCAACCTGCTCGGATTCGATCTCCCAGGCTTGGCCGCGTACTGCGAGCAGCTGGGCGAGAAGAAGTTCCGTGCGACCCAGCTGTTCCGCTGGATCCACCAGAAGGGCGCGTCGGACTTCGCGCAGATGTCCGACCTCGCCAAGTCGCTGCGCGAGAAGCTCGCTGGCCGCGCCGTGGTGCGCGGGCTGGACGTTATCTCCGAGCATGTCTCCGCCGACGGCACCATCAAGTGGCTGTTCGACGTCGGCGGCGGCAATGCCGTCGAGGCGGTCTTCATCCCCGAGGACGACCGCGGCACGCTGTGCGTGTCCAGCCAGGCCGGCTGTGCGGTCGGCTGCCGCTTCTGCTCGACCGGCCACCAGGGCTTCAGCCGCAACCTGACGACGGCCGAGATCACGGCCCAGCTGTGGTTCGCCGAGCACAACCTGCGCAAGCGCCAGAACACCGACGAGCGGGTGATCTCGAACGTCGTGATGATGGGCATGGGCGAGCCGCTGCAGAACTACGACCAGCTGGTCCCCGCGCTGCGCACCATGCTGGACGACCACGGCTACGGCCTGAGCCGCCGCCGCGTGACGGTGTCGACCTCCGGCGTCGTGCCCATGATCGACCGTCTGCGCGAGGACTGCCCCGTGGCGCTGGCCGTCAGCCTGCACGCGCCGACCGACCCGCTGCGCGACCAGCTGGTGCCGCTGAACAAGAAGTACCCCATCGCCGAACTGCTCGATGCGTGCAAGCGCTACCTGGAGAAGGCACCGCGGGACTTCATCACCTTCGAGTACTGCATGCTGCAGGAGGTGAACGACAGCCCCGAGCAGGCACGCGAGCTGGTGCAGCTCCTCAAGAACCGCATCAGCTGCAAGCTCAATCTCATTCCCTTCAATCCCTTCCCGGCCTCGGGCCTGACGCGCAGCACCAACGCCCGCGTGCAGGCCTTTGCCGAGGTGCTGATCCAGGCGGGCATCGTGACCACCGTGCGCAAGACGCGCGGCGACGACATCGACGCCGCCTGCGGTCAGTTGGCCGGTGAGGTGCAGGACCGCACCCGCGCGCATATCCGCATGGTCAGGGCACCGGTCGCGGTGGCCAAATCCACCTGACGCCTTCGTGCACCGACCCGAGGATTTGATGAAGCGACTGCTGACCGTCCTGACCTCCCTGCTCCTTGCCGCCTGCGCGAGCACCGGCAACGCGCCTTCCGCCGACCGCGAGATCAAGACCGACTCCGACCAGACCGACGCCGACCGCCGCGCGGCGATCCGGCTGGAGCTGGCGCAAGGCTATTTCTCGCGCGGCCAGTTCCCGACGGCGCTGGACGAGCTCAAGCTCGCGCTGCAGGTCAAGCCCGACATGCGCGAGGCCGTCAACCTGCGCGGCCTGATCTATGCCGCCATGGGCGAGCAGGCGCTGGCCGAGGAGACCTTCCGCCGCGCGCTGGCCATCTACCCCAACGACGCCGACATCCTGCACAACTACGGCTGGTTCACCTGCCAGCAGCAGCGCTGGCAGACGGCCGACGCGCTGTTCGACCAGGCGCTGGCCCAGCCGACCTACCGCGCTCCGGCGCGCACGCTGCTGGCCAAGGGCGTCTGCGAGGCCCGCTCGGGCCGCCTGCTGGTGGCCGAGAAGACGCTGTCGCGCGCCTTCGAGCTGGACCCGGCCAGCCCGGCCGTGGCGGTCAACCTGTCGGAGGTCTTGTTCCGCAACAACGAGCTGGAGCGCGCCCGCTTCTACGTCAAGCGGGTCAATGACCAGCCCGAGCAGGCCAACGCGCAGAGCCTGTGGCTGCTGCTGCGCATCGAGCGCAAGCTGGGCAACACGGCGGCGGTGGATGACCTGGCGCTGCAGTTGCGCCGCAAGCATCCGCAGGCGCCCGAGACGCAGGCCCTGGACGCCGGCCGCTACGACTGACCGCCCCGAGCGGCGAACGACAAGAACGAGACGCATGGAACCGATCTCCGAGGGATCCGCCCGCCAGCAGCCTGCCACCGCAGGCGCCTGGCTCAAGAGCGTGCGCCAGCAGCGCGGCCTGCACATCGCGGCGCTGGCGGTCACGCTCAAGGTGCCGCAGGCCAAGCTGGAGGCCCTGGAGGCCGACCGTTTCGACGAGCTGCCCGACGCCACCTTCGCCCGCGCGCTGGCCACGGCGATGTGCCGTGCACTGAAGGTCGACCCGACCCCGGTGCTGGCACTGCTGCCGCGCACGCATGCCCAGGACTTCGACGTCCGCCCCGGCCTGAACCAGCCCTTCCGTGAGCGGGGTGGCCCGGTCGACGGCGGCTGGCTTGCGCTGGCCGCACGGCCGGTGGTGTGGGGGCCGGCGCTGCTGCTGCTGGCCGCCGCCGCCCTCTACTGGATGCCCACCGGCTGGCTGCCCGAACACAGCGAGACGCCGGCGGCGCCCGCAACGCCGGTGGCCGTCTTCCCGCCCGCCGCGAGCGGCGTCGCCGCCACGGCCAGC
>JBKBVY010000260.1:0-4564 GCA_046289335.1 Roseateles sp. | reverse complement strand
GCGTCATCGCGCGTGCTGCCGGCGCCATTGCAGCGGTGCCTGGCCGGTCCATTGCCGGAAGGCGCGTGTGAAGGCGCTTTGTTCGGAATAGCCCAGCAGCAGCGCCACCTCGGCGAGCTCCACGCTGGCGTCGCGCAGATAGGCCTCGGCCAGCTGCTGGCGGGTCTGGCCCAGCAGGGCCTGGAAGCTGATGCCCTGCTCGGCGAGGCGCCGCTGCAGGCTGCGCGGGCTCATCTGCAGGTTGTCGGCCAGATCAGCCAGCTGGGTGCGGCCGCTGCGGATCAGCCCCACCAGCGCCTGGCGCCACACGGCCAGCGGCCCGGCGACGGCGGCCACCTCCTGCAGCAGCCGTTCGGCCTGAGCGTCCAGCAGCGCCAGCAGCGAGGCATCGGCGCCGCGCAGCGGCAACGCGAGGTCGCTTGCCGCCAGCACGACGCGCGTGCTGGGCTGGCCGAAGCGCACCGGGCCGCCGAAGAAGTCTTCATAGGGGCGCACGTCGGCCGGTCGCGGGTTGACGAAGTCCACGGCCAGCGCGCGCACCGGCCGGCCGGTGAACTCGCGCGTCAGCTGCATCAGCGCGGCGATGGCGGTCTCGTCCACCAGCGCGCCGGGCCGGCCGCGCTCCACGCCCCATTCGATGCACAGGCCCTCGGCGCAGGGGCGCACCTGGGCCAGGTTGACGTCGTAGATCGCGCGGTGGTGGCGCTCCAGCCGCTGCAGCGCCTCGGCCAGCGTGCTGCAGGCCAGCGCCGCGAAGCCGACGATGCCGAAGTGCCGCGGCGCGATGCCGCGGGCCAGTCGCAGCGTGAACGTGGCTTTGGGGCCGGCGTCCAGGTCACGGGCCTGCTGCAGCAGCGCCTGCCAGCGCTTGAGGGCGACGAAGCCCTGGGCAGGCGAGGGCGGCTCGCCCAGCGCGCCTGCACGGCCCTGTGCCGCCAGGTGCTCGAAGAGTAGCTGGACATAGCTGGCGGCGACGCGGGTGTCATCCATGGGGCCGGCATCATCCCGTGTGCCTGCCCGGCTGCCGCTGCGGGATCACCCCAGGCCTGGCGCGATCTGTCAAAAACCCGGGGTTTGCCGTCAAGAAGCCGGGCGCGTTTGGCGCCAATATCGCGGCATGGACTGGGTGCTCGATCTCTATCAACGCCACTTCGACTGGCGCGACCTGACGCTGCTGGTGCTGTCGCCGCTGTTCATGATTGCCATTGCCTGCGAGGCCTGGCGCTTTCGCAGGACCGGCGTGTTCGAGTTGCGGGACAGCATCGACAGCCTGAACAGCGGCGGCAGCTACCTCGTGGCCGACCTGATCCTGCTGACCGTGCTGGTGCTGCCCGCCATGGGCTGGGTCTACGACCACCGGCTGTTCACCGTGGACGTGACGCCGCTGCGCTTTGCCGGCCTGTTCCTGTTCGTCGAGTTTCTCTATTACTGGTTCCACCGCGGCAGCCACCGCATCCGCTGGTTCTGGTGCGCGCATGTCGTGCATCACGGCTCCGAGAAGATGAACTTCGGCACGGCGCTGCGGCAGAGCTGGTTCTATCCGCTCGCCGGCAACTGGCTGTTCTACCTGCCGGCCGTGTTCCTCGGCTTCGAGCCGCGCTGGGTGCTGTTCGCGCTGTCGCTGAACCTGGGCTACCAGTTCTTCGTGCACACCACCTGGGTGGACCGCATGCCGGCCTGGTTCGAGTTCGTCTTCAACACGCCCAGCCACCACCGCGCCCACCATGGCCGCAACCCGCAGTACATCGACAAGAACTTCGGCGGCGTGCTGATCGTGTTCGACCGGCTGTTCGGCACCTTCGAGCCCGAGCGCGAGCCGGTGGACTACGGACTGGAGCACCCCTTCCCGACGCACAACCTGTTCTGGCTGAATGCGCACGAGTGGCGGGCCATGTTCCGCGACATGGCGGCCGAGACCAGCTGGGGCCTGCGCCTGGCCCACCTGTGGAAGCCGCCGGAATGGCGGCGGCACGGCAACGGGTTCAAGGCTTGAGGTGCCTGGCCAGGAAGGCTTCCAGCCGTTGCGCGAAATCCACGCGGTTCTTCAGCGCCGCGAAGCCGTGGCCCTCGCCGTCGTAGGTGATCCATTCGGGCGGGTTGCCGGCCTCGGTCAGCGCGTCGCGCATGCGCTTGCCATGCGTCAGCGGCACGCGGCGGTCGTCCTCGCCGAAGGCCAGCAGCACCGGCGCCTTGATGCGGGCGGCCTGCCTGACGGGCGAGTTGGCCGCGATCATGTCGGCGTCTTTCTGCAGGTCGCCGATGCTCTGCGGCAGGCTGTACTGGCGCGACGCGCCGCTGGTGTCGTCGTCCACGAACCAGGAGCCCTTGAGCAGCAGCTCCAGGTCGGTCACGGCCAGCCAGGCCGCGCCGCAGCGGTAGAGCTCGGGATGCCGCACCAGGCCCATCAGCGTGCTGTAGCCGCCGTAGCTGGCGCCGGCGATGCAGGCCTTGTCGCTGGCCAGGCCCTGCTTCTGCGCCCACAGCAGCGCGTCGGCCACGTCGTCCTGCATGGCCTGGCCCCACTGCTTGAAGCCGGCGCGGAAGTGGCTGACGCCATAGCCGGTGCTGCCACGGAACTCCGGCTCGATGACCACGTAGCCGCGTGAGGCCAGGAACTGCGCCTCGCCGCGCCACTGCCATTGGGCGCCACGCACCCAGGGGCCGCCGTGCACCAGCACGACAGCCGGCAGCGGGCCGGCGGCATCGGCGGGCCGGGTGACCCAGACGGGCAGGTCACGCCCGTCGCGCGCGGCGATGCGCTGGAACTCCATGTTCGCCATCTCGGCGGGCTTGATGTCGTCGCGCACGCGGCCCACGGCGCGCCAGGGTTTCTCGCCTTCGGGGGGCTGGGCCTGGTAGAGCCAGTACCGGCCGGGGTCGCGGTCGCTGTAGCTGCGCACCAGGGCCACCATGTCGGGCGCGCCGCAGCGGCGGCAGTCGATGCGGTTGATGCGCCCGGCGAACAGCTCGTCGGCCTTGGCCTGCAGCGCCTTCATGACCGGGTCCAGCCACACGGTGGTCTCGCCGTCGATGAGCACGCGCACGCCCAGGGCCGCGCCGTCGCCGTCGTCCAGCACGCGGCCGTTGAAGTCGAATCCCGGCGTCTCCACCAGCGCTTTGGGCTGGGGCGCGCCGCTCTCGAAGTCGTAGCGCGTCAGCACCGTCTGCCCCGCCTTGCCGGTGGCGCGGGTCACGTAGAGCTGGCCGGCGTTGTCCACCGCGGCCGGGATGAAGGGCGCGTTGAAGAGGCCGCTTTCGAACAGCGGCTGCCAGTCGCTGCGGCCGGGGCCGCGCCACAAGGCGCCGATGCGGCCGTCGCGGCGCGTCCGCGCCACCCGCAGCTCGCCGCGGGCGTCGGTCAGCCAACCCACGGTGTCGGGCGGCACGGTGATGTCGGGCGAGCGTGTGCGGCCGGTGCGGGTGTTCAGCCACAGCGGCGTCTGCCGGCCGCTCTCGTCCAGCGCCATCTCCGCGACCAGCACCTCCTCGTTGGTCTCGCCGGCCTTGGGTGTCGGCACGCGCAGCAGCACATGGTTCCATTCCAGCAGGCGGGCGTTGCGACCGCTGCCGTCGCTGACCACGGGTCGGCCCATGCGGCGCACCAGCTGGCGCAGCTCGCTGCCGTCGGCATTGATCGCGAACAGCCCCGGCGCGCCACGCGGCCGGCCGCTGCCTTCGGCGTAGTCCACCACGCTGAAGATCAGCCGCTTGTCGTTGACCCAGTGCACCCGCACGACGTCGCCGTCGCTGAACTGGGCCGCCCGCACGGCCTTGCCGGTGTCCAGGTCGAACACGCCCAGGCCGATGCGGCTGCTGCCGCGCGCGGTCACCAGCGCGAGCTGCCGGCCCGACGGCGACAGCACGGCGTCGGCGATGTCGGGGTCGCGGAAGAAGGCCTGTGCCGGCGGCGCGGCCAGGGCGGTGTGGGCGATCAGCAGGCCGGCCAGCGCGGCCAGCCATCGTTTGCTTTGTTTCATGTCGGGCTCCCCGCCGCGGTGGCGGCGGCGCGCAGCATAGGGGCAGGACGCGCGAGGCAGGCTCGCCGAAAGGGCAATACTCCCCTCGCTGGAGGCCACGCGGCGCTGCAGGACAATGTGCGGCCATGACTGCAGCCTCCAACGACGACGCGCCCGTCGTCATCATCGGCGCCGGCCTTGCCGGCCTCACCGTGGCCTTGCACCTGGCCGACCGCGTGCCCGTCGTCGTGCTCGCCAAGCGCCAGCTCACCGAGGCGGCCACCGCCTGGGCCCAGGGCGGCATCGTGGGCGTGCTGGGCAGCGACGACTCCATCGACAGCCATGTGCGCGACACCCAGGACGCCGGTGCCGGCCTGGTGGACGAGGCCGCAGCCCGCTTCATCGCCGAGCGCAGCGCCGCGGCGGTGGGCTGGCTGGTGGGGCAGGGCGTGCCCTTCACGCCCGACGACGCCGGCCCGCTGGGCCTGCACCTGACCCGCGAGGGCGGCCATGCGGTGCGGCGCATCGCGCATGCGGCCGACGCCACCGGCAAGGCCATCCACGTCCATCTGCTGGCCGCGGCGCGGCGCCATCCCAACATCCGGCTG
>JBKBVY010000259.1:0-4573 GCA_046289335.1 Roseateles sp. | reverse complement strand
TTGCTCGCCGCGTCCGCGGGCAGGCTGGCGGCCAGCGCGGCCTGCACGCGGGCGGCCTGGGCGTAGTCGCCCAGCTCGATCAGGTGCCGCGCCAGGTCGGTGTGCATGCGCTGGCTGCTGGAATTGCCTGGGCCCAGCAGCGCGTCCATGTCCGCCGCGAGCTGGTGGGCGGCCGCCACGGTGGCCTCCGGGCGGCCCAGCCGGGCCTGGAGGGTCCACAGCGTCTGCCGCGTGCGCAGCACGAAGCGGCCGAAGCGCGGCGCGGCGTTCGCGCCGGCCTCGACCAGGGGCTTGAGCACGGCCTCCGCCTCCAGCCAGCGTCCCTGATTGAAGCGCAGCACGTAGACGTAGAGGTTGAAGAAGATGTACTCGTAGTCGGTGGGCCGGTAGACCTGCTGCACCCGGGCCCAGGCCTTCTCGCGCTGGGCCTCGGCGTCGGCGAACCGGCCCACGTTGGCGTAGGACACGATGAGCTGGTAGAGCAGGTTCTCGTAGTCGCCCGACCCCGCCTGCGGCGCCAGCTTGGGCAGCACCTGCTCGCCGATCTCGATGACCTCCATGGGCGATCCGAGCGCGGTGAAAGTGCGCGCCAGGCGCAGTTGGGCGGCCAGCGTGCGCGGGTCGTCGTCGCCCCACAGGCGGCGCTTCACGGCCACCAGGTCGCGCGACAGCGGGATGGAGATGTCCTGCCGGTTCATCTCGTCATAGGTCGAGGCCATGACCTCCAGCACGCGGGCATAGGTGAGGTCGTCGTTCGCGAAGCGCTCGCGCAGCGTGGCGCGGCTCTCCTCCAGCACCTCGAAGATGTTGGGGAAGCGGCCGTTGTGCTTTTCCGGGCTGGCCGAGGCGAGCAACTCGGTCAGGTAACGCGTCACCTGCTCGGACTGGCGCGCCGCCGCCTGCGCCTGCTGGCGTTGCCACAGGCTGACGGCCAGGCCGGCGCTGAGCGTGGTCAGCACCAGCGCGGAGGCGCCCGCCAGCAGCGCGTTGCGGCGTATCCACAGCCGCGTGCGGTGGCCCCAGTCCTCGGCGCGCACGCTGACCGGGCGCTGCGCCAGCCAGCGCTCCAGGTCGTCGACGAAGCTGCGCACGCTGGTGTAGCGCTCGGCCGGGTTCTTGCGCAGCGCCTTGGCGGCCACGGCCTCCAGGTCGCCCGCCGCGCGCCGGGCGTCCGCCGGCCGGCCCGGGCCGTAGCCGGCCTGGGCCTCGTCATCTTTCTGGCCCAGCGTGCGGGTGATGCGGCGTGCCTGGTCGTGCAGCACCGCATGCTCCAGCGCCGTGCGGCTCTGGCCGCGGCGGCCGAGGGGCAGCTGGCCGCTGGCCAGCTCGTACAGCATGACGCCCAGCGAATAGATGTCGGCCGCGACGCCGATGGGCCCGCCCAGGATCTGCTCCGGCGCGGCATAGGCCGGCGTCAGCCGCCGGCCGGTGACCTGCGTCAGCTGGCTGTCCGACTGCTGGCCGGAGTCGTCCAGCAGGCCGGCGATGCCGAAGTCCAGCAGCTTGGGCGTGCCGTGGTCGTCCACCATGACGTTGCTGGGCTTGAGGTCGCGGTGCACGATGAGCTGGGCATGCGCATGCTCCACGGCACGCGCCACGCCCACCAGCAGCCGCACCCGCTCGGCCAGGCCCAGGCCGTGGGCGCGCACATGCTCGGACAGCGTGCGGCCGGCCACGTACTCCAGCACCAGGAAGGCGCGGCCGTCCTGCTCGCCGGCGTCCAGCAGCCGCGCGATGCCGGGGTGGGTCAGCCGGCCCAGCAGCGCGCGCTCGCGCGCAAAGCGCGTGGCCAGGCCGGGGCTGGCCAGGTCGCCGCGCAGCAGCTTGATGGCGGCCTCGCCCTGGTAGAGGCCGTCGGCCCGTTCGGCCCGCCACACCTGGCCCATGCCGCCTTCGCCCAGCAGCTCGGCCAGGCACCAGGCGCCGAAGCGATCGCCCGGCCGGGCCGCCGGCACGTCGGGTTCTTGCGCCAGCGCCTGGGCCAGCTGCGCGCCGAAGCCGGCCATGGGCGTGACGGCGTCGTCGTCGGTCAGCGAGGCCAGCATGCGCCGCAGCCGGGCCGCCAGCCCGGGCGGCTGCAGCGCGGCCAGCCGCGCCTCGCGGTCCTGCGCGGGCAGGTCGGCCAGCTCGTCGAACAGCGCGGACAGCTGCTGCCAGTCCGCGGCGTTCAGGTCGGCCTGCTGCCCGGCGTCCATCAATAGACCGTGTCGGGTGGGTCGCCCAGCAGCTCCTGCAGCAGCGCGCGGGCCTTGAGCAGCTCGCGGTTGATGGTGCGCGTGGACAGGCCGCGCAGCGTGGCCACCTCGGCGATGGACAGGCCCGCGAAGCCCACCATCTCGATGAGCTCGTACAGGCCGACGTCGATCTCGCGCAGCCGCCGCAAGGCCTGGTCCAGCCCGATCAGGTCCACCGCCTGGCTCTGCACCGCGGCCACGTCGCCGGCGGCGGACAGCGTGACCATGACCGCGTCGCCGCCGCGCTTGTCGCGGCCCTCGTTGCGCAGGTGGTCGATGACGACCGAGCGCAAGACCTGGCCCACGTAGGCGAAGAACTGGCCGCGCGACTCGCCCTGCAGGCCTTGCTGGTCGGCCATGCGCAGAAAGCCCTCGTGCACCAGCGCGGTGGTGTCCAGGCCGGCCATGCGGCCGTTGGGACCGCATTGCGCCAGCCGCAGGCGCGCCACCCGCTTGATCTCGGGATAGAGCACCGCGTAGAGCTGCTGCAGCGATGCCGCATCGCCGCGCGCCGTGCCGGCCAGCAGCTCGGTGATCGCGACCTGGGAAACCACCGCCTCAGCCGTCCTGGAAGGCGGCGAGCGCCGCGGCGATGTCGGCCTCGCTGGCCTCGCGCTGCACCGGCGCGTCGGCCACCAGGCCCTCGCGCTTGAGCCGGGCCACCCACTGGCCGGCGTCGCGGCCCTGCTCGAAGCCGCTGCTCTGCAGCAGCAGTCGGCCGTCGGCCGCCAGCAGCTTGAAGTAGAACTTGCCGTCGGCCTCGCGGTACTGCTTGAACACCGGCAGCGCGGCCTTCTCCGCCTTGGCGGCGGCGGTGGCGGCCGTGGCGGTGTAGGGCCGCAGGCCCACGGCCGCGCGCAGCTGCTTCAGGAAGGGCGCGGCGATGGCGCGCGCCTTGGCGGCGCCGGCCTGCAGGATGGCCTCCAGCTCGGCGGGGTTGGCCATCAGCGCGTCGTAGCGTGCGCGCATGGGGCCGATCTGGGCCTCAATGAGGGCCACCAGCTGCTGCTTGGCCTCGCCCCAGCCCAGGCCGGCGCGCAGCGCGGCGCGGAAGGCGGCCCGCTGCTCAGGCGTGGCGAAGGCGTCGTAGAGCGTGACCAGGGCCTGGCCCTCGGGATCCTTGGGCTCGCCGGGCAGCCGGCTGTCGGTGACGATGCGCGCGACCGCGTCCTTCAGCGCCTGGGCGCCGCCCTCGAACAGCGGGATGACGTTGTCGTAGCTCTTGCTCATCTTGCGGCCGTCCAGGCCGGGCAGCAGCGCCATCTCGGCGTCCACCACGGCCTCGGGCAACGTGAACAGCTCGCGGCCCTGGCCGAACTGGTGGTTGAAGCGCTGGCCCACGTCGCGCGCCATTTCGATGTGCTGGATCTGGTCCTTGCCGACCGGCACCTTGTGCGCGTTGAACATCAGGATGTCGGCCGCCATCAGCACCGGGTAGCTGAACAGGCCCATGGTCACGTGGGCGTCGGGCTCCTCGCCGGCGGCGACGGCGGCATCCACCGCCGCCTTGTAGGCATGGGCGCGGTTCATCTGGCCCTTGGCGGTCACGCAGGTCAGCAGCCAGGCCAGCTCGGGGATCTCGGGAATGTCGCTCTGGCGGTAGAACGTGACGCGTTCGGGGTCCAGCCCGGCGGCCAGCCAGGTGGCGGCGATGGCGCGGCTGGAATGGGCCAGGCGGTCCGGGTCGTCGCACTTGATCAGCGCGTGGAGGTCGGCCATGAAGAAGAAGCTCTCCACGCCGGGCGTGCGGCTGGTCGCGACCGCCGGGCGGATGGCACCGACGTAATTGCCGAGATGCAGGGTGCCGGTGGTGGTGATACCGGTCAGGACGCGTTGGGCAGACATGGGCTGGGTGAAAAATGGGCAGCCCGGATTGTGGCGTCAGCCGGGCCTCAACTGCGTTTGCGGGCTGGGGGGGCGGCCACCGACGCCCGCCAGCTGACCGAGATGTCGAACTGACGCGACACCGGCAGGTCCATGCCGTAGCAGCGGTTGAGCAGCCAGTGCAGGCCGGCCAGCGCCACCTCGCGGCTGGGGATGTGCACGGAGGTCAGCCGGGGTGCTGCGAATTCGGCGCTGGGTGAGTCGTCGTAGCCCAGCACCGAAAGCTCGTGCGGCACCGACACGCCGCGCTCCTGGCAATGCGACAGCAGGCCGATGGCCATCTCGTCGTTGGCGCAGAACACGGCGGTGGGGCGGCGCTTGGCGGCCAGCAGCACCTCGGCCGCATCCCAGCCGGCCTGGTTGGAGAAGTCGCCCGGCACGGTGACGACCTTGCCCATGTCCAGCCCGCGCGCGGCCAGCTCGCCCATGAAGCCCGCCAGGCGCGCGACGTTGTC
>JBKBVY010000258.1:0-4575 GCA_046289335.1 Roseateles sp. | reverse complement strand
CTTCCACCTCCTCGACGAGGTAGATGCCGTCGGACAGCTGGCCCATGGTGCCCTCGACCTCGGGGTGGCCCTTGTGGCCGATCATGATGAACTCGAAGCCCTCGCGGTGCAGCTTGGCCACCTCGACATGCACCTTGGTCACCAGCGGGCAGGTCGCATCGAAGACGTTGAAGCCGCGCGCGGCGGCCTCGCGGCGCACCTCCTGGCTGACGCCGTGTGCGCTGAACACCAGCGTGGCGCCGGCCGGCACCTCGGCCAGGTCTTCGATGAAGATGGCGCCGCGCGACTTCAGGTCGTTGACGACATAGGTGTTGTGAACGATCTCGTGGCGCACGTAGATGGGCGCACCGAACTTGACCAGCGCCCGCTCGACGATCTCGATGGCGCGGTCCACGCCGGCGCAGAAGCCGCGCGGCTCGGCCAGCACGACTTCCTTGGGATGCACGGCAGCATTCATCACAGCACCCCGATCACTTGAACTTCGAAGCTGACCGGCTGGCCGGCCAATGGATGGTTGAAGTCGAACAGCAAGGCCTCATCGCCCAGCTCGCGCACGACGCCGGCATAGCCGCCCTGCCCGTCCGGGCCGGGGAACTGCACGACGTCGCCCACGTGGTAGACCTCGTCCGGATCGCCCAGCTGGCGCAGCAGCGACAGCTTCACGCGCTGCAGCAGCTCGGGGTTGCGCTCGCCGAAGGCCTCGCCCGGCGCCAGCGTGAAACGCTCGTGCGCGCCTTCCGGCAGGCCGATCAGGCGCGCCTCGATGGCCGGCGACAGCTGGCCGGCGCCCAGCGACAGCGTGGCGGGCTTGTCGTCGAAAGTGTTGACGATGTCGGCACCGTCCGGGCCCGTGAGCCGGTAATGCAAGGTCAGGAAGGACCCGGCCTGAATGGGGTTCATGCGAGGAGGCAGCAAACGCTTGGCTAGACTGCGGCCGATTTTATGTCGCTGACCCATCTGCCCCCAGACGCCCGCCCACGCGAGAAGCTGCTTGCCCGCGGGCCGGCCGCGCTGGCGGATGCCGAACTGCTGGCGCTGCTGCTGCGCACGGGCCTGCAGGGCATGCCCGTGCTGCAGCTGGCGCAGAGCCTGCTGGACCGTTTCGGCGGCTGGGCCGGGCTGCTGGCGGCCAGCGTGCAGGACCTGGGACAGGTCAAAGGCCTGGGGCCGGCCAAGCGGGCCGAGATCGCCGCCGTGCTGGAGATCGCCCGCCGCTCGCTGGGCCAGCGGCTGGCCGAGAAGCCCGCGATGAACGAGGTGGACACGGTCAAGACCTATCTGCGCCTGCACCTGGGCGGGCTGGGGCACGAGGTGTTCGCCGTGCTGTTCCTGGACGCGCAGCTCCGGCTGATCGCGATGGAAAACTTGTTCCAGGGTTCGCTGACATCGACGACGGTGCATCCGCGCGAGGTCGTCAAGCGCGCGCTCGCGCTGGGTGCCGGCGCCGCCATCCTGGCGCACAACCACCCCAGCGGCCATGCCGAGCCGTCCAAGGCCGACGAGCTGCTGACCCAGCGCCTCAGCGAGGCGCTGGCGCTGGTGGACGTGCGCGTGGTGGACCACCTGGTCGTGGGCGCGGACGAGGTGGTGTCGTTCGCTGAACGGGGGCTGCTGTGAGCAAAGTGGTGCGCAGCCTGGCCGACCTGAAGCCGCTGGCCCGCGAGATGGCGGCCGCGCGCCTGGCCGCCGAGGTCGAGCGCGAACGCCAGGCGGCGGCGCTGCGCCTAGCCGAACAGGAGCGCCGCGTGTTCGAGCTGACCGTGGGCCCGGTGACGCCGCTGCGCACGGCCACCCGCGCCATCCATGCCCGCGCGCGGCCCGCGCCCGAGCCGCGCCAGCGCGAGGCCGACGAACGTGCCGTGCTGCTGCAGGCGCTGTCCGACGAGATCGACATCGACACGCTGCTGGACACCGACGAGACCCTGAGCTTCCGCCGCGACGGCATCTCGCTGGAGGTCGTGCGCAAGCTGCGCCGCGGCCATTGGGCGCTGCAGGCGCAGCTGGACCTGCACGGCCTGCGCCGCGACGCCGCGCGCGAGGCCCTGGGTCTGTTCATCCACGACAGCGCCCGGCGCGGCCTGCGCTGCGTGCGTGTGGTGCACGGCAAGGGCCACGGCTCGCCGGGCCGTGAGCCGGTGCTCAAGGGCCGCGTGCGCCGCTGGCTGGTGCAGAAGAGCGAGGTGCTGGCCTTCGTGCAGGCACGCGCCAGCGACGGCGGGGCCGGCGCCCTCATCGTGCTGCTGAGCGGCACGGCCTGACGCGGCGCTGACATCGGCCCGGCGCGTGGCAGGCCCACGACGCGGGCCAATGCCATTGACCCGTCCCGTTAGGCAGGCGTAGCCTGGGCTCGTCCGTGCGCTGCCAGCGCCCGCCCCAGGTTTCCCTGCCACCACGAGGAGCGCCCATGAACCTGTCCCGCCCAGCCCCCGCCCCGCACCGCTACGTCGGCATCGGCCTCGTGGTCGCGCTGCACCTGGCCGGCATCTACGCGCTGAGCACGGGCCTCATCCATCCGCCCGCCCGGCCGCCCGCGCTGACCGCGGTCCGCCCCCTGCCGCCCGACGTGCAGCCACCGCCACCGACCGAGCCGCTGCGCGCGCCCGACCCGCGGTTCAAGGACATGCCGCCGCTGATGCCCATCCCTCAGCCCGCGGTCGACGTGGTCATCGCCGCAGACCCGGTCATCAGTACGGCGGCACCGGCCGATGCCGGCGTGCAGGCGCCGGGCAGCGGGCCGGCCCGCGCGGAGCCCGCAGCGCCGGCGCAGCCGGCTGCGACACCGCAGGTCCAGTCGCCGGGCGCGGTGTGCGCCACGATGCCGCGGCCGGAGGTCCCGGTCGTCAACTGGACGGGCGAGGCGGTGCTGCGGGTGATCGCCACGGTGCGCAACGGCCGCGTGGTGGGCAGCGAGTTCCGCCTCGCCCAGGGCAGCCCCGATGCCAGGACCCGGCGCGCGCTGCAGCGCGCGGTGGATGTCGCGCTGGCCGGCTACCAGTGCCAGGGCGACGCGATGTTCCAGCAGGACTTCGCGTTCAGGATCGACTGAGGCTTCTAGACGTTGCGCATCCAGTCGGCCGTGCCCGCGAAGGACTCGGCCAGCCGGGCCTGCAGGGCCGGGTCCACGCCGGTTTCCTGCATGGCCTGCGCCATGCACGCCAGCCACTCGTCACGCTCGGCGATGCCGATGCGAAACGGCAGATGGCGCGCCCGCAGGCGCGGATGGCCGAAGCGGCTGATGTAGTGGTCCGGACCGCCCAGCCAGCCGCACAGGAACCAGAACAGCTTGTCGCGCGCGCTGTCCAGCGAATCGCCATGCGCCGCGCGCAGCCGTGCGTAGGCAGGCTCCAGATCCATCAGGTCGTAGAAGCGGTCGACGAGCTCGCGCACGCGCGGCTCGCCGCCCAGCCACTCGAAGGCGGTGCTCGGGGAGTCAGCCAAGGAGCTTGGAGGCCAGGGCCTTGATGGCCTGGGCCGCATCGCAGCCCGGGTAGTGTTCGAGCATCAGCTGGCGCTTGAGCACCGCCTGGCGCACGGCGGGGTCGGCCTTGACCTCTGCGAACAGCTCCAGCCGGAAACCCTGCCCCGGCGACGGGCCGATGAAGCGCTGCAGCACCTGCTGCAGCTGGCCGCAGATCAGCTTGCCCTCGCCCACGCGGTTGGCCTGGTTGACGACCAGGCCCACCTGGCGGCGCTCCTGCTGCGTGGCCAGCACCTTGATGGTGGCGTAGGCGTCGGTCAGCGAGGTGGGCTCGGGCGTGGCGACGACGAGTACGTCCTGGGCCAGCGAGATCGCGTACAGCACCACGTCGGAAATGCCCGCGCCGGTGTCCAGCAGCACCCAGTCGAAGCGCGGCCTAACCAGGTCGATGATGTGCAGCAGCTTGTCGCGCACCTCGGGCGTCAGGCGCGAGTACTCGACCATGCCCGAGCCGGCCAGCAGCACCGAGAAGCCGCCAGGCGCCGGCAGGATGGCCTGCTCCAGCGTGGCCTTCTCCGTGAAGACGTCGTGCAGCGTCAGCTTGGGGTGCAGGTTCAGCACCACATCGAGGTTGGCCAGGCCGAGGTCGGCATCCAGCACCAGCACCTTCTGGCCGCGCGCGGCCAGCGCGGCGGCGAGGTTGGCGGTGACGAAGGTCTTGCCCACGCCGCCCTTGCCGCTCGTGACGGCCAGCGTGCGGGCGCCACCGCGCGCCGGGCGCGGCGGCGAGGGGGAAGGCGCAGCAGGATCAGTGATGGTGCTCATGGCGTGTCCTGTTGCAGATCTGAATTCAGGTTGGCGAACAACATGCCCTTTTCTTCGGCGCTCACCAGGGAGTCGACCTGCGGCTCCAGGCAGGCGCGGTTGCGGCCTTCGGCCTTGGCGCGGTAGAGCTGGCGGTCCGCACGCTCCATCCACAGCAGCGGGGAGGAACGCACCCATTGCGGCGCGAAGGCGCCGCCCAGGCTGACCGTGACGCCCAGCATCTGGCCGGGCGCCACCTCGATGCTCAATTCCGACACCCGCTCGCGCACGCGCTCCGCGATCGCCAGGCCCACGTGCGTGGCGCAATTGGGCAGGATGATGGCGAACTCCTC
>JBKBVY010000257.1:0-4603 GCA_046289335.1 Roseateles sp. | reverse complement strand
AGCGACTGCGGCGGCAGGCCGCGCGGCAGCGCGTCTTCCAGGTCGGCGCCCAGCGCCTGCAAGGCCAGCCGCGCAGCCACCGGCTGCGCGTGCGCCGGCGTGCGCGCGCTGAGGCGGTGAATGGCGAGTGCAGCGGCCATGGCGCAGGCGATAACGCCGCTAACGGCGCTTTCGATTGGGCGCCTGGGTCAGCGCCGAGGCGGCCACGGCCAGCGTCTCCTTGCTGGGCTTGCCCTCGCCGCGGCGGCCGGCGGCCAGCAGGCGTGCCGCCACGGAGGCGACCTTGCCCGACGTGCGCTCGCCGTTGCCGCGCACGGGCCGCTCCCGCCTGTCGTCGCCCTGCTGCAGCGCGCGCAGCAGCAGCCGGTCAGCGTGGCCCTCCAGCCGGGCGAGGTGCAGCTGCGCATCGGCCAGCCGCGCGGGCGCGTCTTCCCAGCCCTCGATGAGGGCCCGCGCGAACTGGGCGCGGCTGAGCGGCTCTGCCGCCTGCGGCACGCCGGGCACGAGGCGGCGCAGCTGCGCATGCTGTGCCGCCGTCAGCGGCAGCACCGGCGGCAACCACACGAAGGACGCGGCCGCCGTGCGTGGCGCCGACAGCTCGCCGAGAAACTGCGCCGCGAAGGCCTGCATCTCCACCGCCCAGGACTGCGGCCACATCGCATCGCCCACGCCACCGGGCGGCGGGGCTAGGCGGCGCCTGGCGCTGTCGGTGTCTATCCACCGCGGCACGGCCCCGGCGTCGATCTGCAGCAGCGCCAGCGGCAGCTCGTCGTCCGTCAGGCCCGGCGCGGCGGCGCTGCCGTCGATGCGCTGGCGCATCCACCAGCCCACGCGCCCGCCCGGTGGCACGGGGGCCAGGCCCTGTCCCGGCGACAGCAGCGCCACGGCCAGCTCGTTGCGCAGCGAAGCCCCATCCAGGCCGCTGGGCGCCTGCACCTCCACCAGCCGCGCACGCACGGCCGGCTGCTGGGTGCGGCGGTTGCAGGCGCCGACCTCGCCCAGCAGCGTGGCCGCGCGGCCCTGACCGCTCCAGGTGGGCGTGAGCGTCAGCAGGTACAGGCCCGCCAGCGGCTGGCCCTCGGCCAGGCCGGCGGCGCAGTTGCCGAAGCCGCTGAAGGACGCGCCGCGGCCGGCGCTGCTGAGGTCCAGGTCGAGGTTGCCGATGTCGATGACGGCGCCCGATGGCGTGACGCCCAGGCCGGCGGCGATGTGCAGCACGCTGCCGGTGCCTGCCGTCACCGCGAGCCCCGTGGCGACGCCGCAGCCGACGAGGCGGGCCAGCCTCGCTTCCGCGTCGTCGCGCGCGGCCTGCTCGCGGATCAGGTCTTCGGCGCTGAGCAGGCGGCCGTTGAAGAAGTGGCTGCGCGGCTCGCCGGCGACTGCGATGACCTGGTTGAGCCGCGCGTTCATGACGGTGGCCATGGCTCAGACCCTCGCGATGACCAGCCACTGCGGCGGGTCCAGCAGCGTGGCGGCTACCAGCGTCAGCGAGTTGGGGTCCTTCATAGCGACGCGGTTCGTGCCCTCCACGCCGCTGACGACGAAGTCGCTCACCCCCGCCTTGAGCTTGATGACGATGACCCGGCCCTCGCTGATGTCGCCGCGCCCCAGCTCGGGCAGGGCCAGGTTGCCGTTGATGAGGATGACGACGACGTGGTCTTCGTCGCTGATGACCAGCTCGTTGGGCTTGCGCACGTAGCGGGTGCGCCAGCGCCCCGCATCGGCCGACCCGGCAACGCCGCGCACGACTTCCTGCCGCTCAGGATCCCACCCCAGCGGCACCGCCTTGTCGCTCTGCGGCGGATTGCTCAGGTTGAGCCGCTCAAAGCGCGGCTGGGCCGCCGCATGCAGCGGCTGCACCGTGTCCAGCGTGACGAGGTTGCCCGCCGTCACCGCCGTCAGGCTGGGCGGGCGGGTGGCATTGCCGGCAGCGACGACCTGGGTGGCCGTGCCGCCGCTGGCGTCGATGCTCAGCTCCAGGCCGCCGCCGCGTGCGATCTGGCGCAGGTTGACCTCGGTGTTCTTGCCGTTCACCAGCGTGGCCTGGGCATAACGCCCGCCCTTCACGCCGATCAGCAGCTGCATCTCGGCGGGCCGCTCGCCCAGGCCGGTGCCGCCGTCCTCGATGCGCACCGGCGCCTTCTGGCCGGGCACGTAGGCATACACCGGCGGCTCGGGCGAGGCCAGCGCGGCCTCGTCGCCGTCCCAGGGCCGCGCGGCGGTGACGACGCCCTCGGCATCGGTGGCCAGCAGGCGGCTCAGCGGCTGGCCCAGCACCAGCTCGCCGTCCACCGACAGGTTGCCGGTGACGCTGGCGTTACCACCTACGGTCAGGTCGCCGCTCAGATCCAGCCCGGCGAAATCGGGGCTGGCGCCGGGGCCGATGGCAGCGGGCGAGGGCAGCCGGATGGTGGGCGCGCCGCCAACCGCGTCCACGATGATGTTGGGCAGCGGGCCGGCCGGCTTGGGCAGGGACGCGCCCACCAGCGTGCCCAGCTCGAAGCGGGCCGGCGCACCGCCCTGCGCGGCCCGGCCCACCAGCAGCGCGCCGGTGGCGGGCGCGGCCTGCTGGCCGGTGCCGCCGTCCGAGACCGGGATGGGCTGGGTCATCGCCGGACCGTAGTAGTCCGGGCCGAGGCCGCCGGCGTCCTTGGCCGGCCATTTGACGGCCGGCCTGATGACGGCCTTGTTGCCGCTGCCGCCGTCGGTCGTGTCGGGCACGATGTCGATGCGGGTCAGCGCATGGTTCTTGGCGCCGAAGTCGGCCAGCAGGTCCTGCGCATGCTCCAGCTCGGCATCGCCCTTGCCCAGCACGTAGTGGGCCTCGCGCGGCGCGTCCTGGCTGCCGTCGCGCAGCAGCCATTCCTGCAGCAGGCGCAGGTGCAGCAGCTGCGGCCGGCCCGCCATGCGCACGCCGCGCGCGCCGCCGCTGCCGGCCTTGGCATCGATGGCGGCCAGCAGCACGGCGCGCTCGGCCACTTCCTCGGCGGCCGGCACGGGGCCGTGGCGCGCGATGAAGCCCGAGCGCAGCAGCCGCGTCCAGACCTCGAAGGCGGCGGCGTAGTAGGCGGCTGCCTCGGCGCGCGGGATGACCAGCTGCACCGGTGGCGGCGGCAGCCGCGGCGCCTGGCTGGGTTCGGGCAGGGCCGGGGTGGCGGCGGCCGGCTGGGCCATGCTGGGGTTGCGCAGGTTGTCGCCCCAGGCGGCCTTGATGGCGGCCACCAGGCCGGCCTCGACATCGGCCTGGAAGCCCGCCAGCGTCTGCCCGGCGGGCGCCGCGGGGCGCAGCTTGATGCCGCGTATCCAGGCCACCACGGCGCGCAGCGCGAGGTCTTCGCTGGCGTCGGGCGGTGCCCAGGCGAAGTCCAGCGCGAAGCCGTCGACGATGCGCGCGTCGGCGCTCAGCTCGCTCTCGTCGCGGCACGGCTCGCCGGGGATGGGCACCGGCGAGCCGCTGCTCTCGGCAAAGCGCAGCAGCACGTAGACCGTGGTCTTGGCGGCGGTGGTGGGGTCGCGGGCCTGCTCGGCGTCCAGCCAGGCCTGCAGGTTGGCGCATTGCTCGGCCGCCACGCCCACCAGATGGCCGTCGGGCATCAGCGCCACGCCCGGCGCCACCCTCACCTGGCCGTCGTTGTGGGCCACCACGCCCAGGCCGCTGAGCACACCGTAGCCTATGGTCTCGCGCAGCGCACGCTGGTCGCGGGCGGCGAGGTAGGCATGGGCCTGGCGGAAGTCGTCGACGCCCAGCACCATGCCGAAGCTGTAGTTGACGCGCTGCAGCGGGTCCAGCGCGGCGTCGGGGGCGGGGGTGAAGGCGGAGCCTGTGCAGCAGCCCATGGGGTTCTCCCGGTGGTTCTAACGGTCCAGGCCGACGCGGTCGCGCGGCGGCAGGGGGCGTGGATGGGTGAGCTGGCCGCCGCCCAGGTCGCGCTCGCCGAGCACGACGGGCGGCCAGAGGGCGTCGGCCGTCAGCGCCGCCAGCTCGGGCCGGCGCAGCAGGCCCGCTTCGAGCCGCGTGTCATGGCCCAGCCGGGCCTCGCCGACGCGGAACAGCTCGAAGCCGAAGCGGATCTCGGCCACCGTGTGGGCCGGCTTGTCGCGCTCGACGGCGCGCTCGACGGCGGCGCGGCGGCGGGCCAGTTCGTCGAAGTCCGGCGCCGCCGCGGCCGGCAGCGGCAGCACGATGCGGAAGCGGTGCGCAGGGCCCAGCGCGCGCACGATCTGCGCCTCGAAGCGCCACCAGTCGGTCAGCGCCACCGAGCCGGCCGGCAGCGCCAGCGGGCTGGGGATGCGGTCGAAGCCGCGCCAGGCCGTACCCCAGGCCGCGTTCAGCAGCGCGATGCGGCGCCAGCGGCGGGCGAGATAGTCCTGCCAGCGCTGGCGCAGCGGCGCGCAGGGCCGGGTGGCCTGCAGGTAGGCGTCGAAGGCCTCGTCGCGCGGGCGCGGCTCGTCCTCGGGCAGGCGGGCCAGCCGCCACGAGGCCATCAGCCCGGCCTCCTCCAGCGCGGCGCGCGGCACAAAGCCCAGCGCCTGCTGCAGCGGGGCGGCGTCGCCCAGCAGCGAGGCCTCGCCCGCCAGCCGCGCCAGCAGCGCCGCCCGGCCC
>JBKBVY010000025.1:0-22204 GCA_046289335.1 Roseateles sp. | reverse complement strand
CGCCGCTGCTGCCGCGCGACCCGCTGGCGCGTGCCCAGGTGCGGGCGCTGGCGCAGGACATCGGCTGCGACATCCACCCGCTGAACAACCTGCGCGTGCTGCGCTACCTGAAGGGCGAACTGGGCCAGGACCAGGACACGGTGGACCGCTGGTACCGGCACTGGATCGCGACCGGCCTGGCCGTCGTGGAGCGGCGGCTGGCGCACACGGCGGGGCAGTTCAGCTTTGGCGATGCGCCGGGCCTGGCCGACTGCCTGCTGGTGCCGCAGGTCTACAACGCGCAGCGCTTCGACTGCCCGCTGGACGACTATCCGACGGTGATGCGCATCAACGCCGCCTGCCTGGCGCTGCCGGCGTTTGCCAACACCCACCCCAGCGTGTGCCCCGATGCGGCCTGACGCGGACTGGCTGCGGCCCGACTGGCCGCAGGTGCGCGCCTTCATGACCACGCGCGGCCCCAACTATGGCCGTAAGGCCGGCGACCCCGAGCAGGTGCGCGCCAACCGCGCGGCGCTGGCCGGGCTGCTGGGCGCGCGCCCCGTCTTCCTGGACCAGGTGCACGGCGCCGATGTCGTGCGCCTGCGGCCCGACTGGCATGACGACAACGCACCGCAGGCCGACGCCGCCGTGTCCACCGACCCCGGGCTGGCCGTGGCCATCCTGGTGGCCGACTGCCTGCCGGTGCTGTTCACCGCGCCCGGCGGCGTGGCCGGGGCGCATGCCGGCTGGCGCGGCCTGGCGGCCGGCGTGCTGGAGAACACCGTGGCCGAACTCTGCGCGGCCACCGGCTGCGAGCCGCGCGATGTGCAGGCCTGGCTGGGCGCCTGCATCGGCCCGCAGGCCTTCGAGGTGGGGCCCGAGGTGGTGCAGGCCCTGGGCCGCGAGCCGCTGATGCGCGATCAGCCGGGTTGCCGGTTCCGCGCCGCACCCGAGCCGCGCTGGTTGGTGGACCTGCCCTTGCTGGCTCGCGAACGCTTGACCTCGGTCAATGTCACTCGAATCAGCGGCGGCAGCTGGTGCACGCTGACCGATGATTCACGCTTCTTCTCGTTCCGGGGCGAGTCCCTGGGCCGGCCCCGCGGCCGCATGGCCGCCTGCATCAGCTTGGCTTGACGACTCGGCGGCGCGCCTGCGCCGCCGGCCCGGCGTGCCGAGGATGTAGAGCAGCAGGCCCAGCGGCAGGACGCCGTAGAGCATCAGCGTGACGAAGGCGCCGAACAGCGTGCCCTGCGGACTCAGCGCTTCGGCCGCGGCCATCATCAACGCGACATAGGCCCAGGCAATGGCGATGAGATACATGGGGCTTTCACGGGCTTGTCGGCGGACGCGGTTACAAAGGCTGCGCCCGTCGGGATGTGGCAAGCTTATTGCAAAGGTCTTTGGCAACAAGGTCCGGACGGAGAGTTCCTAGGAGATTCATGGTCACTCGCAAGAAGAACGACGCGCCACCTTCGACGGACGGCGCGCCCTTTCCGGACCTGATGCAGCAGATGGCCCAGCTGCCGCAGATCTCGCCCACGGCGCTGGCCCAGTTGCAGGCCGACTACCTCAGGCAGGCCGCCGCGCTGTGGAACGCGTCGCTGGGCCAGGGCGAGGCGCCCGCCATCAGCGATCGCCGCTTCGCCGCGCCGGAGTGGAAGGCCAATCCGGCGGCCCACTTCATGACGCAGCTCTACCTGCTCAACAGTCGCACGCTGCAGCAGATGGCCGCCGCCGTGGAGGCCGACGACAAGACCAAGGCGCGTATCAAGTTCGCCGTGCAGCAATTCGTCGACGCCGCCTCGCCCAGCAACTTCCTGGCGCTCAACCCCGAGGCGCAGAAGCGCGCGCTGGAGAGCCAGGGCGAGACGCTGGCGCGCGGCCTGCAGCAGCTGTGGGGCGACCTGCAGCGCGGCCATGTGTCGCAGACGGACGAAAGCGCCTTCGAGGTGGGCAGGAACGTGGCCACCACGGCGGGCAGCATCGTGTTCGAGAACGAGCTGTTCCAGCTCATCGAGTACGCGCCGCTGACGCCCACGGTGAAGGCCCGGCCGCTGCTGATGGTGCCGCCCTGCATCAACAAGTACTACATCCTGGACCTGCAGCCCGACAACTCGCTGATCCGCTATGCGGTGGCCGAGGGCAACCGGGTCTTCGTCGTCAGCTGGCGCAACCCCGACGAGTCGGTCAAGCACCTGACCTGGGACGACTACATCGAGACCGGCGCCATCCAGGCCATCCGCGTCGCGCAGGCCATCTCGGGCCAGCAGCAGGTCAACACGCTGGGCTTCTGCGTGGGCGGCACCATCCTGGCCACCGCGCTGGCCGTGCTGGCCGCGCGTGGCGAGCAGCCGGCTGCCAGCGTCACGCTGCTGACCACGCTGCTGGACTTTGCCGACAACGGCGTGCTGGACATCTTCGTCGACGAAGCCAGCGTGCGTCTGCGCGAGGCCACGCTGGGCCCCGATTCGCCCAAGGGCCCGCAGCTGCTGCACGGCCAGGAGCTGGCCACCACCTTCAGCTTCCTGCGGCCCAACGACCTGGTGTGGAACTACGTCGTCGGCAACTACCTGAAGGGCGAGGCGCCGCCGGCCTTCGACCTGCTGTACTGGAACAGCGACTCGACCAACCTGCCGGGCCCGATGTACTGCTGGTACCTGCGCCACACCTACCTGCAGAACGAGCTGAAAGTCCCGGGCAGGCTCACCGTCTGCGGCGAGAAGCTGGACCTGGGCCGCATCGAGGCACCGGTCTACCTCTACGGCTCGCGCGAGGATCACATCGTGCCCTGGCATGCGGCCTACCGCAGCACGCAGATCCTCAAGGGCAGGAAGCGCTTCGTGCTGGGCGCGTCGGGCCACATCGCCGGCGTCATCAACCCGCCGCCCAAGCCCGGCAAGCCGCCCAAGCGCAGCCACTGGATCGGCAAGGGTGCGGCGCTGCCAGCCGACCCCGAGGCCTGGCTGCAGGGCGCCACCGAACACCCGGGCAGCTGGTGGCCGGACTGGTCCGCCTGGCTGGCTGTCCACGCCGGTGCCGACAAGCCCGCGCCCAAGGCGCCCGGCAACCGCAAGTTCAAGGTGATCGAGCCCGCGCCCGGTCGCTACGTCAAAGTCAAGGCCTGATCACTTAACCGGAGACCTCATGAGCCAGCAAGACATCGTCATCGTCGCCGCCGCGCGCACCGCCATCGGCAAGTTCGGTGGCACCCTCGCCAAGACCCCGGCCAGCGAACTGGGTGCCGCTGTCATCCAGGACCTGCTGCGCCGCACCGGGCTGGCCGGCGACCAGATCAACGAGGTCATCCTGGGCCAGGTGCTGACCGCCGGCGTGGGCCAGAACCCGGCGCGCCAGGCCGTCATCAAGGCCGGCCTGCCGCAGGCCGTGCCCGCGTTCACGATCAACAAGGTCTGCGGCTCGGGCCTGAAGGCCGTCATGCTGGCCGCGCAGGCCATCCGCGACGGCGACAGCGACATCGTCATCGCCGGCGGCCAGGAGAGCATGAGCCTGAGCCCCCACGTGCTGCCCGCCTCGCGCGACGGCCAGCGCATGGGCGACTGGAAGATGGTCGACACCATGATCACCGACGGTCTGTGGGACGTCTACAACCAGTACCACATGGGCATCACGGCCGAGAACGTGGCCAAGAAGTACGGCATCACGCGCGAGCAGCAGGACGCGCTGGCGCTCGCCAGCCAGCAGAAGGCCGCCGCGGCGCAGGACGCCGGCCGCTTCAAGGACGAGATCGTGCCGTTCACCATCCCGCAGAAGAAGGGCGACGCGATCGTCTTCGCGGCCGACGAGTTCATCAACCGCAAGACCAATGCCGAAGCGCTGGCCGGCCTGCGCCCCGCCTTCGACAAGGCCGGCAGCGTGACGGCCGGCAATGCCTCGGGCCTGAACGACGGTGCTGCCGCCGTGATGGTGATGACCGCCGCCAAGGCCGCGGCCCTGGGCCTGACGCCGCTGGCCCGCATCGCGTCCTACGCGTCGGCCGGCCTGGACCCGGCGCTGATGGGCATGGGCCCGGTGCCCGCGGCCCGCAAGGCGCTGGAGCGCGCCGGCTGGAAGCCCGCCGACCTGGACCTGCTGGAGATCAACGAGGCCTTCGCGGCCCAGGCCTGTGCCGTGCACAACGAGATGGGCTGGGACACCAGCAAGGTCAACGTCAACGGCGGCGCCATCGCGCTGGGCCATCCCATCGGCGCCAGCGGCTGCCGCGTGCTGGTCACGCTGCTGCACGAGATGGTCAGGCGCGACGCCAAGAAGGGCATCGCCTCGCTGTGCATCGGCGGCGGCATGGGCGTGGCCCTGACGGTCGAGCGCTGAGCCCCATTTTTCCTACCACTCCAACCACAAGGAGACATCCATGAGCCAGAAGATTGCCTACGTCACCGGGGGCATGGGCGGCATCGGCACCGCCATTTGTCAACGCCTGGCCAAGGCCGGCTTCAAGGTCATCGCCGGTTGCGGCCCCAGCCGCGACTACCAGAAGTGGCTGGACGAGCAGAAGGCGCTCGGCTACACGTTCTACGCCTCGGTCGGCAACGTGGCCGACTGGGACTCCACCGTCGAGGCCTTCCAGAAGGCCATCGCCGAGCATGGCGTCATCGACGTGCTGGTCAACAACGCCGGCATCACGCGCGACCGCATGTTCCTGAAGATGACGCCCGAGGACTGGAAGGCCGTCATCGACACCAACCTGAACTCCATGTTCAACGTGACCAAGCAGGTCGTGCCGGGCATGGTGGAGAAGGGCTGGGGCCGCATCATCCAGATCTCCTCCGTCAACGGCGAGAAGGGCCAGGCCGGCCAGACCAACTACTCCGCCGCCAAGGCCGGCATGCACGGCTTCACGATGGCGCTGGCCCAGGAGCTGGCGGCCAAGGGCGTGACGGTCAATACGGTGAGCCCCGGCTACATCGGCACCGACATGGTCAAGTCCATCAAGCCCGAGATCCTGGAGAAGATCGTCGCCACCATCCCCGTCAAGCGGCTGGGCAAGCCGGAGGAGATCGGCTCGATCGTGGCCTGGCTGGCCAGCGAGGACAGCGGCTTCTCCACCGGTGCGGACTTCTCCTGCAACGGCGGCATGCACATGGGCTGAGCCTGCCCCTGCGTTCGATCCGGGGCCGCCTCCGCAAGGAAGCGCCCCCGGTTCATTTGCGGGTCGGGTGGCGTGGCTATCATGCGGCCCGTTTTTTCTGCCAGGAGACCGTCATGCCAATGGATGTAGTCGATTACGAGATCAAGGGCGCCGAGATGCAGTTCGTCGAGGTCGAGCTGGACCCCGGCGAGGCGGCGATCGGCGAGGCGGGCTCCATGATGTTCATGGACGCCGGCATCAGCATGGACACCGTCTTCGGCGACGGCTCGGCCAGCCAGGGCGGCGGCTTCTTCGGCAAGCTGCTGGGCGCCGGCAAGCGGCTGATCACCGGCGAGTCGCTGTTCACCACCGTCTACACCAACAACGGCGCCGGCAAGCAGCGCGTGGCCTTCGCCGCGCCCTACCCCGGCAAGATCCTGCCCATGGATCTGCGCCAGCTGGGCGGCATGCTGATCTGCCAGAAGGATTCCTTCCTGTGCGCCGCCCGCGGCGTGTCGCTGGGCATCGCCATCCAGCAGAAGCTGTCCACCGGCTTCTTCGGCGGCGAGGGCTTCATCATGCAGAAGCTCGAAGGCGACGGCCTGGCCTTCGTGCATGCCGGCGGCACTGTCGTGCGCCGCACGCTGCAGCCCGGCCAGACGCTGCTGGTGGACACCGGCTGCGTGGTGGCCTACACGCCCAACGTGAACTTCGAGATCCAGTATGTCGGCAAGATCAAGACCGCGCTGTTCGGCGGCGAGGGCCTGTTCCTGGCCAAGCTGACCGGCCCCGGCGAGGTCTGGCTGCAGAGCCTGCCGTTCTCGCGCCTGGCCTCGCGCATCTTCGCGGCGGCACCGCAGGCCGGCGGCGGCGGCCGCGACGAAGGCTCGCTGCTGCCCGGCTTTGCGGGCGCCGGCATCCTGGGCGGCATCCTGGGCGGCAGCAGCGACGACTGAGCTTGTTGACCTGGGTCAGCGGGCCGACAGGCCCCCGTCGGTAAACTGACGGCAACGGGGCGGCGTGGTGCCGCCCTTTGCTTTGGAGTACCGGATGTTGCGCAGTTGGGCAGTGGCCTTGGGATTGGTGATGGCGCTGGGCGCCCAGGCCCAGACGGCGCGCCCGCCGGTGTTCGTGCTGAACTCGCTGAGCGCCGACATCGCCGTCGTCGACCCGGTCGGCTTCAGCGTCGTCAAGCGCATCCCGACCGGCAAGGAGCCGCACCACCTCTACCTGTCGCCGGACGAGAAGTCGCTCATCGTCGCCAATGCGCTGGGCGATTCGCTGACCTTCGTGGACCCGCGCACGGCCGAGGTCCAGCGCGTCGTGCGGGGCATTTCCGACCCCTACCACCTGCGCTTCTCGCCGGACATGAAGTGGTTCGTCACGGCCGCCAACCGGCTGGACCATGTGGATCTCTATCGCTGGCAGGGCAGCACGGCGGCCGAGCCGCTGCAGCTGGTCAAGCGCATCCGCGCGCCCAAGACGCCCAGCCACCTGAACATCGACACCAAGAGCACCACCGTCTACGTCAGCCTGCAGGACAGCGACGAGATCCTGGCCATCGACCTCGCGACCCAGGCCGTCAAGTGGAAGCAGGCGGTGGGCAAGATGCCGGCCGACCTCTACCTGACGCCCGATGACCGCCACCTGCTGGTGGGCCTGACGGGCGACAAGTTCGTCGAGGTCTGGGACGTGAGCGGCGCTGCGCCGAAGCTGGCGCGGCGCATCCAGACCGGCGACGGCGCGCACTCCTTCCGCGCCTGGGGCGACAAGCGCCATGTGCTGGTGTCCAACCGCGCGGCCAACACCATCAGCAAGATCGACATCACCCGCTTCGCCGTGGTGGACCAGTTCCCCGCGCCGGCCGGCCCCGACGACATGGAGCTGCTGACCGACGGCCGCACGCTGCTGGTCACGTCGCGCTGGGCCGGCAAGGTCACGCAGATCGACACGGCCACGCGCAAGGTGGTGCGCCAGGTCAAGGTGGGCAAGTCGCCGCACGGCATCTGGACGCTCGATCACCAGTCTCGGCTATGAAAGCCTGGCTGCTCGCGCTGGCGGTCGGTGCGGCCGCCGCGCAGCCGGCCTGCGACAAGCCGGTCTACCTGACCTTCGACACCGGCCACATGGGCGTGGCGCCGCTGATCGCGCAGACGCTCAAGAAGCACAACGCCCGCGCCACCTTCTTCCTGGCCAGCGAGCCCACGCAGACCGGCGGCACGACGCTGGACGAGACCTGGGCGCCGTGGTGGCGCGAGCGCGCGGCCGAGGGGCATGACTTCGGCTCGCACACCTGGGATCACGACATCTGGCTGGCCGACCTGCCGGACGCCGACGGCACGGTCACGCGCTTTCGCTTCCGCACGCAAGCCGGCATCCAGCCGCCCGTCGTGCGCGAGCTCAGCGCCGAGCAGTACTGCGCCAGCCTGCGCCGTGTGGGCGAGCGCTTCCAGGCCATGACCGGCAAGCCGCTGGGCCCCGTCTTCCGCGCGCCGGCCGGGCGCACCTCGCCGGCACTGCTGAACGCGGCCAAGGCCTGCGGCTTCACCCATGTGGGCTGGAGCCGCGCGGGCTTCCTGGGCGACGAGCTGCCCAGCCAGGCCCATCCTAATGCCCAGCTGCTGGACAAGGCACTGCGCGACATCCGGCCCGGCGACATCCTGATGGCCCACCTGGGAATCTGGGAGCGGCAAGACCCCTGGGCGCCCGCCGTGCTTGACCCCTTGCTGACCGGCCTGGCGCAACGCGGTCTATGCTTTGCGCCGCTGCGCGAGCATCCACGCTACGCGCCCCTGTTCAAGAAACCGTGATCGACTGGTTCTCCAACACCTTCGACAGCCTGCAGCTCGCGCTGTACGAGAGCGTCGTGCAGCCGCTGGTGTTTGGCCTCGGCTTCGGCAACCTGCTGGAAGACGCCTACGCCGCCACCGGCTGGCTGCTGCTGGGGCTGCTGCAGATCGCCATCATGGTGGTCGGCATCCGCGTGCTGGAGCGGCGCTGGCCGGTGGAGCCGGTCACCGACACCGCGGCCGTGCGGGTGGACGTGATCTACACGCTCATCCACCGGCTGGGCCTGGTGCGGCTGGCGATGTTCTTCAGCGTGGAGCCGCTGTGGGACTGGATGGCTGGCGAGCTGCGCCTGGCCGGACTGCCCGGCTGGCAGCTGGACGGGCTGTGGCCCGGCGTCACCGACATCGCCTGGGTGAGCCTGCTGCTCTATCTCGTCGTGTTCGACTTCGCCGGCTACTGGCTGCATCGCGCCCAGCACCAGTTCAACGGCTGGTGGGCGCTGCACAGCCTGCACCACAGCCAGCGCCAGATGACGATGTGGAGCGACAACCGCAACCACCTGCTGGACGACGTCCTCATCGCCACCGCGATGGCGCTGCTGGCCCGATTCATCGGCGTGGAGCCGGGGCAGTTCGTCGCCATCACCGTCATCACCCAGCTGCACGAGAGCCTGCAGCATGCCAATGCGCGCCTCCATTTCGGCCGCATCGGCGAGCGGCTGCTGGTCAGCCCGCGCTTCCACCGCCTGCACCACAGCATCGGCATCGGCCACGAGAGCGGCGGGCGCGGCACGCTGGGTGGCCACAACTTCGGCGTGCTGCTGTCGGTGTGGGACCAGCTGTTCGGCACGGCCAACTTCGAGAACCGCTTCGACGCCACCGGCGTGCGCGACCAGTTGCCGCAGGAAGGCGGCCGCGACTACGGCGCCGGCTTCTGGCGCCAGCAATGGCTGGGCCTGGTGCGGCTGGCCGCGGCCTTCAGGCGGCCGCGCCGCGGTGCCGCCGCGCTGGGCAAGGCCAAACACGGGTTGTAGATGCAAGCTCTGGTCGATTCCTTCTGGCGCGCCGCCGCCTACTGTCTGCACCCACGCGTCATCGCGCTGTCGCTGCTGCCGCTGCTGATCTGCAGCGTGGGCGTGTTCGCCTTCATGTTCTTCTTCTGGGAGGACGCCATCGCGAGCGTGCGCGCGACGCTGGAGAACTGGCTGCTGGTGGAGAGCCTGCTGCGCTGGCTGGATTCGCACGGGCTGCAGGCCTTCCGCAGCGCGCTGGCGGCCATCGTCGTGCTGGCCGGCGTGCTGCCGGTGGTCATCCTGCTGAGCCTGCTGCTGGTGGCGCTGTGTATGACGCCGGCCATCGTGCGCCTGGTGGCCGAACGGCGCTTCCCGCTGCTGGAGCGCAAGCACGGCGGCACGCTGGCGCAGAGCGTGGTCGCCTCGCTGGGGGCCACGCTGCTGGCGCTGGTGCTCATCGTGCTGTCCATGCCGCTGTGGCTGATCCCGCCGCTGGTGCTGGTGCTGCCGCCGCTGATCTGGGGCTGGCTGACCTACCGCGTGTTCGGCTTCGACGTGCTGGCCGAGCACGCCTCGGCCGACGAGCGCCGCGCGCTGCTGACGGCGCACCGCCTGCCCATGCTGGCCATGGGCGTCATCTGCGGCTACCTGGGCGCGGTGCCCTCGCTGATCTGGGCCATCTCCGGCGTGGCGGCCATCATCTTCGCGCCCTTCGTCGTGCTGCTGGCCATCTGGCTGTACACGCTGGTGTTCGCGTTCTCCACCGCGTGGTTCACGCATTACGCGCTGGCTGCCTTGCAGGCGCAGCGGGCGGCGGAGCCGGTGGTCGTATCCGAAGTGCTTCCGGGAGTGTGATTCGTGAAAGTCGGGCTGTTCATCATTGGCGACGAAATCCTGTCCGGCAAGCGCAAGGACTCCCACCTGGCCAGGTTCATCGAGCTGCTGTCCGAGCGCGGCATGCAGCTGGCCTGGGCCCAGTACCTGGGCGACGACCGCGAGCTGCTGACGGCCCGGCTGCGCGAAGCCTTCGCCAGCGGCGACCTGGTGGTCAGCTGCGGCGGCATCGGCGCCACGCCCGACGACCACACCCGCCAGGCCGCCGCCGCCGCTTTAGGCCGGCCGCTGGCGCTGCATGCCGAGGCCCGCGAGCTGATCTGGCAACGCGTGCAGCAGATGGCCGCCGAGCAGGGCAAGACCGTCACCGCCGACGAGCCCGACACGTTGCGCCGCTTCGAGATGGGCGTCTTCCCCGAGGGCGCCGGCATCATCCCCAACCCGTACAACAAGATCCCCGGCTTCTTCGTCGGCGACGTGCACTTCGTGCCGGGCTTCCCGGTCATGGCCCATCCCATGATGGCCTGGGTGCTGGACCGCTACCCGCAGCTGCACCGCCGCGTGGGCGTGCAGGAGCGCTCGCTGATCGTCCAGGGCGCCATGGAGGCCAGCCTGACGCCGCTGATGGAGGCCATCGAGGCCCGCTTCCCCGGCGTCAAGGTCTTCAGCCTGCCCAGCGTCGACCATCCACAGTGGGGCCGCTGCATCGAGCTGGGCGTCAAAGGCGACGAAGAGCGGCTCGCCGCGGCCTATGATGCCCTGAAACAGGGCGTGATCCAGTTTGGTGCAATCATCGGCACTGAGCTGGTGCGATGAGTGATCGGCCACCCGCTGTCGCTCCCCGCCATGTCCCGCGTCTTCCTGTCGCAACCCATGTCGGTGCATGCTGGCATGCAATCTGCTTAGATTTCCCCCGTGGCTGCAGGCGCGTCAGCGTCCGCGGCAGCAACCCACCCCCTCGAATCCGCTAGGAGCAATTGATGGCCAAGACCGTCGCCGATGTGATGAACATGGTGAAGGAGAACGAAGTCAAGTTCGTCGACTTCCGCTTCACCGATACCCGTGGCAAGGAGCAGCACGTCTCCGTGCCCGTCTCCCATTTCGATGAAGACAAGTTCACGTCGGGTCACGCCTTCGACGGCTCCTCCATCGCCGGCTGGAAGGGCATCGAGGCTTCGGACATGCTGCTGATGCCCGATCCCAACACGGCCAACATCGATCCCTTCTTCGAAGAGCCGACGCTGATCCTGACCTGCGACGTCATCGATCCCACCGACGGCAAGGCCTATGAGCGCGATCCGCGCTCGCTGGCCAAGCGCGCCGAGGCCTATCTGAAGTCCTCCGGCCTGGGCGACACCGCCTACTTCGGCCCGGAGCCCGAGTTCTTCGTGTTCGACAGCGTGCGCTGGGGCAACGAGATGTCCGGCTCGTTCTTCAAGATCGAGTCGGAAGAGGGCGCCTGGAACTCCTCCAAGGAGTACGAGCACGGCAACAGCGGCTACCGTCCCAGCGTCAAGGGCGGCTACTTCCCCGTGCCCCCGGTCGACAGCGGCCAGGACATGCGCTCGGAGATGTGCCTGATCCTGGAGCAGATGGGCATCCCCGTCGAAGTCCACCACCACGAGGTGGCCAACGCCGGCCAGATGGAAATCGGCACCAAGTTCAGCTCGCTGGTCCAGCGTGCCGACTGGCTGCAACTGCAGAAGTACATCATCACCAACGTCGCCCACGCCTACGGCAAGACCGCGACCTTCATGCCCAAGCCCCTGGTCGGCGACAACGGCAGCGGCATGCACGTGCACCAGTCGGTCTGGAAGGACGGCAAGAACCTGTTTGCCGGTGACGGCTACGCCGGTCTGAGCGACTTCGCGCTGTACTACATCGGCGGCATCATCAAGCACGCCCGCGCGCTGAATGCCATCACCAACCCGGGCACCAACAGCTACAAGCGCCTGGTCCCTGGCTTCGAAGCCCCGGTCAAGCTGGCCTACTCGGCCAAGAATCGCTCGGCCTCGATCCGCATCCCCTATGTCGGCAACCCCAAGGGCCGCCGCATCGAGGCGCGCTTCCCGGACCCCTCCGCCAACCCCTACCTGGCCTTCGCCGCGCTGCTGATGGCCGGCCTGGACGGCGTGGAGAACAAGATCCACCCGGGCGAGGCCGCCACCAAGGACCTCTACCACCTGCCGCCGGAAGAAGACGCGAAGATCCCGACCGTCTGCCACAGCCTGGACCAGGCGCTGGAGTACCTGGACAAGGACCGCGCCTTCCTGACCAAGGGCGGCGTGTTCACCGATGCCTACATCGATGCCTACATCGACCTGAAGATGCAGGAAGTGACGCGCTTCCGCATGGCGACCCACCCGGTCGAGTTCGACATGTACTACGCGCTGTGATGATCATGGGCAGCCTGACCGCTGCCTCTGTCATCCCCGTCGAAGGGGGCCGCTGCCGCGGCCCCTTTTTCGTTGCGGGCGCTGAGCCACAATCCCGCCATGCTGAACCGTCTGTTGGCACCGCTGCTCGTTGTCGCAAGCCTGGGCGTCCAGGCGCAGGGCACCGTCTACCGCTGCCCCGGACCGCCGGTGCTCTACACCGACGCGCTGTCGCCCAAGGAGGCGCAGGACAAGGGTTGTCGCACGATCGAGGGCACCCCCATCACCGTCGTGCAGGCACCCAAGCCGCGCGGCACGGCCTCGGCACCAGCGCCGGCGCCTGCGGCGGGGGCGCGCGGTGCTGAAGGCCGCGTCGACGCCGGCCAGCAGCGCGTGCGCGACGACGAACGCCGCCGCGTGCTGCAGGCCGAGCTGCGCCAGGCCGAGGAACGCCTCGCGGCCGCGCAGAAGGAATTCAACAACGGCCAGGGCGAGCGCCGCGGCGACGAGCGCAACTACCAGAAGTACCTGGACCGCATGGCGGCCCTCAAGGACAGCATCGCCCGTCACGAGGCCGACGTGCAGGCCCTCAAGCGCGAGATCGCCAAACTACCGTCCTGATGCGCGCGGCGCGTCGGGACTTCCGCTGCGCCATGACTGAATTTCCCTTGCTGCCGGCCGAGTTCGCCGGCCTGGACCTGCTGGCGACCATGGTGGTCGTCGTGCGTGCCGACGGCGAGTGCCTGTTCGCCAACACGGCTTTCGAGAACGCCATGCGGCTGTCACGCCGCACCGTGCAGCGTGCCCAGCTGCCCGACTGGTTCGACGATCCGCAGCGGCTGACCGAGACCTTGTCCGGCGTGGCCGCCAACCACTACTCCAGCAGCCGCTTCGACGCCCTGATCAAGCGCGGCGCCTGGGCCCATGAAGAAGGCCTGCCGGTGCACGTCATCGTGTCGCAGATGGACGCCGCCGACGACGGCGGCCCGCGCGTGCTGGTGGAGCTCATCGAGATCGGCAGCCAGGCCCGCCAGGACCGCGACGAGCGCACGCTGGACCAGGTGCAGGCCACCAAGGAGCTGACCCGCAACCTGGCCCACGAGATCAAGAACCCGCTGGGCGGCATCCGCGGCGCGGCCCAACTGCTGGCGCTGGAGCTGCAGGACGGCAACCCCGAGCTCAACGAGTACACCCAGGTCATCGTCCACGAGGTGGACCGGCTGCAAAGCCTGGTGGACCGGCTGCTGGCGCCGCATCGCAAGGCCCAGGTGGTGGGCGACGTCAACATCCACGAGATCTGCGAGCGCGTGCGCGCGCTGGTGCTCATCGAGCATCCCAAGGGCTTGCGCATCCAACGCGACTACGACACCTCGCTGCCCGATTTCCGCGGCGACCGCGAGCAGCTCATCCAGATGGTGTTGAACATCGTGCAGAACGCGGCCCAGGTGCTGGGCCCGCGCATCGCGGCCGGCGACGCCGAGATCGCGCTGCGCACGCGCGTCGCGCGCCAGGTCACCATCGGCAAGCAGCGCTGGCGCTTGGCACTGGAATTGCATATTGAGGACAACGGTCCCGGCGTCCCCGCCGAGATCCGGGATCGCATCTTCTTTCCCCTGGTCTCGGGGCGGGAGGGCGGCTCCGGCCTCGGACTCACGCTTGCGCAGACGATCGCCCAACAGCATCAAGGGATGATCGACTGCGAGAGCGAGCCGGGCCTGACGAACTTCCGAATCACGATTCCGTTGCCCTGAGGTCACGAGCCCGCCGGCACGTTTGAGGAACCGAATGAAATCCATCTGGGTTGTTGACGACGACCACTCGATCCGCTTCGTGCTGGAGAAGGCGCTGGCCCGTGAAGGCCTGCCGGTGCGGTCTTTCAGCAATGCCCGCGACATGCTCGCGGCGCTGGACGACGATGCGCCGCAGGTGCTGGTCTCCGACATCCGCATGCCCGGCGGCTCGGGCCTGGAGTTGCTGGCCAAGGTCAAGGCCCGGCTGCCCGCGCTGCCCGTCATCATCATGACGGCCTACTCCGACCTGGACAGCGCCGTGTCGGCCTTCCAGGGCGGCGCCTTCGAATACCTGCCCAAGCCCTTCGACCTGCCGCGCGCCGTCGAGCTGATTCGCCGCGCGCAGGAGGAAAGCCAGCGCGAGGCCGGCGAGCAGGAAGCCGCCGCGCAGGTGCCCGAGATGCTGGGCCAGGCGCCCGCCATGCAGGACGTGTTCCGTGCCATCGGCCGGCTGTCGCAGAGCAACGTCACCGTGCTCATCACCGGCGAGAGCGGCTCCGGCAAGGAGCTGGTGGCGCGCGCGCTGCACAAGCACAGCCCGCGTGGCGAGGGGCCCTTCGTGGCCATCAACACCGCGGCCATCCCCAAGGACCTGCTGGAGAGCGAACTCTTCGGCCATGAGCGCGGCGCCTTCACCGGCGCCCAGGCGTCGCGGCGCGGCCGCTTCGAGCAGGCCGATGGCGGCACGCTGTTCCTGGACGAGATCGGCGACATGCCCTTCGAGCTGCAGACGCGGCTGCTGCGCGTGCTGTCCGACGGCCAGTTCTACCGCGTGGGCGGCCACAGCCCGCTGCGCAGCAATGTGCGCGTCATCGCCGCCACCCACCAGAACCTGGAAGAGCGCGTGCGCCAGGGGGCGTTCCGCGAGGACTTGTTCCACCGCCTCAACGTCATCCGGCTGCGCCTGCCGCCGCTGCGCGAGCGCAAGGAAGACGTGCCCTCGCTGGCGCGGCACTTCCTGCAGCGCAGCGCGACCGAGCTGGGCGTGGAGCCCAAGCGGCTCAGCGATGCCGCGCTGGCCGTGCTGACCAACTTCGAGTTCCCGGGCAATGTGCGGCAGCTGGAGAACATCTGCCACTGGCTCAGCGTCATGGCACCCAGCCAGGTCGTCGAGCCCAAGGACTTGCCGGACGAGCTGCAGCCGGGCTATGTGCCTGCGGCGCCGGCCCCGGCGCTGGCGCCCCAGGCCGGCGCGGCGGTCGCGCCCGCCGCCGTGGCGGTGGCCGCGCCCGCCAGCACCAGCAGCGGCGAGGGCTGGCTGGCCGACATGGCGGCCGACGCGCGCGCCCGTCTCATTGCCGGCGAGGCCGACGTGTGGGATGCGCTGACCAAGCGCTTCGAGGCCCAACTCATCCTGACCGCGCTGGACCTCACCCGCGGCCGCCGCATCGAGGCGGCGCAGAAGCTGGGCATAGGCCGCAACACCATCACGCGCAAGATCCAGGAGCTGGGCCTGGACGTCTAGGGCCTGCTCCTGTCGCGTGAACAGACCCTAGAAGCTTGCGCGGGCCACGCCCTCTGCCGCACAGGCTCCCGCCCATTTCGGTTGCCCGAACAGGGCGGCGTCAGGCGCTGCAGCGTGTCCGCGTATCAGCAATGGGTGCTCACGCCGGTTGTGCGGTGAACTTCACCCCCAGCGCCCGCGCCACCTTCATGACCGTCTCAAACCTCGGCTTGGCGCCCGGCGTGAGCGCCTTGTAGAGGCTTTCACGGCCCAATCCTGCGTCCTTGGCTACCTGGGCCATGCCCTTGGCTCGCGCCACATCGCCCAGCGCAAGCAGCAGCAAGTTGGGGTCGTTGGCCTCAAGCACGGCCGTCATGTACTCCGCAATGGCTTCGTCATCGTCGAGGTACCGCGCGGCGTCGAAGGCGACGAGCTTCCGTGGTGCTTTGGTCTTGGTCATAGATCGTCTCCAAGTTCGGAGGCCAGCTTCAGCGCATGGCGGATGTCGCGCTTCTGCGTGGACTTGTCGCCTGCGTTCAGCATCACGACGATGACACGGCCGCGGCGCACGAAATACAGCTGGTAGCCGGGCCCGAAATGCACGCGCATCTCGGACAGATCGCCCTCCACCGGCTGCCAGTCGCCTAGGCTTCCTGCTTCCACCTGTCGCAATCTGGCGGCGATGCGAATCTGGGCCCGTTTGTCCTTCAGCGCATCAAGCCATTCGGCGAATTCTTCGGTCAGCCGGACGGTGAACATGCCGGGAATGTATCTTCTTGGATACGGAAGTCAAGTTCGGGCTGGGTGGGCTGATGGGCCGTCGGGCATGCTTGAGCCTGATTCGCCCACCAATCAAACCGGCCGGCGCTGAATGCGCCGGCCGTTTGCTTTTTGTTGTCTCTCTCCAGCGCGAATTCTTCAGCTCAGCGCGACGTACACGCGGCCGTCCTGCACCTGCACGGCATGGGCCGTGACCGATTGCTCGGGGGCTTCCAGGCATTCGCCGGTGCTCAGGTCGAAATGGTTCTTGTAGAGCGGCGACGCGACGACCACGCGCTCGCCCAGGTTGCCCACCAGGCCGCGCGACAGCACGCTGGCGCCGGAGCGTGGGTCGATGTTGTCGATGGCGTGGAAGCGGTCGCTGCCGACGCGGAACACGGCCACGTGGCGGCCGTCCACCAGCGCGGCCACGCCGGTGTCGGGCAGGATCTGCTCGACGGCGCAGATGGGCGTGAAGTTCTGGCTCATGCGGGTCTCCTTGAGTCTCAGGCGGGTTGGGCTTCGGCTGCTTCGGCGCGCTCTTCCGGGCGGGCGGGACGGATCTGGCCGCGCTCTTCCACGAAGATGATGCGCTCGTCCGGCTGGTCGCTGTTGACGAAGGAGCGGAAGCGCTGGCGCACCTCGGGCGTGGTCACGGCGGTCTTCCACTCGCACTGGTAGCTGTCGACCACGGCCTGCATCTGGGCTTCGAGCTCGGCGGCCAGGCCCAGGCTGTCGTTGATCAGCACGTTCTTCAGGTAGTCCAGGCCGCCCTCCAGGTTGTCGCGCCAGGTGCTGGTGCGCTGCAGGCGGTCGGCCGTGCGCACGTAGAACATCAGGAAGCGGTCGATGAGCTTGAGCAGCTCGGCCTTGGACAGGTCGCTCGCGATCAGCTCGGCATGGCGCGGCTTCATGCCGCCGTTGCCGCAGACGTAGAGGTTCCAGCCCTTGTCGGTGGCGATGATGCCCACGTCCTTGCCCTGGGCCTCGGCGCATTCGCGCGTGCAACCCGAGACGCCGAACTTGATCTTGTGCGGCGCGCGCAAGCCCTTGTAGCGGTTCTCGATCTCGACAGCCAGGCCCACCGAGTCGTCCACGCCGTAGCGGCACCAGGTGCTGCCCACGCAGCTCTTCACCGTGCGCAGCGCCTTGCCGTAGGCGTGGCCGGATTCGAACCCGGCGGCGATCAGCTCCTCCCAGATCAGCGGCAGCTGCTCGACGCGGGCGCCGAACATGTCCACGCGGGCGCCGCCGGTGATCTTGGTGTACAGGCCGTACTTCTTGGCGATCTGGCCTACGGCGATCAGGCCGTCGGGCGTGACCTCGCCGCCCGGCATGCGCGGCACCACCGAGTAGCTGCCGTCCTTCTGGATGTTGCCGAGGAAGTAGTCGTTGCTGTCCTGCAGCGCGGCCAGTTCGGGCTTGAGCACGAAGTCGTTCCAGCACGACGCGAAGATGCTCGCCGCGGCGGGCTTGCAGATGTCGCATCCCAGGCCTTTGCCGTGCTTGGCGAGCAGCTCGCTGAAGGTCTTGATGCCGCCCACGCGCACCAGGTGGTAGAGCTCCTGGCGCGAATGCGGGAAGTGCTCGCAGATGTGGTTGTTGACGGCCATGCCGCGGCGGGCCATCTCGAACTTCATGACCTGCGTGACCAGCGGCACGCAGCCGCCGCAGGTGGCGCCGGCGCGGGTAGCTGCCTTGATGTCGCCCATGGTTGTGCAGCCTTCGCCGACGGCCGCGCAGATCTGGCCCTTGGTGACGTTGTTGCACGAGCACAGCTGGGCGCTGTCGGGCAGGGCGTCCGGCCCCAGTCCCAACTTGGCCTTGCCGTCGCTCGAATCCGATGACGGCAGGATCAGGAACTCGGGCTCGGCCGGCAGCTTGATGCCGTTGAGCGCCATCTGCAGCAGCGTGCCGTATTCGTCGGCATTGCCCACCAGCACGGCGCCCAGCAGATGCTCTCCGTCCTCGCTGACGACGATCTTCTTGTAGACCTGCTTGCGCTCGTCCACATACTGGTAGCTGCGGCACTTGGGCGTCTTGCCGTGGGCGTCGCCGATGCTGGCCACGTCCACGCCCATCAGCTTGAGCTTGGTGCTCATGTCGGCGCCGGGGAAGGCCGCCTCGGCATCGCCGGCGATGTGGCGTGCCGCCACGCGGGCCATCTCGTAGCCGGGCGCCACCAGGCCGAACACCTGCTCGCGCCACGAGGCGACCTCGCCGATGGCGTAGATGTTGCGGTCGCTGCTGCGGCACTGGTCGTCCACCACCACGCCGCCGCGCGGACCGATGGCCAGCACGCATTGGCGCGCCAGCTCGTCGCGCGGGCGGATGCCGGCGGAGAACACGATCATGTCGGTCTCCAGCCAGCTGCCGTCGCTGAACACCAGGCGGTGGCGCGCCGCGGCGCCGTCGATGATCTCGACCGTGTTGCGGCTGGTGTGCACCTGCACGCCCAGCGCCTCGATCTTCTCGCGCAGCACGCGGCCGCCGCCTTCGTCCACCTGCTGGGCCATCAGGCGCGGCGCGAACTCCACCACATGGGTCTGCAGGCCCATGTCGCGCAGCGCCTTGGCGCATTCCAGCCCCAGCAGGCCGCCGCCGATGACCACGCCGCTCTTGGACACCTTGCCTGAGGCCTGCATGCCTTGCAGGTCCTCGATGGTGCGGTAGACATGGCAGTGCGGCCGGTCGCGGCCCGGCACGGACGGCACGAAGGGCGTGGAGCCGGTGGCCAGCACCAGCTTGTCGTAGTGCACGACCTCGCCGTCGGCCAGCGTCACCGTGTGGTCGCGCCGCTCGATGGCCACGGCCTTGGCGGCCAGGCGCAGCTTGAAGCCCGGGTGCTTCTCGAAGAAGCCCGCGGGCACCAGCGACAAGTCCTCGGCCGTCTTGCCCGAGAAGAACTCGGACAGGTGCACGCGGTCGTAGGCCGGCCGCGGCTCCTCGCACAGCACCGTCACCTGCACGTCGGCAGCTGCGGGACCCTCGGCGAGGGATTCGAGAAATTTCTGGCCCACCATTCCGTGGCCGATGAGGACGATGTGCATGGCTTTCCTGTCAACAACAGCCGCCTGCGGGCCGGACAAGGAAAGCCAGCACCTTCGGCGGCACCCTTCTCGGGCGCGGTTTCATGAGACTGCCTGTGCAGCCGCGGCGCGCTGAGGGGCCGGGGTCTGCGAGGCACTCGCCGCCGTTGGCGATGGTTTGAAGAGATGGAGAGACCGCTCGCGCGGCGCCTCGCTCAGCCCTTTTGCAAGAGCTGTGCCTGCCGCCGGGATGCGCCTTGCCCGGAGCTCGGCACTCGCGCGGTGCGGCGCCCGGCCCGGGTGCACCCGAGCGGGGCGGCCCGCCCGGCGCCAGTGCGGCCCGGGGCGGTCAGCGCGCCGTGCGGTCCAGCCAGACTTCCAGGCCTTGCGCGTTCAGCTCGGCGTCCAGCGCCAGCCATTCGGCGGCCTCGGCGCCGGCCGCATGGCCGTGGGCGCGCAGCCGCGCGAGATAGCCGTCCAGCAGGCCGGCCTTGAGCCGCGCGTGGCGGTCGGGCGCATCGCGCAGCGCCAGGGCCAGCGCGACCATCTCGTCCACCTGCGCCAGCATCTCGGCGGCCAGGCGGCCCACCTCGGCCTCCGAACCGCCCACGCGGCCGTAATGGGTCAGCTGCATGGCCAGCGGCCGGGCCGCCAGCAGCCGCGCGACGGTCGCCTTCAGCGGCTCGGGCTCGAACTGCACCGGCGTGCTGGTGGGCAGGATCCACGCGCGGCCGTCCACGTCGAAGGCGCGGTAGGACAGGCCGAAGGTGTCGCCGGTGAACCAGCTGCGGCTGCGCTCGTCCCAGATCGCATGGTGGTGCTTGGCGTGGCCGGGCGTGTCGATGAGGCGCAGCGGCCGGTCGGCCAGCATCAGCACCTGCTCGTCATGGCTGGCCTCCGCGCGCTCGGCCGGCACCGGCACCAGCTTGCCGTAGCTGCGCTGCATCTCTTCTTCGCCGTAGACGGCCAGCGCACCCAGCCACAGGGCCTTGGGGTCCACCAGGTGGCGCAGGCCGCGCGGATGCACCAGGGCGCGGGCGCCCGGCAGCGCCTCCATCAGCAGACCCACGCCGCCGGCATGGTCCAGGTGCACATGCGTGGGGATGACCCAGTCCACCGCATCGACGCCCAGGCCCAGCGCATCCAGTGCAGCCAGCAGCCGCGGCACGGCGTGGTTGGTGCCGGTGTCGATGAAGGCGGCGCGGCCGTCCTCGACGACCAGGTAGGCCGCGTCGAAGCGCGGGCGCTGAAAGCCCGTGTCGATGGCGTAGATGCCGTGGCCGAGGTCTTCGATGAAATCAAGCATGGAGGGGTTTCTAGAATCGGCTGACGACGAAAAGGAGGCCCGCTTGGCCGTTCACGAGATCCTGAAGATGGGCGACCCGCGCCTGCTGCGCGTCGCCCGGCCGGTCACCGAGTTCGGCACGCCCGCGCTGAAGGCGTTGATCGCGGACATGTTCGAGACCATGGCTGCCGCCAACGGCGCCGGCCTGGCGGCGCCGCAGATCGGCGTCGACCTGCGGCTGGTCATTTTCGGCTACACGAAGAACCCCCGTTACCCGGATGCGCCGCCGGTGCCGCCCACGGTGCTGATCAACCCCGAGATCGAGGTGCTGGACGGCGGCCGCAGCGAGGGCTGGGAGGGCTGCCTGTCGGTGCCGGGCCTGCGCGGCGTCGTCGAGCGCGACGAGCGCATCCGCTACCGCGGCTTCGATGCCGACGGCCAGGTGATCGACCGCGTGGCGGAGGGCTTTCACGCCCGCGTCGTGCAGCATGAGTGCGATCACCTGGACGGCATCCTCTACCCGATGCGGGTGCGCGACTTCAGCCGCTTCGGCTTCACGTCCGTGCTGTTCCCCGAGCTGGACCCGGCCGCCGACGACTGAATTGAAAAGTTTGTAAACGGCGTGCACCGCGCCGTCGCGTGGTCCGTTAGCGGGCTGCAAAGGAGCATCCCGCCATGCCTGCCGATTCCAAGCTCGTTCTCACCCGGCGCCGCTGGCGCATCCTGGCGCTGGCGCTGCTGATGGCCGCGGTACCGGCCGCCAGGGCCCAGGACGGCGAGCGCGATCCGCCGTCGCGCGCGGCGCGCGTCGCCGAGGTGGTCGGCGATGCCTGGCTGTTCGACCACGACAGCCGCGAGTGGACCCGCCTGACGCGCAACCAGACCGTGGCCGAGGGCGACCGCGTGCGCACCGACGAGCGCGGCCGCGTGTCGCTGCGCGTGGGCTCCACGACGGTCTGGATGGACGAGCGCAGCGACCTGGAGTTCAGCCAGCTGGACGAAGGCCGGACGCTGCTGCAGGTGGACCGCGGCGACGTGGCCGTGCGGCTGCGCCGCGCCGAGAACGTGGCCGCGACGCGGCGGCGCACCCCCGAGGGCCCGGCCCCCCCCCCGCGCGAGGGCGTGTACCGCGGCGAGCAGCTGGACCGCGGCAGCAAGGCCTATGTCTGGGAGGGCCGGCTGCGCTTCGAGTGGGCGCGTGGCGCGGCGCCGGTCTATTTGGGCAGCGGCGAGCAGGCCGAGTTCTGGTGGCCCGACGGTCCGCGCGCCGAGCGCTCGCCCCTCTATGGCGACGGCTTTGGCGACTGGGTGCTGGCGCAGAGCCGCGAGGAGGGCGATCGGCCCGTGGCCCGCTACGTATCGCCGGAGATGACCGGCGCCGAGGATCTGGACCGCCACGGACGCTGGGAGACCGCGCCCGAGTACGGCGCCGTGTGGATCCCCACCACGCTGGTCGTCGCCGACTGGGCGCCCTACCGCTACGGCCGCTGGGTGTGGTCGCGCCACTGGGGCTGGACCTGGGTGGACGACGCGCCCTGGGGCTTTGCGCCCTTCCACTACGGCCGCTGGGTCAGCTGGCGCGGCCGCTGGTGCTGGGCGCCGGGCCCCTATGTGCATCGCCCGGTCTATGCGCCGGCGCTGGTGGGCTGGGTGGGCAGCGGCTCGGTCAGCGTGGGCATCAGCATAGCCGGCGGCCACCGCCCGCCGCCGCCGCGCTATGGCTGGTATCCGCTGGCGCCGCGCGAGGTCTATGTGCCGGCCCACCGCCACAGCCCGCGCTACGTGCACCGCATCAACGACCCGCGCGACCTGCGCGACCCG
>JBKBVY010000256.1:0-4608 GCA_046289335.1 Roseateles sp. | reverse complement strand
CGGCGCCGGTGCCCGCGGCGCGACGCCGCAGGCCGCCAGCAGTGGCGCGACGAGCCAGCGCAGCGCGCGCTTGAACGTGTGGACAAGGGTCATGGGCGTCTCGGCTTGGGAACAGTGGCGGCGGGTCAATGCAGCGCGCGGTAGATATCTTCTGCCAGTTCGCGCGAAATGCCCTTCACACTGGCCAGCTCGTCCACGCTGGCGCCGGCCACGCCACGCACGCCGCCAAAGCGCTGCAGCAGCTGGGCCCGCTTCTTGGGGCCCACGCCAGGAACGTCCTCCAGCCGCGAGCCGCCGGTGCGGGTGGCGGCACGCTTGGCGCGCATGCCGGTGATGGCGAAGCGGTGGGCCTCGTCGCGGATCTGCGCGATCAGCATCAGCGCGGCCGAGTCGCGGCCGAGATACACCTTCTCGCGGCCATCGGCGAAGACCAGTTCCTCCAGCCCCACCTTGCGGCCCTCGCCCTTCTCGACGCCGGCGATCAGGCCCAGATCCAGCCCCAGCTCCTCGAAGACCTCGCGCGCCATGCTGACCTGGCCGCGGCCGCCGTCCACCAGCACCAGGTCGGGCAGCCGGCCGGTGCCGAGCTGGGCCGCCTCGGCCAGCTTGCTGTAGCGCCGCGTCAGCACCTGGCGCATCGCGGCGTAGTCGTCGCCGCCCGTGATGCCCTCGATGTTGTAGCGCCGGTACTGGCTGCTCTGCATCTGGTGGTTCTCGAAGACGACGCAGCTGGCCATGGTCGCCTCGCCGGCCGTGTGGCTGATGTCGAAGCACTCGACGCGGAACTTGTCGATCTCGGCCACCGACAGATCGAGCGCCTCCACCAGCGCCCGCGTGCGCGCCTGCTGCGAGCCCTCCTCGGCCAGCAGCCGCGCCAGCGCCAGCTCGCAGCCCTTGACGCACATCTCCAGCCAGATGCGGCGCTGGCCGCGCGGCTGCGCCTGCAGGGTGACGCGGCTGCCGGCCTGGGCTGCCAGTGCCTCGCCCAGCCCGGGGTCCACCGCCTCGCTGACGAGGATGAGGCCGGGCACCGGCGACGCCAGGTAGTGCTGGGCCATGAAGGCCTCCAGCACCTGGCGCTCGGGCGACAGGCGCTCCTCGTCGTCCAGCTGCAGCGCGGTCGCGTCGTCGACGTGACGCGGGAAGAAGGCCCGATCGCCCAGGTGACGGCCGCCGCGCACCATGGCCAGGTTCACGCAGGCCTTGCCGCCCTGCACCTTGACGGCCAGCACGTCCACGTCGCGGTCGCGGCCGGTGGCGCTGCTCTCCTCGATGACCTGCTGCTGCAAGACCTTGGACAGCGCCTGGATCTGGTTGCGCACCTCGGCCGCGAGTTCGTAGCGCTGCGCCTCGGCAAAAGCCATCATCTGTTCCTGCAGGGAGGCCATCACCTCGTCGGTCTCGCCGCGCAGAAACGCCTCGGCGCTCTGCACGTTGCGCGCGTACTCTTCGGTCTGGCCCAGCGGCACGCAGGGCGCCGAGCAGCGCTTGATCTGGTGCAGCAAACAGGGGCGGCTGCGGTTGTTGAAGACGCTGTCCTCGCAGGTCCGCAGCTTGAACACCTTCTGCATCAGCTGGATGGACTCCTTCACCGCCCAGGCACTGGGGAAGGGGCCGAAGTAGCGGTGCCGCTTGTCCACCGCGCCGCGGTAGTAGGCCATGCGCGGCCAGGCGTGCGAGGTGATCTTCAGATAGGGATAGCTCTTGTCGTCCCGGAACAAGATGTTGAACCGCGGGTTCAGCGTCTTGATCAGGTTGTTCTCCAGCAGCAAGGCCTCGGCCTCGGTGCGCACCACCGTGGTCTCCAGCCGCGCAATGCGGCCGACCATCATGCCGATGCGGGTGCCGCCATGGTTCTTCTGGAAGTAGCTGCTGACGCGCTTCTTCAGGTCCTTGGCCTTGCCGACGTAGAGCACCTCGCCCTTCGCATCGAAGTAGCGATAGACGCCCGGCAGCGCCGGCAGCGCATTGACCTCGCCCAGCAGCTTCTCGCGCAGCGCATGCGCATCGGCTTCGGACGGTGGCGGCTGGTCGGCAGGGGACGGGGGCAGGCTGGACATCGGCGTGATTTTGGCCTGGGACAATCGCGGCCATGCTCTGGGACCTGTTCTGCCGCGTCATCGACAACCATGGCGACCTGGGCGTCTGCTGGCGGCTGGCGCGCGACCTGGCCGGCCGCGGCGACCGCGTGCGGCTTTGGGTGGACGATGCGGCGGCGCTGGCCTGGATGGCGCCGCAGCGGCCGGCGGCCATCGACGTGCAGCCCTGGCCCGAGGGCGACGTCGCCACGACGCCCGGCGACGTGGTCATCGAGGCCTTTGGCTGCGATCTGCCACCGGCCTTCATCGCCCGCATGGCCGCCCGCCAGCCGGCGCCGCACTGGATCAACCTCGAGTACCTCAGCGCCGAGGACTACGTCGAGCGCAGCCACGGCCTGGCGTCGCCGCAGTTCTTCGGCCCGGGCGCCGGCCTGACCAAGCATTTCTTCTACCCCGGCTTCACGCCGCGCACCGGCGGCCTGCTGCGCGAGCCCGGGCTGCTGGACCGCATCGAGGCCTTCGACGGCCCGGCCTGGCTGGCCGCGCGCGGCTGGGCGCCGCGGCCGGGTGAGCGGGTGGTCAGCCTGTTCGCCTATGCCAACCCGGCACTGCCGGCGCTGCTGGATGCGCTGGCCGACGCACCCACGCTGCTGCTGGCCTGCCCGGGCCCGCTGCAAGCGCTGGTGGCCGACCGGCCGGGCCTGCGCCACATCGCCCTGCCCTATCTGACCCAGGACGACTACGACCGCCTGCTGTGGGCCTGCGACCTGAACTTCGTGCGAGGCGAGGACAGCTTCGTGCGTGCGCACTGGGCCGGCAAGCCCTTCGTCTGGCACATCTATCCGCAGCCCGAGGACGACGCCCACCACGCCAAGCTTGCCGCCTTCATGGACCGCGCCGGGTTGCCCGCCGCCTGGCGCAGCGTCTGGCGCGGCTGGAACGGCCTGGCGCCGCTGCCCGCATCGCTGACCGGCCTGACCGACGCCGCCGGCCACGCGCGCGCCTGGCGTGCGCAATTGGCGGCGCAGCCCGACCTGCTGACGCAGCTGCGGGGCTTCTTAGGGGTTTCCAGCTAGAATGCCGGGCTTTGCCGCGCCAAACCGGGATGCAGTCCTTTGGAGTCTGGTGCGCAGCTCCTGACCCAATCCCGAGAGACTTCCCATGAAACTCGCTCAAGAAATCCGCGCCGGCAACGTGATCATGCAGGGCAAGGACCCGATGGTCGTCCTGAAGACCGAATACAGCCGCGGCGGCCGCGGTGCCGCCACCGTGCGCATCAAGATGAAGAACCTGCTGAACGGCGCCGGCGCCGAGTTGGTCTTCAAGGCCGACGACAAGATGGACCAGATCATCCTGGACAAGAAGGAGTGCACCTACTCCTACTTCGCCGACCCGATGTATGTGTTCATGGACACCGAGTACAACCAGTACGAGGTCGAGGCCGAGAACATGGGCGACGCCATCTCCTACCTGGAAGACGGCATGGCCGTGGAAGTGACCTTCTACGACGGCAAGGCGATCTCGGTGGAACTGCCCACCAGCGTCGTGCGCGAGATCGAGACCGAGCCGGCCGTCAAGGGCGACACCTCGGGCAAGGTCATGAAGCCCGCCCGCCTGAAGGGCACCGGCTTCGAGATCGCCGTGCCGCTGTTCGTCGAGAACGGCGACAAGATCGAAATCGACACCCGCACGCACGAGTACCGCAAGCGCGTCTGAACGCCTTCCGGCCCCGTCAGCAAATCGCCCGCATCTGCGGGCGTTTTGCTTTAGGCGGCGTCATCGGCCAGGTCGGGTACTTCGGGCTCGGCGTCGATCTCGCGGTCGAAGGCGGCGCTGGCCTTCAGCGGAATCCAGGGCCGGTCCAGCGGCCGGTAGACGCGGCGCTGCAGGCGGGCCAGGCGGTCGGAGCGCTCGACGGCGCGCATCACCTGCTCGGGCGCGATGAGCATCGCAAAGGGGTCGGCCAGGTTGGGGATGGTGGACAGCATGGTGGGCCTCGGGTGGGACGATGGCCTCACTGTAGGAAAGCGCGCCGCGTCGCAACAGTCGTCCCAGCGCGCTGCGGGCTGTAAGAGTTTTTCCTACACGCCCGCCCAAACGTTAACTATGGCCGCTGCGCGGCGCGCTCACGCTCCTGCATGGCGCGGCGAAGTTCCTTGGCCATGGCGTCGCGGCCGCCGCGCTGGGCGAAGTCGGCGGCGGTCAGCTCCTGTTCGTTGGCCGCGCGCGGCTCGGCGCCGGCCTTCAGCAGCAGCGGCACCAGGTCACCGTTGCCGTAGCGGGCGGCCATCATCAGCGGCGTGGTGCCGTTCTCGGAGCGCGCATTCAGCTCGGCGCCCTGCGCGATCAGGAAGGCCGCCACGCCGTTGTCCGGCCCGCTGCAGGCGTAGTGCAGCGGCGTCCAGCCGCGGCGGTTGATGGCCGCGCCGCGCTTGACCAGCGCCTGCACGGCCGGCAGCGCACCGCGGATGGCGGCCAGCATCAGCGGCGTCTCGCCGTCGGCATTGACGGCGTTCACGTCCACCTTGGGCGAGGCCAGCAGCGCCTCCAGCGCGCGCTGCGAGCCCTC
>JBKBVY010000255.1:0-4608 GCA_046289335.1 Roseateles sp. | reverse complement strand
TGGCCGACCGCTTCGGCGCGTGGAAGGTGCTGATTGCCGGCGGCGTCGCCTATGCGCTGGGCCTGCTGGCCATGGCCACGGCCAGCCATCCGCTGAGCTTCACGATGGGCGCCGGCGTGCTGATCGGCGTCGCACAGTCGGGCGCCACCTATGCCGTCATCTACGGCGTGCTGGGCCGCACCGTGTCGCCCGAGAAGCGCTCCTGGGCCTTCGGCGTCGCAGCAGCGGCGGGCTCGTTCGGCCAGTTCGTCATGATCCCGGTCGAGACCTGGCTCATCAGCCACCTGGGTTGGCAGACGGCGCTGTTCATGCTGGCCGGCGCGGCCCTGCTGATCGCGCCGCTGGCCCTGGGCGTGCGCGAACGCCAGGCCACCGGCAGCGCGGCCGGTCACCAGAGCATCGGCCAGGCGCTGCGCGAGGCCTTCGGCTACCGCAGCTTCCAGCTGCTGATGCTGGGCTATTTCGTCTGCGGCTTCCAGGTCGTCTTCATCGGCGTGCACCTGCCCAGCTATCTGAAGGACCACGGTCTGGGCATCGAGGTCTCCACCGGCGCGCTGATGCTGATCGGTCTGTTCAACATCTTCGGCACCTACGCTGCCGGCTCGCTGGGCCAGCGGGTGCCGAAGCGCTACCTGCTGTCCGGCATCTACGGCCTGCGCGCCGTGGCCATCCTGGCCTTCATCTCGCTGCCGCTGACGCCGCTCAGCGTCTACCTGTTCGCGGCCGTCATCGGCTTCCTGTGGCTGTCCACCGTGCCGCCGACCAATGCCGTCGTCGCACAGATCTTCGGCGCTCAACACCTGTCCATGCTGGGCGGCTTCGTGTTCCTGAGCCACCAGGTCGGCAGCTTCCTGGGCGTCTGGCTGGGCGGCAAGCTCTACGACGCCACCGGCAGCTACGACGTGGTCTGGTGGCTGGCCATCGCGCTGGGCATCATGGCCATGCTGGCCAACCTGCCGGTGCGCGAATCGGCCATCGTGCGGGCCCAGCCGGCATGAGGCCACGGCGCTGGATCGCCCCGGCCGCGGTCGTCACCGTGCTGGCGCTGACCGTGCTGGCCTACCGCCACCCGGCGGTCATGGTGCAGTTGAGCGAGCAGATCTGGGCCTGCTTCGGATGACGCCGTCCGCCTGGCTGCAGCGCTTCGCGCCCGCCACGCCCGGCACCGCGCTGGATGTGGCCTGCGGCTCGGGCCGCAATCTCGTCTGGCTGACAGCCGGCGGCTGGCAGGTCACGGGTGTGGACCGCGATACGACCGCCACCGCGCCGCTGCGTGACCATGCCGAGATCGTCGATGCCGACATCGAGAACGCCCCCTGGCCGCTGCCGGGCCGGCAGTTCGACCTGGTGCTGGTCTGCAACTACCTGTGGCGGCCGCTGTTCGACACCATCAAGTCGGCAGTGCAGCCGGGCGGCCTGCTGATCTGGGAAACCTTCGCCGACGGCCAGCAGACCATAGGCCGGCCGTCGCGGCCAGACTTCCTGCTGCAGCGCGGCGAGTTGCTGCGCGTCTGCCACGACTGGCACATCGTGGCTTACGAAGACCTGTTCGAGCCCGGCGCTGAAACCGAAAGCCCGGCCCGCTTCGTCCAGCGCGTTGCGGCCGTCCGGCCACCGGCGGCGGCCTAAAATCGACGCCATCCTCCAAGACAACACCACCATGAAGCCCATCCTTGGCAGCATCGTCGCCCTCGTCACGCCCATGAACGAGGACGGCAGCATCGACTACCCCGCCCTGCGCCGCCTGATCGACTGGCACATCGAGTCCGGCACCGCCTGCGTGGGCGTGGTCGGCACCACCGGCGAGTCGCCCACGGTGAGCATGGAGGAAAACCGCGAGATCATCCGGGTCGCCGTCGAGCACGCCAAGGGCCGCATCCCCATCCTGGCCGGCACCGGCGCCAACTCCACCGCCGAAGCCATCGAGCTGAGCCGCTATGCCAAGGAGGTCGGCGCCGACTGCACGCTGTCCGTCGTGCCCTACTACAACAAGCCGTCGCAGGAAGGCATCTACCAGCACTTCAAGGCCATCGCCGAGGCCGTGGACATCCCCATGATGCTCTACAACGTGCCGGGCCGCACGGTGGCCGATATGGCGCCCGAGACCGCACTGCGCTGCGCCGCCCTGCCCGGCGTGTTCGGCATCAAGGAGGCCACCGGCAACATCGAGCGCGCAGCCTTCCTGATCAAGCACGCGCCCGAAGGCTTCCACGTCTACTCCGGCGACGACGGCACCGCCGTGGCGCTGATGCTGCTGGGCGGCCATGGCAACGTCAGCGTGACGGCCAACGTCGCCCCGCGCGAGATGGCCGAGCTGTGCCGCCTGGCGCTGGAAGGCAATGCCATCGAGGCCCGCAAGATCCACCTCAAGCTGCTGGGCCTGCACAAGCAGCTGTTCTGCGAGCCCAGCCCCGGCCCGGCCAAGTGGGCGCTGTCACGCCTGGGCCGCTGCGGCGCCGCGCTGCGCCTGCCCATCACGCCGTTGACGGCCGCCGGCCAGGCCAGCGTGAGCCAGGCCATGGTCGAAGCCGGGCTGCTCTGAAGCCCCTGCCGCCTCTGGTCTAATGCGCGGCTGCGCCGGCCCGGGCCGGCGCCTTTGTTCCCCGGAGAGTTCCAGCGTGACGTCCCTTCTGTCGATTCGCCCGATTCGCTCGCTTCGCCCCACGGCGACCCGCCTGGCCTGCACGGCCTTCCTCCTGTCGCTCGCGGGCTGCAGCTCCCTCGGCTTGTCGTCGGACAAGGTCGACTACCGCACGCAGTCCAAGCAGACCCAGGGCCTGGACATCCCTCCCGACCTGACCCAGCTCGCCAAGGACAGCCGCGCCCAGGTGCAGGGCGGCACCATCACCGCCTCGGCGCTGAACGCCAGCCGCCCGACCACCGCCGCGCCGGCCAGCATGGCCGCCAACAGCGTGGCGCTGAACGCGGCCGGCGAGGTCCGCATCGAGCGCAGCGGCACCGAACGCTGGCTGCACACCAAGGCCACGCCCGAGCAGGTCTGGCCGGCACTGCGCGCCTTCTGGGAAGAGCGCGGCCTGCAGGTCGTCAAGGAACAGCCCGAGCTGGGCATCATGGAGACCAACTGGGCCGAGAACCGCGCCAAGCTGCCGCAGGACTTCATCCGCCAGACCATCGGCAAGGTCTTCGACAACCTCTACTCCACCGGCGAGCGCGACATGTACCGCACCCGCGTGGAGCGCGGCGCCAACGGCACCGACATCTTCATCAGCCACCGCGGCATGCAGGAGGTCTACACCTCGCAGAGCCGTGACTCCACCGCCTGGCAGAACCGGCCCAGCGACCCGTCGCTGGAGGCCGAGATGCTGTCCCGCCTGCTGCTGAAGCTGGGGGGCCAGGAGACCGCCGCCAAGGCCGTCGTTGCCGAGACGCCGGCCCAGCCGGCCGCCAAGACCTCGGTGCTGGCCGTGGGGGGCGAAGCGAACCGTCCGCGCCGCTCGCTGTCCGAGGTGCCCGACAGCCTCAGCGTCAACGACGGTTTCGACCGCGCCTGGCGCCGCGTGGGCCTGTCGCTGGACCGTCACGGCTTCACCATCGAGGACCGCGACCGCGCCGCCGGCCTGTTCTACCTGCGCTATGCCGACCCCGAGAAGGCCGGCCAGGAAGAGCCCAACTTCTTCCAGCGCCTGTTCGGCGCCAAGGCGGCCACGCCGGTGCGCTATCGCGTGTCCGTCAAGGCCGAGGGTGACAAGAGCACGGTGCGCATCCTGGACGACCGCAGCCAGCCGATTGCAGACGACAACGCCAAGCGCATCCTGTCGCTGCTGATGGACGACCTGAAGTAAGCCCGCCGGGCCGGCCAAGGCCATGCGGTTTTGCAGCCTGGGCAGCGGCAGCGGCGGCAATGCCACGCTGGTCGAGGCCAGCCAGGGCATCACCACCACCCGCGTGCTGATCGACGCGGGCTTCAGCGAGCGCGAGCTGTCACGGCGACTGGCGCGTGCGGGCTGCACGGCGGCGGACATCGATGCGGTGTTCGTCACGCATGAGCACGGCGACCATGTCGGCTGCGCCCTGTCCTTCGCCCAGCGATACGGCATCCCGCTGATCACCAGCCGGGGCACCTGGCGCGCCATCGGCCGCGAGGGTTTCGAGGCCCGGCTGCTGAGCTGCGTCCGCGGCGGCGAGCGCCTGTCCTTGGGCGACATCGAACTGCAGCCCTTCACCGTGCCCCACGATGCGCAGGAGCCGCTACAGCTGTGCCTGAGCGATGGCGCCCGGCGGCTGGGCATCGTCACCGACCTGGGCTGTGCGCCCGCCAGCGTCTCGGAGGCGCTGCAGCACTGCCACGCGCTGCTGCTGGAATGCAATCACGACGAGGCGATGCTGAGGTCGGGCCCTTACCCGCCCATGCTGAAGCGCCGCATCCTGGGCACGCACGGTCACCTGTCGAATGCGGCCGCCGCTGAGCTGCTGTCACGCTGCCGGCACACCGCGCTCGGTGCCGTCGTGGCCGCCCATCTGAGCGAGAAGAACAACTCACCGGCCCTGGTGCGCGAAGCCCTCGCGCCCGTCTTGTAGTGCCCGGCAGACGAGGTCCGCGTGGCCGACCCCGCGCTGGGGTTCGCCTGGCTGGCGGTGGGCTGACGA
>JBKBVY010000254.1:4376-4619 GCA_046289335.1 Roseateles sp. | reverse complement strand
GCAGCGTGAGCGACACCTCCGCGGCCTTCAGGGCCTGTGCGTGGGAGGCGGGCTGGCGCGCGGCCGTCGCGCGTGTGGCGAGCTCGACCGGCACCGTGGGCTGGTCGGGCTCGTCGTCGCCGTCCTGGATGGCCGCGTCCAGCGCCTGCGCCGCTTCAGCTTCGTCGCGGAAGTTCTGCGCCGCGGCGGGGGGCAGGCCCTCGCTCAGCTGATTGCGCGCGCCGCTGATCGTGAAGCCCTGGT
>JBKBVY010000254.1:0-4366 GCA_046289335.1 Roseateles sp. | reverse complement strand
CGGCGCTTCATGGGCTTGAGCTGGGTGAACTCCTGCTCCCAGTAGCGCAGCACATAGGGCTTCACGCCGCACAGCTCGCTGACCTCACCGATGGTGAAGTAGCGTTTGGCGGGGATGGCGGGAAGCGCCTTTTCCATTGCAAATCAACAAGTTTGCGAGGGGAGGGCAGACTCTACTCGAAGTCTTCCTCTGCGGGCGTCTCACCTTGCACCAACCCCTTGAGTTTGTGGCTGGCATGGAAGGTGACCACGTTGCGGGCCTTGATGGGGATGGACTCGCCGGTGCGTGGATTGCGGCCGGGCCGCGGTGCCTTGCGCCGGATGTTGAAGTTGCCAAAACCAGACAGCTTGACGTCCTGCCCCTTGACCAGGCTGTCGTGCAGGATGTCGAAGAAGGCTTCGACCATGTCCTTGGACTCGCGCTTGTTCAGCCCCAGTTTGTCGAACAGCAGTTCCGCCAGTTCCGCCTTGGTCAGCGTGGGCGTCTCCAGGCTGCCGATGACCACGGCGGTCGGGTCCTTCTTGATGTCGTTGGCGTCCATGGGTTCTCCGGTCAGCCACGCAGGCGTGCGCCCAGTTGCTGGGCGGTGGCAGCGACGATGGCGGCAATCACGGTGTCGACGCGCTCGTCGGTTAGCGTGGTGTCATCGTCCAGCAGTTCGAGGCGCACGGCCAGGCTGCGTTCGTCGGCCTGCAGGTCGGTGGAGGCACCGGCGGCGGGCTTGAAGACGTCGAACAGCCTGGCCGAGCGCAGCAGCTCACCACCGGCCGTCGTGATGGTGGCCATCAGCGCATCGTGGCTCACGCCGTCCTTGACGACCAGGGCCAGATCGCGCTGCACGGCCTGCTGGCGCGACAGCGGCTGGCCTTGCGGCAACGTGCGGGTCAGCGCAGCGTCGAGGTCCAGCTCGAAGACGACAGGCGCGCCGCCGCTGATCTCGTAAGCCTGGCGCCAGCGCGGGTGCAGCTCGCCGATGACGCCGATGGCCACGCCGCCGAGCTTCACACGGGCGCTGCGGCCCGGATGCAGGGCAGGATGCTCGGCCGCTTCGAAGGTCAGCGTCTGCGGCGCGAACAAGGCTTCGAGGTCACCCTTCACGTCGAAGAAGTCGACGGCGCGGTCGCGCTGGCTCCATTGCTGCTGGTCTGCCGGGCCCCAGGCCAGGCCCGCCAGCTTCAGCGGCTGCGCGATGCCGGCCACCGCGAGCGGCCCGTTGGTCACGGCGGCGTCGCGCTTGAACACGCGGCCCAGCTCGAACGCGCGCACGCGCGTCGCGCGGCGGGCCTGGTTGTGGCGCAGCACCTGCACCAGGCTGCCGATCAGGCTGGTGCGCATCACCGACAGCGGCGCGGCGATGGGGTTGAGCAGCTTGATGGGGTCGGTCTCGCCGGCCAGCTCGCGCTCCCAGCGCTCCTCGACGAAGCTGAAGTTGATGGTCTCGAAGTAGTCGCGTGCGGCGATGGCGCGGCGCAGCGCGTGGGCGCTCTGGCGCGACTCCGAACGTGCGCGGCCGACGATGGGCGCCAGCGGTGCCGTGGACGGCAGCGTGGGGTAGCCCAGCACGCGGATGACTTCCTCGATGAGGTCTTCTTCGATGAGCAGGTCGAAGCGCCAGCTCGGCGGGGTCACGGTGAGGACACCCTCAGCAGCGGTGAACGGCAGGCCCAGGCGGGTGAAGACGCGCTCGCAGTCTGCCTGCGTGACGGGCATGCCGATGACCTTGGCGGCACGCGCGACGCGCAACTGCACGGGCTTGCGCACTGGAACGTTGGGCTGCTGGTCGTCCATCGGGCCGACCTGGGTCTCGGCGGTGCCGCAGATGTCGAGGATGAGCTGCGTGATGCGCTCGATGTGCTCGACCGTCTGCGCTGGGTCCACGCCGCGCTCGAAGCGGTGACCGGCGTCGGTCGAGAAGTTGTAGCGGCGGCCGCGGCCCATGACGGCCTCGGGCCACCAGAAGGCGGCTTCGACGTAGACGTTCTTCGTGTCGTCGGAGACGGCGGTGTGGTCGCCGCCCATGATGCCGGCGAGGGACTCGACCTCGCGCGCATCGGCGATGACGCCGACCTTCTCGTCAACGGTGATGGTGTTGCCGTTCAGCAGCTTGAGTTGCTCGCCGGGCTTGCCCCAACGCACGACGAGTTCGCCGCTGATCTTGTCGAGGTCGAAGATGTGCGAGGGGCGGCCGTACTCGAACATCACGTAGTTGGAGATGTCGACGAGCGCGGTCACCGAGCGCTGGCCGCAGCGCTCCAGGCGCTGGACCATCCACGCGGGCGTCTTGGCTTTCGTGTCGATGCCCTTGATGACGCGGCCCGAGAAGCGGCCGCACAGGTCGGTGGCTTCGATGCGGGCGGGCAGCTTGTCGTCCATGGAGGGCTGCACGGCCGGGAACTCGGCCTTGAGCAGCGGGGCGCCGGTCAACGCGGCGACTTCACGCGCGATGCCATAGACGCTCAGGCAGTGGCCGAGGTTGGGCGTGAGCTTGAGCGTGAACAGCGTGTCGTCCAGCTGCAGATGCTTGCGGATGTCTTCGCCGACGGTGGCGTCGGCCGCCAGCTCCATCAGGCCGCCATGGTCTTCGCTGAGCTTGAGCTCGCGGGCGGAGCACAGCATGCCGAAGCTCTCGACGCCGCGCAGCTTGCCGACGCCGATCTTGAAGGGCTTGCCGTCGTCGCCCGGGGGCAGTTCGGCGCCCACGGTGGCCAGCGGCACCTTGATGCCGGCGCGGGCGTTGGGCGCGCCGCAGACGATTTGCAGGGGCTCAGGGCCACCCGCGTTGACCTTGCAGACGCGCAGCTTGTCGGCGTTGGGATGCTGGACGGCTTCGAGGATCTCGGCGACCACGATGCCGTGGAAGGGCGGCGCGACCGGGCGCAGCTCTTCCACCTCCATGCCGGACATGGTCAGCAGCTCGGCCAGCTGGGCGGTGGACAGCGGCGGATTGCAGAACTCGCGCAGCCAGGACTCGGGGAATTGCATGGTCTTGTTCTTCTGGGATGACTTGAACTGGAGAACCTGGGAGGCTCAGCGGAACTGAGCCAGGAAGCGCAGGTCGCCGTCGAAGAAGGCGCGCAGGTCGTTCACGCCGTAGCGCAGCATGGCCAGGCGGTCGATGCCGGAGCCGAAGGCGAAGCCGATGTAGCGCTCGGGGTCCAGGCCCATGTTGCGAATCACCTGCGGGTGCACCTGGCCGGAGCCGGAGACTTCCAGCCAGCGGCCCTTCAGCGGTCCGCTCTCGAACATGATGTCGATCTCGGCGCTGGGCTCGGTGAACGGGAAGTAGCTGGGGCGGAAGCGCAGCTGCAGCTGGTCGGTCTCGAAGAAGGCGGTGATGAAGTTCAGGTAGACCGCCTTCAGGTCCTTGAACGAGATGTTCTCGCCGACCCACAGGCCTTCGACCTGATGGAACATGGGTGAGTGGGTGGCGTCGCTGTCCACGCGGTAGGTGCGGCCCGGCGCGATGACGCGTATTTCTGGCATCCCTTCGGGCGTCGTGGCCTGGGCGGCATAGCGCCGGGCATGGGCCTGCGCATAGCGGATCTGCATCGGGCTGGTGTGCGGGCGCAGGTTCAGCCAGTTGCCGTTTTCGTCCTTCAGGTCGACGTAGAACGTGTCCTGCATGGAGCGCGCCGGGTGGTTCTCGGGGTTGTTCAGCGCCGAGAAGCTGTACCAGTCGGTCTCGATCTCGGGACCGTCGGCCACATCGAAGCCCATGGACGAGAAGATGGCCTCGATGCGCTCCATGGCGCGGGTGATGGGGTGCAGGCCGCCGGTGCCGCGCTGGCGGCCGGGCAGCGTCACGTCCAGCGCCTCGGCCTTGAGCTGCTTCTCCAACTCGGCGGCGGCCAGCGCGTCGCGGCGGGCGGTGAGGGCGGCCTCGATGGCGACCTTGCACTGGTTGATCTCGGCGCCTCGGGTCTTCTTCTCGTCGATGCTGAGGGCGGCCAGGCCCTTCATCAACTCGGTCACGCGGCCGGACTTGCCGATGTACTTGGCCTTGGCGTTTTCCAGCTCGGCGGGTGTCGGGGCAGCGGCGAAGTCCGCTTGCGCGGCAGCCAGAAGGGCGTCGAGATCAGACATGCGGGAAATCGGAAATGAAAAAGGGCCGACCCAGTGGGCCGGCCCTCAAAAGTTGCGTGCTCCGACGTGAGCCGGAGCGGGTCGCAATCAGGCGAGCGCGGCCTTCACCTTGGCGAAGATGCTGGCAAAACCAGCCGGGTCGTTGACGGCCAGGTCGGCGAGGACCTTGCGGTCGATGTCGATCTGGGCCTTCTTCAGACCCGCCACGAACTTGCTGTAGGACAGGCCCAGGCCACGCGAGGCGGCGTTGATACGGGCGATCCACAGCTGACGGAACACGCGC
>JBKBVY010000253.1:0-4628 GCA_046289335.1 Roseateles sp. | reverse complement strand
CCAAGTGGGGATGCCGCCAACCCTATCGGCCTGCTGGCTCACCAGATGCGCCACCTGAGGCAACTTACTAATCAGGTCAGCGCATTAACACCCGTGCAGAAGAAAAAAGCCGCCGCGACACATGCCCTGTCGCGGCGGAATTCGGACCGGAGACCTGGTGCCGAAAATCAATACTTGTATGACGCGCTGAACTGATACGCACGGCCCAGCACGTCGGCGTTCTGCGTCAGGTAGCCCTGGTAGCGCGAGTTGTTGGTCAGCGGCGGCTTCTCATCGGTCAGGTTGTTGACGCCCAGCGTCAGCTTGAGATTCTTGAAGCCGCTGTAAGACACTGTCAGGTTGAACTGGGAGTAAGGCTCCCGTGCTGACGAGCTGTTCCCACAGACCCTGCTCGAGATTGATGGCCGCGTCGGCTGGCTGCGGCTTGAAGCGGCGACGCGCCAAAGTCCACCTGCTGCCCGCCGCTGGGCCGTGACAAGCGCTGCTGGACTGCGGGGTTTGTTGTGGGGTTTCAGCTGGTTGGTCGAGAAAAACTTGTGATCCGACAGCCACTTGGAGTCGAACTCGACGTTCAGGTGCAGAACATCGAGTAGCGCCCCCTGACGTCCTCGAATGTCAGCCGCCGACGACGCCAGCCCGCGTGATCTGCACCTGCACCTCGCCCACGCCGGCAAACACATGCCGCGAGCGCTGGCCGATGCGGATGTCGTGCACGCCGGTGATCATGCCGGTGGAGATCACGTCGCCCGCCTTCAGCACGGCGCCCTGCTGGGCGCGCTTGTTCAGCGTGAAGGCCAGCGCGCCCAGCGGGCCGGGCTTGAGGGCGACCTTGCCGGTGCCGACCGAGGCACCGTCGATGAAGGTCTCGACATCGAGAGTTTCCAGCGCCTGCCAGTTGGCAATCTCGGCGCCTATGACGACGCCCCAGTTGTTGCCGAAGTCGGAAATCACGGCGCCGGGGCCGATGTCGTTCAGCGTCGCCAGCGGGCTGCTGGCCACCTCCACGCCGATGTGCATGGACTTGACGAAGGGCGCCACGGTGTCGGCCGTCCAGTCGGCCTTGCCGGCGGGCGCGTCCTGCGCGACGACGATGACGACCTCGGCCTCCACGGCCGCGAAGCCGCCGTCGAACACCGGGCAGGTCGCCGTGCCGCCGGGCTCGACGCGATGCACGTTGGGCGCGAACGCCGGGCCGATCAGGCGCTCCTCCGGGAACTGGGCGGCGAAGGCCGGGTTCACGCGGGCGACCTTCCAGCCGGCCACGGCGTGCGGCCAGCGGGCGATGGCCGCGGCCTGGATGGCATAGGCCTCGGCCAGCGTGGCGGGCGGCGTGCCGGGATAGGCGGCGATGGCGCGGCCGGCGGCGCGGGCGGTGGTGAAGGCTTCGGCGATCTGCTGGGTGGCGCTCATGGGGTTCTTTCTGTGCGCCGGCCGGCGCGGTGGTCATTGCGGCCGGCAATGTACAGCGCCGAAACGAAACGGGGTTTTACTTCTCTGGAAGTGCCCCTATCCCGCTTGCTCGGTCCGCACCGCAAACAGCGCCAGCTCCACGTCGTTGCGCACGCCGATCTTCTCCAGCACCCGCGCCCGGTAGGTGGACACGGTGTTGGGCGAGAGCACCAGCTGCTCGGCGATCTCGCCCACGCTGCGGCCGGCGGCCAGCAGCTGGAAGACCTGGTGCTCGCGGTGCGACAGCAGTTCGTCCAGCGGCTTGTCCGGATCCCCGGCCTTGCTGCCACCGGCACCCACGGCGCCGGCCAGCAGCTCGGCCACGCTGGGCGTGATGAAGAGCTTGCCGCGCGCGACGCTGCGCACGGCCTCGATCATCTGTTCGCTGTCGGCGCTCTTGTTCAGGTAGCCGGCGGCGCCCAGCTTGAGGCTGCGCACGGCGTACTGGCGGTCCGGGTAGGTGGACAGCATCAGCACCGGCAGCCGGGGGAACTCGGCCTTCAGCGCCTTCAGGATGTCCAGCCCGTCGCGCTGCGGCATGGCGATGTCCAGCAGCACCACGTCGATGCCGCCCGCCCTCACCTGCTGGATGGCCTCCGGCCCGTGGGCTGCCTCGCCGACGGTGCGGATGTCCTCGGCCTCGGCCAGCACCTGCTTGATGCCCTGGCGCACGATGAGGTGGTCATCACAGACCAGGACCCGGATCACGAGGCCGTCTCCAGCGGCATGACCAGCCGCACGGTGGTGCCGCGCCCCGGGAAGCTCTCGATGCCGATGCGCCCGCCGAAATGCGCCGCCCGCTCGCGCATGCCCAGCACACCGTAGCTGCGCGCATCGTTCAGCGCCTCGGGCGATGCGCCCACGCCGTCGTCGCGCACCTGCAGGTACAGCACCGGCGCAGGCGGCGCATCAACGTCGATGCGGATGGCCACATGACGGGCCTGCGCATGCCGGGCGACGTTGGACAGCACCTCCTGGAAGATGCGGAACACCGCGATGGCCAGGCCGCCCTCGGGCGGCGCCACGCTGGCGGCCACGTGCATCTTGACGTCCACCTCGCGCTCGTCGCTGCCGGCCCGCTGGAACTCCTGGGCCTGCCACTCCAGCGCGGCCCACAGGCCCTGGTGGTCCAGGATGCTGGGGCGCAGGTCGGTGATGATGCGGCCCACCGCGTCCACCGCCGTGTCCACCAGCCCGCCCATACGCTGGCATTTGCCCACCATGGGCTCGCGCAGCGCCGGATCGCCGACGCGGCGGGCCAGCCAGTCCAGGTCCATCTTCAGCGCCACCAGCAGCGAGCCCAGCTCGTCGTGGATCTCGCGGGCGATGCGCTTGCGCTCGGTCTCGCGCACGGCCTCCAGGTGGTGGGCCAGCTCGCGCAGCTCGGCGGTGCGCTCGGCCACCCGCTGCTCCAGCTGGTCATGGCTGGCGCGCAGCAAGGCCTCGGCGCGGCGGCGCGCGGAGATGTCCACGAAGGTGACCACCGCCCCCTGCACGACGCCGTTCTCGATGACGGGATGGCTGGAATACTCCGCCGGGAAGGCACTGCCGTCGGCCCGCCACAGCACCTCGTCGGCGATGCGGCAGGGGTCGCCGCGGCGGAAGGCATTGAAGATGGGGCAGTCGCACTCGGGGTAGTGGGCGCCGTTCTCGCGCGAGTGGTGGATGAGCGCGTGCATGTTGCGCCCCAGCACCTGGTCGGTGCGCCAGCCCAGCTGATCGCAGGCGGCGCGGTTCACGAAGGTGCATCGCCCGTCCATGTCGATGCCGAAGATGCCCTCGCCGGTGCTTTCCAGCAGCAGCGTCAGGCGGCGGTTGGCCTCTTCGGAGGCGGCTGGCGGGTCGGACAGCGCGAACGGCATGTTCATGCCGGCAGCAAGCGCCGTGCCACCCTTGGGCGGAATCTGCATAAGGAAATAAGCAAACTGTCGTTCCTTGAATAAGGGACTTGGGGCACCCTCGCGACTTCGTTCCAACGACGGCCCCGACACCATGTCCCTCTCCAAGCTCACCCGCCGCGCCACGCTGGCCTTGTTCGCCGCCTCCGCCGCCCTGCCGGCGCTGGCTGCCGACCCGACGCTGCTGAACGTCTCCTACGACGTGGCCCGCGAGCTGTACAAGCAGATCAACCCCGCCTTCATTGCGGCGCAGAAGGCCAAGGGCGTCAACGTGACGGTGAACCAGAGCCATGGCGGCTCCAGCAAGCAGATCGGCGCGGTCATCGGCGGCCTGGAGGCCGATGTGGTCACGATGAACCAGGCCACCGACGTGGATCAGCTCGCCACCAGCGGCCTGACCCCGGCCGACTGGCGCAGCCGCTTCCCCAACAACGCGGCGCCCTACTCGTCCACGATGACCTTCCTGGTGCGCAAGGGCAACCCCAAGGGCATCAAGGACTGGGCGGACCTGGCCCGCCCCGGCGTGCCGGTCATCATCCCCAACCCCAAGGTGACCGGCAACGGCCGCTACAGCTTCCTGGCCATCTGGGGCAGCGTGCTGGCCAACGGCGGCACCGAAGCCCAGGCGCGCGAGCTGGCCACCAAGATCCTGACCAACGTGCCGGTGCTGGACGGCGGCGGCCGCGGCGCGACGACCACCTTCACGCAACGCGGCATCGGCGACGTGCTGGTGACCTTCGAGGCCGAGGTCGAGCTGATCGAGAACGAGTTCGGCAAGGGCCAGTTCGAGCAGGTCAACCCCAGCATCTCCATCGAGACCGAGGCACCGGTCGCGCTGGTCGACAAGGTGGCCGCCAAGAAGGGCACGACCGCGCTGGCCAAGGCCTACCTGGACTTCCACTGGAGCCCGGAGGCGCAGGAAATCATCGCCAGGAACAACTTCCGCCCGCGTGACCCGGCCGTGTTCAAGAAGCACCAGCAGCGCTTCGCCAACATCAAGCTGTTCACCGTGGAGCAGACGCTGGGCGGCTGGGCCAAGGTCAGCAAGACGCACTTTGCGGACGGCGGCACGTTTGACCAGATCATGGCGAGCATCAAGCGGTGATCGTTGACTCCGCGCCCAGCTTGCCCCGCTGAACGCGGGCAGGTCTGGTCGGTCCTGCAGACCGCGCTGCGGCAGTGCCGCAGCCCTTCGGCAGGCACGACAAGTCCACTGGACTTATCGTGTCCGGCCTCAGCCCCCGAGCAACTGTGTTCAAAGTCAAGCATTGGAAGGGTCTT
>JBKBVY010000252.1:0-4703 GCA_046289335.1 Roseateles sp. | reverse complement strand
AGCGCGCTCATCGCGTTGAAGAGATGGGTGAAGCCCGCGGCGCCGGCCTGCAGCGCGGCCACGCCGTCGTCGTAGCTGCCGTTGCTGTGGCCGATCTGCACGCGAATGCCCGCATCGCGCAGCGGGCCGATCAGCGCCAGGTGGCCGGGCATCTCGGGCGCCAGCGTCAGCACCTTGATGGGCGCCAGCGCGTTCAGGCGCAGCACCTCGGCCAGCGTCGCGGCGGCAGCATGCGCCGGCTGCGCTCCCAGACGGCCGGGGCTGATGTAGGGCCCTTCCAGGTGCACGCCCAGCACGCGCGCCGACTGCGGCGCGCGCTCGCGGCACACCGGACCCAGCGCGCGCAGCGCGGCCTCGATGTCGGCCATGGGCGCGGTCATCGTCGTCGCCAGGAAGGCCGTGGTGCCGTGGCGCACATGGCGGCGCGCGATGGCTTGAATCGCGTCGCCGCCTTCCATCGTGTCGCGGCCGCCGCCGCCGTGCACATGGGTGTCGATGAAGCCGGGCAGCAGCAGCGGCCGGCCGCCCTCGCCGGCGCGCGCAGCCGCAATGGCCGCGCCCACGACGGCCGCGATGCGGTCCTGCTCGATCTGCAGGTGACCGCGGAACACGCCCTGCGACGTGACGATGTCGCCTTCGAGTTTCATCAGTCCCTGCGCATCTCGGCGACGAAGTCGTAGTAGTCGCTGCGGCAGTAGGAGTGCGTCAGCTCCACCGCCTGGCCCGAGGCCAGGTAGCCCACCCGCGTGATGAACAGCACCGCGGCGCCCAGCGGCACCTCCAGCAGCCCGGCCAGCTTGGCATCGGCATTCAGCGCGCGGATATGCTGCAGCGCGCGCACCGGCGCCCGCTCGCCCAGGTGGGCGTAGAGCGAGGCCTCGACCTTCTGCGGATCGGGCAGCACGCTCTGCGGCAGCACCGACACCTCGTAGGCCATGACGACCGAGTCCGCCAGCCGCTGGCGCTCCAGCCGCGCGACGCGCTCGCCGCTCTTCAGCTCCAGCGACAGCTGCTCGTCGGGCGCCGCGGGCGTGAAGCCGCGCAGCAGCCAGCGCGAGCTGGGCACGAAGCCGCGCTGGTGCAGCTCCTCGGAGAAGCTGGTCAGCCGGGTCAGCGGCTGCTCCAGCTTGGGCGCGATGTAGTTGCCCGAGCCGCGCTTGCGGATGATGAGGCCCTGCTCCACCAGCCGGTCGATGGCCTTGCGCGCGGTCACGCGCGACAGCTCCAGCTGCTCGGCCAGCACGCGCTCGCTGGGCAAGGCCTCGTCGGCGTGGAAGACGCCCTCGCGGATGGCCTGGGCCAGGCTCTGCGCCAGCTGCATGTACAGCGGCGACGCCGCGTTGGGGTCGGGCTTGAAAGCGAAGACGGCACTCATGAGACGGAGGTTTCCTGTTGGATCAGCCACAGCGCGCCGGCCACCGGCTCGCCCTGGGCTTGGACACGGCGGGCCTGCAGCGCCGGGCTGAGGCGGGGGGCCAGGCGCTGCGCGATGCTGCCGGCCAGCGCCAGCGGCAGGGTCGGGTGCAGGGCTTCGGCCAGCGCGTCCAGCGCGCGGGCGGCCTGGTCCAGCAGCGCGGCGGCGGCGGGGTCGTCCGGCTCGTGGGCAAACACCAGCGGCGCCAGGCCCGCATAGCCGCCCTGCCCGGCCTGGGCGCAGAAGGCCAGCAGCGCCTCGCGGCTGGCGCCGGCCGCGGCGTAGACGGCCTCGGCCAGCGGGCCGCGCGGCGCCCGGCCGTCGTAGGCGGCCTGCGCGACCTTCATCGCCTGCTGGCCCAGCCAGGCGCCGCTGCCCTCGTCGCCGATCTGCCAGCCCCAGCCGCCGGTCATGCGGCGGCTGCCGTCTTCCAGCAGCGCCTCGGCCACCGAGCCGGTGCCCGAGATCAGCAGCGCGCCGGGCCGGCCACCGTGGGCGCCCAGCAGCGCCACCAGGCCATCGGTCACCAGCGTGAAGCGCGCGACGCCGGGGTCGGCCGCGACAAAGGCCTGCAGCTGCGCCGGCACGCCGGTGCCGGACAGGCCCAGACCCAGCGCGCAGTCCTGCAGCGCCAGGCCCGGCACGCCAGCCTGGGCGATGGCCTCGGCGATATGCCGCCAGGCCTGGTCCACGCCCTGGTTCAGCGCCGACGCGCCGGCCTGGCCGCGCCCCACGATGCGGCCCTGGGCGTCGGCCACCAGCGCCCGCGTGCTGGTGCCACCACCATCGATGCCCACCCACCAACGCACGGAGCGGCCGGAGTCGCGGGAGGTCTTCAGGGCGGGATCAAGAGCGAGTGGCATGGTCGACGTGAAGTAGTCGATACCACTCTAATACCAACATCCGGGGGCGTCAATTGGTTTTAAACTGGTCTACGTCAATTTCTCGGGCTAGGACTAGCCCGAGGTCGCCGACGCCGCAGCCCTGGATTCGACAAGAATACCAGTCAGAAACCAACCCGCCTACCGCCCGTGTTCACCCTCCAGCCCGCCGCCACCCCGGCCCTGGCCGACCTGCTCGGCCGCATCGGCCGCGTGTCGCGCCGCCATCCCGCCCTGGCGGACCAGTTGCTGGAGCGGCTGAGCCGCCGCGCCTTCGATGCCGGCGACACCGCTGTCGGCGTCGACGCGCTGTATGCGCGCTTCGGCCTGCTGGAGCCGCGCGGCCGCGCGCTGGAGCTGCTGCCGGCGCTGGAGCAGGCCGGCGCGCTGGCCGCGGCCGGGCATTTTCCGGTGCAGGCCGCGCGGGTCTGCGAGGCGCTGGGCCGCATCGCCTACCAGCAGGGCGAGTACCAGCTCGCCACCGAGCAGTGGTCGCGCGCGCTGGACCTGGCCGAGGTCAGCGGCCATCTGCAGACCGGCGTGGCCGCGCGCATCGGCCTGGGCCAGATCCACTACGCCCACGCCGACTGGGCGCGCGGCCTGCGCCAGATGCGCGATGCGGCCGAGCAACTGGCCGGCGTGGACGACAGCTACCTGGCCGCCAAGCTGGCGCTGAACATCGGCGTGGGCAGCTTCGAGACCGGCGACCTGCCGGCCGCCGAGCGCCACTTCAGCCACGGCCTGGCGGCCGCGCGGCGCGGCGCGCACCGCGTGTTCGAGGCCGAGGCGCACTGGCATCTGGCGCGCGCCGCGCTGGCCCGCCAGCGCATGGACTGGGCCGTGGCCGACTGCCGGCTGGCGCTGGACATCGCGGCCCGGCAGGGCTACCCCTGGCTGGAGGCCGCCGCCAGCCGCACCTGGACCGAGATCGCGCTGGCCCGCGGCGACACCGCCGCCGCCGTGCGCTCCACCCGCCACGGCCTGCAGCTCGCCCAGCGCATCCAGGCCCGCGCCCAGGCCCGCCAGGCGCACCGCCAGCTGGCCGAGCTGCTGCAGGCCGAGGGCGACGCCGCCGGCGCGCTGGAGCATCTGTGGCAACACCTGGCCCTGCAGTCCGAGATCGAGCGGCTCTCCCTGCCCGCCCGCGCCACGCTGGCCGCGCCGCCGGCCGAAGGGGCTGGCGCGCCGCTCACGCCGGAGGAGCTGCTGCTGCAGCTGTCCAGCCAGCGCCAGCGCCTGGCGGCCGCCACGCCGCCCGAGGCGCTGGCCGAGCTGAAAGCCGCCAGCGCACGCATCCTGGGCCTGGCCGAGGTGATCCGCTGGACGCTGGGCCCGGGCGGGCTGGCGCCCCAGGGCCAGCCGCGCTACCTGGACCTGCTGACCCGCCACGGCGCGCCGCTGGCCCTGCCCGACGCGGCGCTGCACCCCTGCCATGACGAATTGGCCGGCCTGAGCGGCGCAGCCCAGGCCCGCATCGAGGTGCCGCTGTACGACGGCACCCAGCTGGCCGGCGCGCTGTGGCTGGTGGACGCCCGCGCGACGCGGGCCTGGACGCGCCAGGAGTTGCTCATCGCGAGCCAGCTGGCGTTGCTGTTCGAAAAGGTCTGAGGCCCGCCGGCTCAGACATTTCGCATGCGCCCCTCGCGCTCGGCCGCATCGCGCACGAGGCTGCCGATGAGCGCCGCCTCCGGCAACTGTGCCCAGTAGCGCACCGGCATCTCCTTCTTCATCGCCGCCACCTTCAGCCGCGCCGGGTTGAAGATGCTGCGGTAGTAGGTCAGCCACAGCACCTCGCCGGCGTCGGCGGGCGGCGCGTCCTCGCGGCGGGCAGGGCCGGCGCCGCTCAGGCGCTGGCCGTCCCAGTGCAGGCAGCCCAGCGGCGTCAGGATGGCCCAGGGATGCTGGGCGAAGCGCTTCACGAAGAACGGCGCCACCGCGCGCAGCACATGGTGGGCCGGCTCGAACCACGCCACATGCCGGCGCCCGCCGCGGGCCTGCGGGTCGGCCACCTCGCGAAAGCGCACGAAGGCATGCATCTTGTGGATCTCGCGGCCCACCTGCCGGGCCAGCGACTGAAGGCGCCGGCGCTGCGGGTCCAGCAAGTCGCCCCACAGCGCCGGCTCGCGCTGCAGGCGGCGCGCATAGGCCAGCAGCAGCGCGTAGCGGTCGTCGTCGGCATGCATGGCCACCTGGCGGCCCAGTGCATCCCAGCCGGGCGGGGGCGCCCAGGGCGCCGCCGGCAGCGCCCCATCGTCCGCGCCGAACAGCGCGGCCTGCGCGCCCACGTCGTGCGTCCAGCCGCCGTCGGCACCGGCCAGCAGCCGTGGCAGCTGGGCCGCAAAGCCGTCCCAGTCGGCCGGGTAGCGCAGCGGCAGGTGCATCAGAACAGCGCGGCCTGTTGCGGCGCC
>JBKBVY010000251.1:0-4706 GCA_046289335.1 Roseateles sp. | reverse complement strand
CGCTGAACCTGATCGGCGGGCTGGCCATCCTGCTGCTCACGCCCATGTCGCTGACGCTGTTCAAGCGCTACCAGCACAACGGCTACCGCATCGCGTGCCAGCACAGCCGCAGCAGCCTGACCGTGGGCCAGATCTACCTGCTGTCGCTGCGGGTCGCGCTGGTGTCGCTGCTGCCCCTGTTCCTGGCCGGCCTCATCATCGGCTTCAGCGTGGCGATGCTGCGCGGCCTGGGCGCCTCGCGGGAGCTGGCGCTGGTCTTTGTGGGCTTGGGGTCGGTGCTGGCCTACCTGGTCTATTTCGCCGTCGTGATGCCCTATGGCGCGGCCCGGCTGCAGAACCTGGTCTGGAACACCACGCGCAGCGAGGCGCTGGGCTTCGCGAGCCAGCTGAAGTTCCGCGCGCTGTTCGGACTCACGCTGAAGAACTGGCTGCTGACCCTGCTGACGCTGGGCCTGTACCGCCCGTTTGCCGTCGTGGCGACTGCGCGGCTGCGCCTGCAAGCCGTCAGCATCGGCTGCGACGACGACCCGCTGGACTGGGTGGCTGCCGCCAACGCCGGCCATGAAGACGCGACCGGCGACGTGGCCGGCGACTTCTTCGGCATCGACATGGGCCTGTGATGGAGGCGCCCCGGCTCACGGCCGACTGGTTCGATGGCCGCAGCGCGCGGCCACGGCCGGTGCAGGTCTGGCTGGACGGCGCCACGCTGCACTACGGTGAGCACAGCGCGCCGCTGGCCGGCGTGACCTGGCCCGAGCGGCAGCGCCACGGTCAGCGCCAGATCCTGCTGCCCGGCGGCGGCCTGCTGAGCGTGGCCGATGCCGCGGCCTTCGACGCCTGGGCCCGCGCCAGCGGCCGCGGCGACAGCGTGGTCGTGCGCTGGCAGCAGAGCTGGCGGCTGGCCCTGCTGTCGCTGCTGCTGCTGGTGGCAGGTCTTGCCGCCGGCTACCGCTGGGGCCTGCCCTGGGCGGCGGACCGGGCGGTGGATGCGCTGCCGACCCGCGCCGAGCAGCGCATCGGCGCGCACCTGCTGGACAGCCTGGACGGCGACTGGCTGCAGCCCACGCGCCTCAGCGCGGCGCAGCAGCGGGCCTGGCGCGAGCGCTGGCAAGCCATGCTGGCCCGGGCGCGCGCAGCCGGCGGACCGACGGTGCCCGAGCACTTCGAGATCCATTTCCGCGCCGGCGGCAAGGCCCTGGGCCCCAACGCCTTCGCGCTGCCGGGTGGCGACGTGGTCATCACCGACGAGCTGCTGAAGCTGCTGGACGACGAGCCCGACGCCGTGCTCACCGTGCTGGCCCACGAGCTGGGGCATGTGCAGCACCGCCATGGCCTGCGCATGCTGCTGCGGGCCGGCGCGGTGGGGATGGTCACGTCGGTCTTCGTCGGCGACTTCTCCAGCTTGCTGGCCGCCGCGCCCGCGCTGCTGGCCACCAACGCCTACTCGCGCGACAACGAGCGCGAGGCCGACGCCTACGGCCGCGCGCTGGCGCGGGCCGGCGGCGTGGACACGGCGCGCATGGCGGTGTTCTTCGAGCGCATCGCCAAGCGGCAAGCCGGCGTGGGCGAGCACCCGCTGGCCATTGCCTTCAGCAGCCACCCTGCCGACGCCGAACGCATCGCCTTCTTCAAGGCCGAAGGCCGCGCGAGCCCCGAAAACTAGAATCGCGGGTTTTCCACGACCCGCCGGCCCGCCATGACCACGACCGACTTCAACCCGATCAGCGCCCTCTCGCCGCTGGACGGCCGCTATGCCGCCAAGGTGGCCGCGCTGCGTCCGCTGCTGTCCGAGTACGGCCTGATGCACCGCCGCGTGCAGGTGGAGGTGGAGTGGTTCATCGCGCTCAGCGACGCCGGCTTCAAGGAGTTCAAGCCGCTGTCGTCCGCGGCCCGCGCGCGCCTGCGGCGTCTCGTGAAGAAGTTCAGCGAGGCCGATGCCGAGGCCATCAAGGCCATCGAGCGCACCACCAACCACGACGTGAAGGCCGTGGAGTACTGGATCAAGCGCAGCTTCGAAGGCCAGCCCGAACTGCTGGCCGCGTCGGAGTTCGTGCACTTCGCCTGCACCAGCGAGGACATCAACAACACCAGCCATGCGCTGATGCTGAAGGCCGCGCGCGACGAGGTCATGCTGCCGGCGCTGGACGGCATCATCGACAAGCTGCGCGGCATGGCCCACCAGTTCGCGGCCATCCCGATGCTCTCCCGCACGCACGGTCAGACGGCCAGCCCGACGACGGTGGGCAAGGAGATCGCCAACGTCGTGGCCCGGCTGCAGACGGCGCGCGCGCGCATCGCCGCGGTGAAGCCGCTGGCCAAGATGAATGGCGCGGTCGGCAACTTCAATGCCCACCTGTCGGCCTGGCCCCGCCACGACTGGGAAGCGTTCAGCAAGCAGGTCATCGAAAAGCAGCTGAAGCTGACCTTCAACCCCTACACCATCCAGATCGAGCCGCACGACTACATGGCCGAGCTGTTCGATGCGTTCACGCGCGCCAACACCATCCTGATCGACTGGGCGCGCGACGTCTGGGGCTACATCTCGCTGGGCTACTTCAAGCAGAAGACCAAGGCTGGCGAGATCGGCAGCTCGACGATGCCGCACAAGGTCAACCCCATCGACTTCGAGAACGCGGAAGGCAACTTCGGCCTGGCCAGCGCGGTGCTGACCCACCTGAGCCAGAAGCTGCCGGTGAGCCGCTGGCAGCGTGACCTGACCGACTCCACCGTGCTGCGCAACATGGGCGTGGGCCTGGGCTACGCGCTGCTGGGCTATGACTCGCTGGCCAAGGGCCTCTCCAAGCTGGAGGTCAACGAGGTCGCGCTGGCTGACGACCTGGACGCCGCCTGGGAAGTGCTGGCCGAGCCCATCCAGACCGTCATGCGCCGCTTCGGCCTGCCCAACCCTTACGAGCAGCTCAAGGAGCTGACGCGCGGCAAGGCCATCACGCAGGAATCCATCCGCGCCTTCATCGAGGGCCTGGATCTGCCCAAGGCCGAGAAGGCCCGGCTGCTGAAGATGACGCCGGGCAGCTACACGGGCCTGGCGCAAGACCTGGCCCGCCGGGTCTGACGCCCGGGCCGGCGCGTCAGAGCGCCAGGCTGAACACGCGCGAGGGCCCGCTGTAGCCCTCCAGCTGCTGCTGGTCCTGCTCGACGAAGCCGAGCTTGGCCAGCAGGCCGACGCTGCGCGGGTTGTCCACGGCCGAGATGGCCATCAAGGTCTTCCAGCCCAGCGCCTCGCGCGCATGGGCGACGCAGGCGCGCGCAGCCTCCAGCGCATAGCCTCGGCCCTCGTGCCGGGCCAGCAGCGCGTAGCCCAGGTCGGGCTCCGGCAGCGCGGCGCGCTTGAACAGGCCGCACATGCCCAGCAGTTCGCCATCGTCGCGGCGCTGCACTGCCCAGAATCCGTGACCGAGTTCGCGGTAAGCCTTGAACAGCCGCCCCTCGGCCCAGCTCAGCGCGTCGTCGACGCTGCGCACGCCGGGGTCGTTGATGTGGCGCAGCCACCCCGGCTCGTTGACCAGGCGCAGCAGGAAGGGGGCGTCAAGCGGTGTGAATTCACGCAGCGTCAGGCGCGCGGTGTCCAGGATGTTCATGAGGCAACACAATAACCGGCCAACCTCCCATCTGCCGCCAGTCCGCCCGTCTCATCCCCGTCATGAGTTCCGCGCCCCCTTCCAGCGACAACCGCACCGAGCTTGGCCAGGTGCTGCGCGAGCTGGACGTGATCCTCGCGAACGCGGGCGTGGGCATCGTCTTCGTGAAGGCGCGCACGCTGGTGCGCTGCAACCAGCGCTACGCGGAGATCTACGGCTTCGACAGCCCCGAGGCGGCGGTGGGCCGCAGCAGCGTGGAGCTGTACGACAGCGAGGCGGACGCGCGGGACCTGGGGCGGCGGGCCTATCCGCTGCTGGCCGCGGGTGAGACCTTCCGCGGCGAGCAGCTGATGCGGCGCCAGAACGGCGAGAGGTTCTGGGCCCACCTGACCGGCCGGCTGATCAACCCCGACGACCCGGCCGACGGCTCGATCTGGATCGTCGACGACATCCACGAGCGCAAGCTGGCCGACGCCGCGCTGGCCGACCTGCATGCCGAGCAGCAGCTGATCTTCGACCATGCGATGGTGGGCATCGTCTTCCTGCGCGGCCGCCGCGTGACGCGGGTGAACCGCGCCTTCGAGCAGATCTTCGGCTTCGAGCCGGGCGAGCTGGACGGCCAGCTGTCGCGCGTCTGGTACCTGAGCGACGAGGACTGGAAGGCCGCGGGCGACCTCTGCTACGAGCCGCTGTCGCGCGGAGAGGCTTTCCATGCCGAGATGCTGCTGGGCCGCAAGGACGGCACGCCGGTCTGGTGCGAGGTGCGCGCCCAGGCCATCGATTGCAGCGACCTGTCGCGCGGCTCCATCTGGATCACGCAGGACATCACCGCCCGCAAGCTCGCCGAGCAGGAGCAGGTGCATGCCAAGGCCCAACTGGAGGCGCTGGTGGCGCAGCGCACCGAGCAGCTGAGCCAGACCGTCGCGGCGCTGGAGCTCAAGATCGCCGAGCAGCAGGCGGCCGAGGCCCGCGCGCAGCGCCTGGCCATGTTCGACGGCCTGACAGGCCTGCCCAACCGCCATCTGCTGGCCGACCGTGCCAGCCAGGCCATCGACATCGCGCGCCGCGGCGACGAGCCGCTGGCCGTGCTGTTCCTGGACCTGGACC
>JBKBVY010000250.1:0-4733 GCA_046289335.1 Roseateles sp. | reverse complement strand
GGCGTGAGCTACCCCACCGCCTGGGCTCTGCAGCACAAGATCAACCACGCGATGGCGCTGCGCGAGGGACAGCACCAGCTCGCGGGCACGGTTCAACTCGATGACGCCTACCTGGGAGGTGAGCACCCGGGCGGCAAGCCCGGGCGCGGTTCGGAGAACAAAACGCCGTTCGTGGCCGCCGTGTCGCTCAACGACAAAGGGCGTCCGCAGTTCCTCAAGCTCAACCGAGTCAGCGGTTTTACCAACGAGGCGATCAAGGGCTGGGCCAAGGCCAGTCTGGCGCCCACTGCGCTGGTCATCAGCGACGGGCTGGGCTGCTTCGCTGCCGTGACGGCGGCGGGTTGCACGCACACGCCCATCGTGGTCGGCGACCGCAAGCCGCGTGATCTGCCGCAGTTCCAGTGGGTCAACACGATCCTGGGCAATCTCAAGACCACGTTGCACGGTGCGTTCCACTCGCTGGGTTGGTCCAAGCATGCCGACAGTCATCTTGCTGCGTTCGCCTATCGCTTCAACCGCCGCTTCGATCTGCGCGGTTTGCTCGCTCGGCTGATCGTCGACGTCGCACGCTGCCCAGCGCACCCAATCCCGGCGATCAGAGGCGGGACTGAGGCACATTACTAATCAGGTCGCTCGATCAGCAGCGCCGCCAGCACGTTGCGCCCCTCGCTGGCCAGCACGTTGTAGGTGCGGCAGGCGGCGGCGATGTCCATGACCTCGAAACCGATGCGCGCCTCGACCAGCCGGCGCCACAAGGCCGGGCTCGGGAAGCGCAGCCGCGCACCGCTGCCGAAGACCACCAGCTCCGGGTTCAGCGCCTGGATTGCTTCGAAATGCGCGGCCTGAAGTTCCTCGAAGCGCGAAGGCGCCCAGGCGGCGACCTGCCCCTTCCAGGGCACCAGCACGCTGGCCGTGTGCGGCTGGCCGTTGACCCAGACGCCCTGGGCGTCGTGGCGGGAAATGCTGTTGCCGCCTTGCGGCTCGTCGAGCTGAAACTTCATCGAAAAAACGGTGGGCAGGAGGCCTGGCGGGAGTGTCGCCCAGAACCGGTTCCCGGCGCCCGCCGCCTTAAACTCCAAGGTCCCCTTTTGCACTGCAGCAAACGCTGCGCCGGAGCCCCTTTGAAGCCCATCGCCAAGTCCAGCAAGCTCGCCAGCGTCAGCTACGACATCCGCGGCCCGGTGCTGGACAAGGCCCGGCAGATGGAGGAAGAGGGCCAGAAGATCATGAAGCTGAACATCGGCAACACGGCCGTGTTCGGCCTGACGCCGCCGGACGAGATCGTCCAGGACATGATCCGCAACCTTGGCGACGCCGGCGGCTACACCGACAGCAAGGGCCTGTTCGCGCCGCGCAAGGCGGTGGTGCACTACACGCAGGAGAAGGGCGTCAAGGGCGTCACGGTGGACGACGTCTACCTGGGCAACGGCGCGTCCGAGCTGATCCAGATGGCCATCAACGCGCTGGTCAACGACGGCGACGAGATCCTGATCCCGGCGCCCGACTTCCCGCTCTACACGGCCGTCGTGGGCCTGTCGGGCGGCCGGCCGGTGCACTACCTGTGCGACGAGGGCGCCGGCTGGCTGCCCGATCTGGCCGACATCGAGTCCAAGATCACGCCGCGCACCCGCGGCATCATGGTCTGCAACCCCAACAATCCCACCGGCGCGCTGTATCCCAACGACCTGCTGCTGGGCATCATCGAACTGGCCCGCCGCCACCAGTTGGTGGTCTTCGCGGACGAAATCTACGACAAGACGCTGTACGACGGCCACACCCACACCGCCATGGCCGCGCTGGCCGACGACGTGCTGTTCGTGACCTTCAACGGCCTGTCCAAGAACTACCGCGCCTGCGGCTACCGCGCCGGCTGGATGGTGGTCAGCGGCGAGAAGCGCCATGCCCGCGACTACATCGAGGGGCTGAACATGCTGGCGTCGCTGCGGCTGTGCTCCAACACGCCGGGTCAGCTGGCCATCCAGACGGCCCTGGGCGGCTACCAGAGCATCAAGGACCTGGTCGCGCCCACCGGGCGGCTGTGCCACCAGCGCGACCTGGCCTACGAGCTGCTGGCGCAGATCCCGGGCGTCAGCGTCGTCAAGCCCAAAGCGGCGCTCTACATGTTCCCGCGGCTGGACCCCAAGGTCTACCCAATCGCCGACGACCAGCAGTTCGCCTACGAGTTGCTGGCCGAGGAGAAGGTGCTCATCGTGCAGGGCACCGGCTTCAACTGGCCCGAGCACGACCATTTCCGCCTCGTCTTCCTGCCCAATGTGGACGACCTGCGCGAGGCCATCGGCCGCATCGAGCGTTTTCTGGCGGGCTATCGCCGCCGTCTTTCCAGCTGATCGATTTCCCTGTCCCCGAGAGCCCTGCAATGAAGCCCATCCAAGTCGGCCTGATCGGCCTCGGCACCGTCGGTGCCGGCACCTTCAACGTCCTGCAGCGCAACCAGACCGAGATTCGCGGCCGCGCCGGACGGGGCATTGAGATCGCGATGGTGGCCGCCCGCAATGCCGAGCGCGCCAAGGCCTACCAGGCCATCGTGGGCGACGGCGTGCCCTGCACGGGCGACGCGCAGCAGCTGGTCAACAACCCGGCCATCGACATCGTCGTCGAGCTGATCGGCGGCATCGAGCCGGCGCGCTCGCTGGTGCTGCAGGCCATTGCCAACGGCAAGCACGTCGTCACGGCCAACAAGGCGCTGCTGGCGCTGCACGGCAGCGAGATCTTCGCGGCCGCGCGCGAGAAGGGCGTGACGGTGGCCTTCGAGGCGGCCGTCGCCGGCGGCATCCCCATCATCAAGGCGCTGCGCGAGGGCCTGACGGCCAACCGCATCGAGTGGATCGCCGGCATCATCAACGGCACGACCAACTTCATCCTGTCGGAGATGCGCGGCAAGGGCCTGGACTTCGCCACCGTGCTGAAGGAAGCCCAGCGCCTGGGCTATGCCGAGGCCGACCCGACCTTCGACATCGAGGGCGTCGACGCCGCCCACAAGCTGACCATCATGAGCGCCATCGCCTTCGGCGTGCCGGTGCAGTTCGACAAGGCGCATGTGGAAGGCATCTCCGCGCTGCAGGCCACCGACATCAAGTACGCCGAGCAGCTGGGCTACCGCATCAAGCTGCTGGGCATCACGCGCCGGCGTGAGAACGGCTTCGAGCTGCGCGTGCACCCGACGCTGATCCCGTCGACCCGCCTGATCGCCAACGTCGAGGGCGCCATGAACGCCGTCGTCGTGCAGGCCGACGCAGTGGGCACGACGCTGTACTACGGCAAGGGCGCCGGCGCCGAGCCGACCGCCTCGGCCGTCGTCGCCGACCTGGTGGACGTGACGCGCCTGGCGACGGCCGACCCCGACCACCGCGTGCCGCACCTGGCCTTCCAGCCCGATGCGATGAGCAACACGCCGGTGCTGCCCATGGCCGACGTGAACACCGCCTTCTACCTGCGCCTGGTCGTGGCCGACCAGGCCGGCGTGCTGTCGCGCATCACCACCATCCTGGCCGAGCACGACATCTCCATCGACGCCGTGCTGCAGCGCGAGTCCGCCGAGGGCGAGCGCCAGACCGACCTCATCATCCTGACGCACGACACCGTCGAAGGCCGCATGAACGAGGCGCTGGCCAAGATGCAGGGCCTGCCCACGGTTCTCGCGCCCATCGTCAAGCTGCGCAAGGAAGAACTGGCCTGATCATGAAGTACATCTCCACCCGCGGCGACCAGACCGAGCGCGGCTTCTCCGACATCCTGCTGGAAGGCCTGGCGCCGGACGGCGGCCTGTACCTGCCCAAGACCTATCCCAAGGTCGATGCCGCCACGCTGACCCGCTGGCGCGGCCTGGCCTATGCCGACCTGGCGTTCGAGATCCTGTCGCTCTACATCGACGACATCCCGGCCGACGACCTGCGTGCCATCACGCGCCGCGTCTACACGGCGGAGGTCTTCGGCACCGAGGCCATCACGCCGCTCACCTGGCTGGGCGACGGCATCGCGCTGCAAGGCCTGTCCAACGGCCCCACGCTGGCCTTCAAGGACATGGCCATGCAGCTGCTGGGCGCGCTGTTCGAGTACGAACTGGGCCGCCGCGGCGAGACGCTGAACATCCTGGGCGCCACCTCCGGCGACACCGGCAGCGCGGCCGAGTATGCGATGCGCGGCAAGCAGGGGGTCAAGGTGTTCATGCTCAGCCCCCACGGCCGCATGAGCCCCTTCCAGCAGGCACAGATGTTCAGCCTGCAGGACGCCAACATCCACAACATCGCCATCGACGGCGTGTTCGACGACTGCCAGGACATCGTCAAGGCCGTGTCCGCCGACCTGGCCTTCAAGCGCGAGCACCGCATCGGCACGGTCAACTCCATCAACTGGGCGCGGCTGCTGGCGCAGGTCGTCTACTACTTCGCCGGCTATTTCCAGGCCACCAAGTCCAACGACCAGAAGGTCAGCTTCACGGTGCCGTCGGGCAACTTCGGCAACGTCTGCGCTGGCCACGTCGCGCGCCAGATGGGCCTGCCGATTGCCAAGCTGGTGGTCGCGACCAACGAGAACGACGTGCTGGACGAGTTCTTCCGTACCGGCGCCTACCGCCCGCGCGGCACGGCCGACACGCACGAGACCTCCAGCCCGTCCATGGACATCTCCAAGGCCAGCAACTTCGAGCGCTTCGTGTTCGACCTGCTGGGCCGCGACGGCGCGCGCACCCAGGCACACTTCACCGCGCCGCACTT
>JBKBVY010000249.1:0-4735 GCA_046289335.1 Roseateles sp. | reverse complement strand
CCAGCGCGGCGCTGCCCTCGGGCGTGCCGCCGCCGGGCAGCAGCAGGAAGTCCAGCGCAATGGCGCGCACGCCGCCCGCCGTCAGCGCCTGCACCGCGCGCGCCAGCTCGGCGCGCTCGGGCAGGCGGCCGCCCAGGGCCTCCAGCGCCGCGTCATCCACCCGCACCAGCAGCAGCTCGCCGCCGGGCGTCAACGGCCCGCGCCACAGCGTCTGCAGGTCCAGCGTCCAGTGGTCCAGCCGCTCGATGGCCGACACGTCGCCCCGGCCGGCCAGCAAGGCCAGCCCCAGCAGCGCCGCCGCCAGCGCCACCAGCAGATAGGCCGTCAGGCGCCTCAATCCAGCGCCCCCAGGCGTTGCGCGACGCGGGCCACGCGTTCCGCGCGCCAGGCGGTGGCGGCGTCGCACCGCGAGGCGTCGCAGCGGGTGCCGTTCAAGGCCGGCGTCAGGCGCACCGTGGCCTGCGGCGCGTCCAGCGGCGCCACCTCGACCTCGCCGGCCCGCAGGTGCACGGCGGTGGCGCGGTCGTCCGCCACCTCGACGCTGAACTCGGTGCCCCGCACGGCCGTCACCGCGGTGGGCGTGCGCACCCGCCAGCTGCCGCCGGCCTGCGGCGTGACACGCTGGCCCACCAGGCCCAGCTCCAGCAGCAGCTCGGCCGCGCGCGACGGGCGGGCCGGCGCCGCGTAGGCCACGATGCGCAGCTGGCTGCGGTCGGCCAGCACGACGACGGAGCCGTCGCTGCACCTCAGCCGCACCCGGCCGGCCGCGCCGGTGCGCAGCGTGGCGCCCACGTCCAGCCGATCACCCGCGGCCAGCGGCCGACCGTCGGCCTGCAGCGCCTCACCCTGAACGGCCGCGACCTCGCAAGCAGGCTGGGCCCAGGCCGCCGAGCCCAGCAGGGACAAGCACAACACCAGCGCACGCATGGGCAGGACTCCTCTAAAAGCACGACGCGGAACCAGCCGCACCGCCCCCAGTAGAACGGATGGTTACCGCTCCTGCCACCGCGTTTTCCTTCGATCGCGGCCGGCCCGGCCTGCGGGTCAGAGCTTGCGCGCCGGCAGCTGCGCCAGCAGCAGCGCCCCGGCCATCACCCACATCGGTGCCGCCAGCGCCGTTGCCGCGGCCAGCATGCCGAAGCCCGCCGGCATGCCCACCGTCGCGCCGTTGAGCGTCAGCATGCGCAGGCCCAGCGCCTGGCCGTGGCGCTCGGGCGGCGTAGCCCGGTGCAGCATGGACAGAATCATGGGCTGCACCGAGCCCAGCGCCATGCCCAGCAGCGCCGAGCCCAGCATCAGGCCCAGCGTGCCGGGCAGCCAGGCGTAGGCGATGAAGGTCAGCATCGCCACCGTCATGGCGGTACGCAAGGCCCTGGCCTCATCGATGTCGTCCGCAAAGCGCACGATGGCCAGGCGCACGGCGGTGGCCGCCGCCGCAAAGCTGCCCAGCACCAGGCCGATGCTGGAGGCCGACAGCCCGCGCGCATGGCCCACCACCGGCACGACGAAGCTGTGCGCATCCCAGCCGGCCGACAGCGCCAGGTTGACCAGCAGCAGCCGCCGGTAGGCCGGCAGGCGGAACAAGTCCCAGGCCGCCGGCTCGCGGAAGCTCTTGGTGTAGACCTTGGGCGGGTTGCGCGGCACCTTGCGCGCCAGCGCCCAGGCCAGCAGCGGCAGCGCGGTAGCCAGCCCGAAGGCCGCCGCCATGCCAATGTGGTCGATCAGCAGCCCCGCGACGATGGGCGCCAGCGCGTTGGACAGCGCCGGCCCCAGCGCCATCCAGCTGAAGATCTTCTTCAGCTCGCCCGGGGCCTCGGCCATCAGCCCGGCCTCGCGCTGCAAGGCCACGGCCGCCACGGCCACCGCGCCGCCGCACAGCAGGCAGCCGGTGGCAATGGCCCACAGCCGCGGCACCAGCAGCGCCAGCAGCGCGCCCGCAAAGGCCATGGCCACGCCCACGCCCACCGGGCGGTGGAAGCCGTGGCGGTCCGCCAGCCGGCCGGCCCACAGCGACAGCACGATGGGCGCCACCGCGAACAGGCTCAGCAGCAGGCCCACCGAGGCCTCGCCATAGCCCTGCTCCAGCACCCACAGGCTGGCGGTCACGCGCGTGACCGCCATGCAGGCATGCACGCAGATCATCGTGGCGATCAGCCACGCGAACGCGTGACGCAGGTGCTGCGGCGGGGCTGCCGGCGATGCGCTCACTCGGCGTCCTCGCCCAGGCCCAGCTGCAGCAGCTGCTGGGTGGCGTCATCGGGCAGCGCCTCGACGGTCTTGAGCTTGCGCGTCATCGCGCGGGTGCGCACCTCCGCGGCGTCCAGCGTGTTGCCGGCCTCCTCCAGCTTCTTCTTGGCCTTGGCCAGCACGTCGCCGAACTTGCCGAACTCGGTCTTGACCGCGCCCAGCACCTCCCAGACCTCGGCCGAGCGCTTCTCCAGCGCCAGCGTGCGGAAGCCCATCTGCAGGCTGGTCAGCGTGGCCAGCAGCGTCGTGGGGCCGCACAGCATGACCTTGTGCTCGCGCTGCAGGCCCTCCAGCAGGCCCGGACGGCGCAGCGCCTCGGCATAGAGGCCCTCGGTGGGCACGAACAGGATGCCGAAGTCGGTGGTGTGCGGGGGGCCGATGTACTTCTCGCGGATGGTCTTGGCCTCCAGCCGCAGCCGGCTCTCGATGGCCTTGCCAGCCGCCTCGGCGGCGGGCGCGTCGGCGCGCTCCTGGGCGTCCAGCAGCCGCTCGTAGTCCTCGCGCGGGAACTTGGCGTCGATGGGCAGCCACAGCGGCTGGCCATCGTCACGCTGGCCCGGCAGCCGGATGGCGAACTCCACCCGCTCCGACGAGCCCGGCAGCGTCGCCACGTTGGCCGCGTACTGCTCGGGCGTGAACACCTGGTCCAGCAGGCCGGCCAGCTGCACCTCGCCGAACACCCCGCGCGTCTTGACGTTGGTCAGCACGCGGTTGAGGGACCCCACGTCACGCGCCAGATTCTGCATCTCGCCCAGGCCCTTGTGCACCTGCTCCAGCCGTTCGGCCACCTGCTTGAAGCTCTCGCCCAGGCGCTGCTCCAGCGTCGCGTGCAGCTTCTCGTCCACCGTGGCGCGCATCTGCTCCAGCTTCTTCTCGTTGTCCTGCTGGATGGCGGTCAGGCGCTGCTCCACCGTCTGGCGCAGCTCGGCCAGGCGCTGGTCATTGGTCTTGGACAAGGCCTGCAGCTGCTCGCGCATCGCCTCGCCCAGCTTCTGCATGGACTCGGCCTGGGCCTGCACGCTGCGCAAGGCCGCGGCATCCTGCGCCTCGCGGGCGGCCAGCGCCTGCTGTGCCAGCGACTGGTTGCTGCCCTGCAGGCCTTGCGTGAGCACCTGCTGGAACTGGGCCAGGCCTTGCAGCAGCTCCTGGCGCGTGCCGCTGGCGCTGCGGCCCAGCTCGTCGCGCAGCTCGCGCTCCAGCCGCTCGTTGGCCTGCAGCAGCTCGGGCGGCACGCCTTGCGGCGCCTTCTGACGCGCCCAGATCAACACCAGCAGGACAAGGATCAAGGCCAGCAAGGCCAGCAGCAGCACGTCGATCAAGGTCATGCGGGCGATTGTCGCCCGAGGGCTAAAGCGCCTTGAACACGTGGTGATGCTGGGTCGAGACCTTGAGCCGCTGCGCACGCCCCTTGATCTCCAGCTCCAGCGCGTCGCCGACGCGGTGCACGCCGTGCACATGGCGGCGGTTGACCACCACGCTGCGGTGGATCTGCATGAAACGCGCGGCGTCCAGCCGCTCCAGCAGCTCCCTGAGCGACAGGCAGATCAGCCCGTCGCAATCCGCCGCGACGACACGCGTGTACTTGCTGTCGGACTCGAAGTACTGCACCTCGTCCAGATGCAGCAGCCGGACCTGAGCACCCACGGCGACCTGCAGCCAGGCGTCCGCCGTCTCGTGCGGCGACGCCAGCGCCTCGCGCAACCGCGCCACCGTCTTGGCCAGGCGCGGCAGCTCGACGGGCTTCAGGATGTAGTCCACGGCCTGGGCTTCGAAGGCCTCGACCGCGTGGGCGTCGTAGGCCGTGACGAACACGACCCGTGTCGTCACGCCCTGCAGCGCATCGGCCACCTGCAGGCCGGTCAGGCCGGGCATGCGGATGTCCAGAAACGCCAGCTGCGGCTTCAGGCGCTGGATGGCCCGCAGCGCCTGGATGCCGTCCTCGCACTCCTGCAGCAACTGCAACTCAGGCCACAGCTGTACCAGGCGCTCGCGCAGCGCGGCGCGCATGAAGGGCTCGTCGTCGGCCAGGATGGCGGTGGGCGCGACGCTCATGGCTGCTGCAGCGGCAGGGTCACGCTGGCCAGCACGCCACCATCGGCCAGGCCGGCCACATGCAGCTGCGCCCGTTCGCCGTGGATGCCCTTGAGGCGTTCGCGGATGTTCTGCAGACCGGTGCCGCCGCCCTGGGTCGGCGCGCCGCGCAGGCCCACGCCGTCGTCCTGCACGCCAACGTGCAGTTCGGCCCCCACCTGACGCGCGAACACGCGGATGCGCACCGGGCCGGGCCGAGGCTCCACGCCGTGCTTGATGGCGTTCTCCACCAGGGTCTGCAACTCCAGGGTCGGGAACTCGGCCGACGCCAGCGATGCCGGCAGGTCCACCTCCACCGCCAGCCGCCCACCCATGCGCAACTGGGCAATCTGCAGGTAGGCATCGGTCAGCTCGAACTCGCGGCCCAGCGTGGACGACAGCTGCCGCATGGACGGCA
>JBKBVY010000248.1:0-4749 GCA_046289335.1 Roseateles sp. | reverse complement strand
GAAATCCACCTTCGTCGTGCCGCGTTGAGTGGCCAGGAGAACGACATGACCCGTGCTTCCCCTCCCTTGCCGCCGACGCCGCCGGCCTGGCGCGAGCCCCTGGTCTGGCTGGTCGTGGGCGGGCCGCTGACGGTCGTGGTTGCCAGCTTCATCACGCTGGCCCTGGCCCTGCGCCATCCCGATCCGCCGCTGCAACTGCACGTCCAGGCGCCGGTCGCTGCGGAAGATGGCGCCGCCGCCGACCCCGTGCCGGCCGTGATGGGCCGCAACCACGCCGCCACCGGCACGCCGGGAGCGCCACGGTGACGGGCGCGCCCGGGCCCTCGCGCGTCAAGCGCTTCGCGATGGCGGTGGCCTGGTCGTCATTTCTGGCCGCCGGCGTGCTGGAGGCCCTGGTGTTCGCCGTCGTGGACCCCGGCGACCTGCGCTGGTTCGGCACCGTGCCGCTGGACTGGTCCACGCAGGCGGTCTACACCGCCAGCTTCCTGATCTTCTGGGGCGTCAGCGCGCTGGGCGCCAGCCTGGCGCTGCTGCTGGTCAGCCAGCCGGACGAGGGCCGGCCCGCACGTCACGCACCGGGCTGGCCGCGCTGAGCCTAGAAGCGGCAGTTGGGCAGGCCCGAGGGGCGGGCAAAGCGGGTTGCTGGCAAGGCGCGCCGACGAAGTGGGCTCCTGCCCACGAGGAGAAGCAACGCGGCCAGCGGCCCGAAGCGCCAGCCCAGCGGGTCTGCGGCGCTGCTCACCGAAGTGGTGAGCGCCGCCAGTTGCACAAGGTGTTGATACGCCGAGACTTTCGATGAGTGGCAAGCGGTCAACTGCCGTTTCTAGGCTGAGCCGTCACGACGCGCGCGCTGCGGTCGTAGGTCCAGTAGGCCCAGGCCCAGTCCAGCAGCACGATGAAGCGGTTGCGAAAGCCGATCAGGAACCAGACGTGCGCGAACAGCCAGAACAGCCAGGCCAGATAGCCTGAGAAGCGCAGCGGGCCGGCCGGCGTGCCCAGGTCCACCACCGCGCTGTGCCGGCCTATGGTGGCCAGGTTGCCGTAGTCGCGGTAGCGGAAGGCCTGCGGCGCCTGGCCGCGCAGCCGGCGCCGGATGTTGGCCGCGGCGCAGCGGCCCATCTGCTTGGCGCCGGGCGACACGCCAGGCACCGGGCGGGGCTCGCGACCCGGCGCATGGCTCTGGGCCGCCGCCAGGTCGCCGATGACCTGGATGGCGGGGAAGCCCTTCAGGCTCAGGTCGGGCTCCACGATCACGCGGCCCGCGCGGTCCAGCGCGCAGCCGGTGGCCTCAGCCAGCGCGCGGCCCAGCGGCGAGGCCGCCACGCCGGCGGCCCACACGATGCAGCGGCTGGGCAGGCGCTGGGTGCCGGCGGCCGTCTGCACGTCCAGGCCTTCGGCATCGATGCCCGTCACCCGTGCGCCCAGCATGACTTGCACGCCCAGTGCGGCCAACTGCTCGCGGGCGCGCTCGCTCAAGGCCTCGGGCATGGTCTGCAGCACGCGCGGGCCGCCTTCCACCAGCAGCACCTTGGCCTGGCGCGGGTCGATGCGGCGGAACTCGCCGGGCAGCGTGTGGCGGGCGATCTCGGCGAAGGTGCCCGCCAGCTCCACGCCGGTGGGCCCGGCGCCCACGACGACGAACTGCAGCAGCGCGGCGCGCCGCGCGGGGTCGTCCTCGCCATTTGCTTCACGTTCGGCCGCCTCGAACGCCAGCAGCACGCGGCGGCGGATCTCGAAGGCATCGTCCAGCGTCTTCAGCCCCGGCGCGAACGGCGCCCAGTCATCGCGGCCGAAATAGCTGTGCGTGGCGCCGGCGGCGACGATGAGGTGATCCCAGCGCAGCAGCGCGCCGTCCTTCAGCGTGACGGTTTGGGCCTGCGCGTCGATGGCGCTGACCTCGCCCAGCAGCGTCGTCACGTGGCGCTGGCGCCGGAACAGGTGGCGTATCGGCGCCGCGATGGACGGCGCCGACAGCCCCGCCGTCGCGACCTGGTACAGCAGCGGCTGGAACAGGTGGTGGTTGGTCTTGTCGACGACCGTGATGTCGACATCGGCGCCGCGCAGGGCACGCGCCGCCTCCAGGCCGCCGAAACCGCAGCCGATGATGAGCACTTGGGGACGCATGAGCCCCATCCTACGCCCGCTCTTGTGCGGTGCAGCATGAGGGCCTTTCGCTGGGCGTTGCGAGCCGAGCGCCGGGCCGCTCCCAAACCGGCACGCGCTGGCGATGTGCTTGCGGCTCGATACCGCGAGCATCGCCGTCCCCCAGGGGGACCGGTCAGGTGCGCCCGCGTTCAGCGCGGCGCAACTGGACGAGGGGCCTGTTCAACAGCGGCTGTTGTTGACGAGCGCCTGCAGGCCGGCCTGGTCCAGGATGCGCAACTGGCGCTGCTTGACCTCCATCAGCCCGTCGTCCTGGAACTTGGAGAAGGTGCGGCTGACGGTCTCCAGCTTGAGCCCCAGGTAGCTGCCGATTTCCTCGCGCGTCATGCGCAGCACCAGGCTGGATGCCGAGAAGCCGCGTGCCTGCAGACGTTGCGTTAGGTTGAGCAGGAACGCCGCCAGGCGCTCCTCGGCGCGCATATTGCCCAGCAGCAGCATGACGCCGTGGTCGCGCACGATCTCGCGGCTCATGATTTTGTGAAAGCTGTGCTGCAGCACGGTGAACTCGCGCGACAAGTCCTCCAGCTGGGCATAGGGAATGACGCAGACGGAGGAGTCCTCCAGCGCGACGGCATCGCAGTGGTGGTGGTCGCTGCTGATGCCGTCCAGGCCCAGCAGCTCGCCGGCCATCTGGAAGCCGGTCACCTGGTCGCGTCCGTCCTCGCTGCCCACGCAGGTCTTGAAGAAGCCGGTGCGCACCGCGTAGAGCGCCTCGAAGCGCTCGCCGTTGCGGAACAGGTGCTCGCCACGTGGCACGGCGCGGCGCTTGGCCACGAGACCATCGAGCTGGTTCAGTTCATTGGCATGGAAGCCCACGGGCAGGCACAGCTCGCGCAGGTTGCAGCTCGCGCAGGCGACCTTCAGCGGCTCGATGATGGCGGGGGAGGGCGTGGGGGCCATTCGAGTCATTGTGGGCACGCTCGTCGGAGGGGTGAGAGTCGTCTGCATGGCGGCATTCTTGGCCGCGGCACCCGCGCCAGCCTTGACCTGGATCAAGGCTGGCGGTCACGCCCACCTGCACAGTGCCGCCATGGCTGCTGTGACCGACCGCCCCCTCGATGCCGACCTGCTGAACGCCAACATGCGGCGTCACGACGTGTCCGGCCCCCGCTACACGTCCTACCCGACGGCCGACCGCTTCGTCGAGGCCCACCAGGGGGAGCAGCACCTGCAGGCGCTGCGCCAGCGCGGCGCGGCCCAGCCGCTGTCGGTCTACGTGCACATCCCGTTCTGCGAGCAGCTCTGCTACTACTGCGCCTGCAACAAGATCATCACCAAGCATCACGAGCGCGCCCAGCCCTATCTGGCCGCGCTGGAGCGCGAGATGGATCTGGTGGCGCAGGCGCTGGGCGGGCATGCGCCGGTGTCGCAGCTGCATCTGGGCGGCGGCTCGCCCACCTTCCTGTCCGATGCCGAGATGGGCCAACTGATGGCGTCGCTGCGCCAGCGCTTCCGGTTGCTGCCGGGGGCGGAGCTGTCCATCGAGGTCGACCCCCGCACGGTGGATGCCGTGCGCCTGGCCCATCTGAAGTCGCTGGGCTTCAACCGGCTGTCCTTCGGCGTGCAGGACTTCGACGCCACCGTGCAGAAGGCCGTGCACCGCGTGCAGCCGCAGGAAGCGGTGGCGGCGCTGATGCAGTCCGCGCGCGAGCTGGGCTTCGCGTCCATCAGCGTGGACCTGATCTACGGCCTGCCCGCACAGACGCCCGCCAGCTTCGCGCGCACCATTGCCCAGGTGGCGGCGCTGCGGCCCGACCGCATCGCGATGTACGCCTATGCCCACCTGCCGCAGCGCTTCAAGCCGCAGCGGCGCATCGCCGCCGAGCTGCTGCCGGCGGCCGGCGACAAGCTGACCATGCTGTCCGGCGCGATCAGCGCGTTGCTGGGCGAGGGCTATGCCTACATCGGCATGGACCATTTCGCGCTGCCCGACGACCCGCTGGCCGTCGCCAAGCGGCAAGGGCTGCTGCACCGCAACTTCCAGGGCTACTCGACCCAGCCCGACTGCGACCTGGTGGGCCTGGGTGTGTCGGCCATCAGCCGCGTGGGCGCCACCTATGCGCAGAACGCCAAGACGCTGGAGGAGTACGAGGATGCACTGCGCCTGGACCAGCTGCCGGTGCAGCGCGGCCTGGCCTTGACGCGCGACGATCTGCTGCGCCGCGCGGTCATCATGGCGCTGATGTGCCAGGGCCGTGTGGAGTTCGAGTCCATCGCGGCGTCTTATCTGGTCGACGTGCCCCGCTACTTCGCCAGCGAACTGGAGCGCCTCGGCCAGCTCGCCGATCAGGGGCTGGTGGTGCTGGAGCCGGCGGCCATCCAGATCACGCCGCTGGGCTGGTACTTCGTGCGCGCGGTGGCCATGGTGTTCGACCGCTACCTGCAGGCCGACGTCAGCCGCGAGCGCTTCTCCAAGATCATCTGATGGCCGTTGAGCTGGCCTTCATCGCGTCGGCCACGCTGATGGGGCTGGCCGGCCTGCCGCATTGCGCCGCCATGTGCAGCGCGCCCTGCGCGCTGGCCGGCGGCCCGCGGCCCTGGCGGCTGCTGGCCGGCCGGTTGCTCGGCTACACGGCCGGCGGCGCC
>JBKBVY010000247.1:0-4752 GCA_046289335.1 Roseateles sp. | reverse complement strand
CCGAACCACAGCTCGTCGGCATCCGGCTGCACCATGGTCATGACGGGCGACACGCTGCCGCCCGCCGCCGGCTCTGCGCCCGGGCTGAAGGGCAGCACCTCGCCCGCGGCAGACAGCGCGCGCAGCCGGCCCTGGGCCGTGCCGACGACGATGCGCCCGTCCAGCGTCTCGCCGATCAGCGTGACGAGTTGGTCCGACAGGCCCACGTCCAGCGTCTCGATGGGGCCATCGGCGGGCTTGCGCGCCAGGCCGCGCCAGGTGCCTATCCACAGCGTGCCGTGGCGGTCCACCAGCAGCGTCTGCACGCGCGCATCGGGCAGGCCGTCCTCGCGGCCGCGGTGGTGGGTGAAGCGCTGGGTCTTGGCGTCGAAGCGGTCCAGCCCGCCGCTGCCGCCCAGCCACAGCGTGCCGTCCTTCTCCAGCGCGAAGCTGCGCACCGTGTTGGCTGCGGGCGCGGTGTCGTCGGGCGAGCTGCCGTCGCGGGCCCAGCGGTCCCAGCGGCCGCTGGCCAGGTCCAGCCGCACCAGGCCGCTGTTGCCGGCGGCCACCCAGATCCAGCCGCGCGGGTCGGGCAGCATGGCGCGCACGAACTGCTCCGGCAGCAGCTGGCCGTCGGGCGCCAGCAGCGGATGGCGGCGGAAGACATAGCCGTCGTAGCGCAGCAGGCCCTCGGGCGAGCCGACCCACAGCAGGCCACGGGCATCCAGGGCCAGCGCGGAGACGACGTTGTCGCGCACGCCGCCCGGGTCGCCGATGGGCTCGAAGCGCGGCACGACGGCCCACGCCGACGCAGCCAGCCCCAACACGAGCCCGAGGGTTGCGCACCCTCTTGTTATGAACGCCCACATGGCGCGCATTCTCGGCCAGCCCGCAGCCCGCGGCCGGCCGGGTCTTGCCCTCAGCGGAGGTGAATCGTCACTGTGCGAGGGGCTGTGTGATGGCGTCGATGCGGGCCACGACCTCGGGCGTCAGCTTGGGCGTCACGGCCAGCGCGCCCAGGTTGTCGCGCAGCTGTTCGAGGCGGCTGGCGCCCAGGATGACGGTGGACACGCGCGGGTTGCGGTTGGCCCACGCGATGGCCAGCTGGGCGGTGTTGCAGCCCAGCTCGGCGGCAATCTCGGCCAGCTGGCCGACCGCGTCGTTCTTGGCCTTGTCCTGCAGTGCGTCACGCAGCCAGCTCATGTTCTCCAGCGCACCGCGGCTGCCCTCGGGAATGCCGTTGCGGTACTTGCCGGTCAGCAGGCCCGAGGCCAGCGGGCTCCAGGTGGTCAGGCCTAGGCCGATGTCGTCGTACAGCCGGGCGTACTCCTGCTCGACCTTGCGGCGGTGGAACAGGTGGTATTGCGGCTGCTCGACGACCGGCTTGTGCAGGTGGTGGCGCTCGGCGATGTCCCAGGCGGCGCGGATGTCGGCGGCGCTCCATTCGCTGGTGCCCCAGTACAGCGCCTTGCCCTGGCGGATGATGTCGCTCATGGCCCAGACCGTCTCCTCGATGGGCGTGTGCGGATCGGGGCGGTGGCAGTAGATCAGGTCGATGTGTTCCAGCTGCAGGCGCTTGAGCGAGCCGTCCACCGCCTGCATCAGGTATTTGCGGTTCAGCGTGTCCTTGCGGTTGGTCGTCGTGACCCCGTCGCGGGCCAGGCCCCAGAAGTACTTGCTGGAGACGATGTAGTCCAGCCGGTTCCAGCCCAGCGCCTTGAAGGCCTGGCCCATGACGACCTCGCTCTGGCCCTGGGCGTAGACCTCGGCGTTGTCGAAGAAGTTGATGCCGGCGTCGAAGGCAGCGGCCAGCATCTCGGTGGCGGCCTTGGTGTCGACCTGGTTGTGATACGTGACCCAGGAGCCGAGCGAGAGTTCGGAGACCTGGAGGCCGGCGCGGCCGAGACGGCGGTATTGCATGGGGTGTCCTGTGGTGGCGGTTTGACGCAAGGCGCGCAGCTTATGCCGGTGCGGCACCGCCTGCGCGCAGCGCCGAGAATGCCCGCATGCTGAAACTCGCCGTCATCGGCGCGGGCCCTGCCGGGCTCGCGCTCGCCCTGCTGGCCGCCGAGCGCCTGGCCGACACCACCGAGATCCACCTCTTCGACACCCGGCCGCTGGACCGCGACGTCCGCGGCGACGCGCGCACGCTGGCGCTGAACCTGGGCAGCGTGCGGCTGCTGCAGCGGCTGCAGGCCTGGGTTCCTGAAGGCGCCCAGGCCATCCAGGCCGTGCACGTCAGCCAGGCGCCACCCGCGCCGGTGGCGGGCGAGGTGTGGATGCGCGCGGCCGACTTGGGGACGCCGCAGCTGGGCGCCGTGCTGCCCTATGGCGCGCTGGTGGCGCCGCTGCAGCAGCGCTGGCTGGACGTGGCCGCCGCGCAGCCGGCGCGGCGGTTCACCCGCTTCGGCACGCCGGTGCATGCGATCCGCTCCGATGCCGGCGGCGTCGAGCTGGACAGCGGCGAAGGCCCGCTGGTGGAGCGCTTCGACCTGGCCGTGGTGGCCGAGGGCGGCGTGTTTGCCGAGCAGGAACGCAAGCGCCTCAGCAGCGACTATCACCAGAACGCCTGGGTGGGCACGGTGAGGCTGGCTGCGCCGGGGCTGCAGGGCGTGGCGGTCGAGCGCTTCACGCGCAACGGCCCGCTGGCGCTGCTGCCGCTGCCGGACGACGCGCAAGGCCCGCGCGCCGCGCTGGTCTGGTGCCTGCCGCAGGCCGAGGACGACATCGCCACGCTGAGCGACGCGCAGCGCCTGGTGGTCATCCAGCAGCAGCTGCCCGAGGCCGCCGGGCGGCTGACCGGCATTTCGCCGCTGAAGTGCTTCCCGCTGGGGCTGAATGCCGAGACGCGGCTGCTGCAGGGCCGCACGCTGCGCATCGGCAATGCCGCGCAGACGCTGCACCCCGTGGCGGGCCAGGGGCTCAACCTGGGCCTGCGCGATGCCCAGGCGCTGGTGGACGCGCTGCGCGAGATGGCCGAGACCGGCGCGGGCCTGGACGCCACGCTGGCCCGTGTGGACTGGCAGCGCGCGCCCGACCGCTGGCCCATGATCGCCGCCACCGACTTCCTGGCCCGCAGCTTTGCGTGGCGGCTGCCGGGCCTGCCCGCGCTGCGCGGCCTGGCGCTGGCCGGGCTGGAGCGGGCTGCGCCACTGAAGACGGCGCTGGCGCGGCGCATGATGTTCGGCGGCTGAGCGCATCCCGCCGCTGCAGGCCCTGGGGCTTGCCGCAGGAGCACGCCCGCGCGAGGATGGCCGGCCGCCCCTGTCGGGCGTGGAGGCTGCATGAAGACCACCCGTCTGCTTCGCGCGCTGGCCCTGACCGGCCTCGTCGCGCTGACCGCGGCCTCCGGCCCCGCCGGCAGCGGTCCGGCCTTCGATCCGCTGCTGGACGGCGGTGGCCTGTGCCGCCCCGGGGTGGCCGGCCAGCCCGTGCTGCTGCAGGCCTTGCTGACTGCGGCGGCCAGGTCCGAGACCCAGCCCTTCCAGTCCGCCACGATGAAGGCCGCGGGCGGCGCCGTGCCGCTGTACGGCGACCTCGGGTCCATGAGCTTCAAGCTGGCCAAGGCCGCGCCCAGGGTGCAGGCCTATTTCGACCAGGGCCTGCGCCTGGCCTTCGCGTTCAACCATGCCGAGGCGCAGCGGTCCTTCCAGGCCGCGCAGAAGCTGGACCCGAACTGCGCACTGTGCTTCTGGGGCGAGGCGCTGGTGCTGGGTCCCAACATCAACGTGCCCATGCAGCCCGAGGCCGTCGCGCCCGCCTGGGTGGCGCTGCAACGCGCCGTCGCGCTCAAGCGCGACCTGCCGGCGCGCGAGAAGGCGCTGGTCGAGGCCTTGCAGGTGCGCTACCTGCCCCAGCCACCCGCCGACCGCGCGCCGCTGGACGCCGCCTATGCCGACGCGATGAAGCGCGTGGCCGCGCAGTTCCCCGGCGACGACCTGATCCAGACGCTGCATGCCGAGGCGGCCATGGACACCCAGCCCTGGGACTACTGGGAGGCCGGCGGCGTGAAACCCAAGGGCCGCACGGCCGACGTCATTGCCGCGCTGGAGACGGTGCTCAAGCGCAACCCGCAGCATGCCGGCGCCATCCACCTCTACATCCACGCGGTGGAGGCCTCCACCACGCCCGAGCGTGCGCTGCCCGCCGCGCGCCGGCTGGCCGCGCTGATGCCCGGCGCCGGCCACATCGTGCACATGCCCTCGCACATCTACTACCGCGTGGGCCTGTACCGCGAGTCGCTGGAGGCCAACCGCCGCGCGATGGCCGTGGACGAGGCCTACTTCAGCAAGTCACCGTCCGACCCGCTGTACCGCTCGGCCTACTACCCGCACAACATCCACTTCCTGATGGTGTCCGCGCAGATGGGCGGCGACGGCCGCACGGCGCTGGAGGCCGCCGCCAAGCTGGACGCGTCCATGCCGGTGGACGTGGTCAAGGCCTTTCCCATCATGCAGCCCGTCAAGGCCGCGCCCCACACCACGCATGCGCAGTTCAGCGCGCCCGAGGTCATCCTCGCGCTGCCCGCGCCGGCCGATGAGCTGCTGCTGGTGCGCGTGATGTACCACTACGCCCGCGCCGTGGCCCAGGCCCAGCGCAAGGATGCGGCCGCTGCCGGCCAGGAGATCGCCGCGCTGACGGCGCTGGAGGGCGCCGACTTCAGCGCCTTCGATGCCTGGGGCATCCCGGCCAAGGCCGTGGCCATCGAGGACGGCCTGGCCTACACCGAGCCGCCCTACTGGTGCTACCCGGTGCGCCAGTCGCTGGGCGCCG
>JBKBVY010000024.1:0-22353 GCA_046289335.1 Roseateles sp. | reverse complement strand
GTTCAGCGCGGCGAGCTGGGCGAGGGGCTCACAACCCCAGCCAGGCCGAGGGCGACCACAGGCTGGGCCGGTCGCCATCGGCATAACGCTGCAGCGCGTCGCCGGTCAGGCGGCAGATACGCCAGTCCGGCAGCACCTCGGCGCCCAGCTTCTCGTAGAAGCGGATGGCGTCCTCGTTCCAGTTCAGCACGGTCCAGTCGAAGCGGCCGTAGCCGCGCTCGCAGGCCAGCTGGGCCAACTGCACCAGCAGCGCCTTGCCCAGGCCGCTGCGGCGGTGGGCGGGGCGCACGTAGAGGTCTTCCAGGTACAGGCCGGGCTTGGACAGGAAGGTCGAGAAGTTCTTGTAGAACAGCGCGAAGGCGACGACCTCGCCGCCGACCTCGCCCACCAGGCATTCGGCGGCTGGCTCGTCGCCGAACAGGTGCGGCGCTAGCTTCTCGGGGGTGACCTCCAGCAGGTGCGTCAGGTGCTCGAATTCGGCCAGCTCGCTGATGAGCTGGACGATGGCGTTCAGGTCGCGCGGCTCGGCGGCGCGGATGTCGTGGGCGGGGGCAGGCATGGTGATGGCATTGTCAGCGGACCGTGCTGTCCTAAAGTGCGGATATGCCCGATGTCTACACCCCGATCCGCCCGCATCGCAGCGAGTTCGTCAGCCTTCGCGGCCTGCGCCACCACATCCTGCGTTGGGGCGAAGGTTCGCCCGGCCAGCCGCCGCTGGTGATGCTGCATGGCTGGATGGACGTGGGCGCCTCGTTCCAGTTCGTCGTTGACGCGCTGCGCGGCGACCGCGAGGTCATCGCGCTGGACTGGCGCGGCTTCGGCCTCAGCGCGACCACCGGCGCCGACTGCTACTGGTTCCCCGACTACCTGGGCGACCTGGACGCGCTGCTGGACCGCCTCAGCCCCGATGCACCGGTGGACCTGCTGGGCCACAGCATGGGCGGCAACGTGGCGATGAGCTATGCCGGCGTGCGGCCGCAGCGCATTCGCAAGCTGGTCAACCTCGAAGGCTTCGGCATGCCCGACGTATCGCCCGCGGCCGCGCCGGAGCGGCTGGCGCGCTGGCTGGACGAGTTGAAGACGCCGCCCACGCTGCGCCCCTACGCGACGCTGGCCGACGTGGCCGAGCGGCTGCGCAAGAACAACCCGCGGCTGGCCGCCGACAAGGCGGCCTGGCTGGCGCAGCACTGGGCCCGGGAGACGCCTGAAGGCTTCCAGCTCAACGCCGACCCGGCCCACAAGCTGGCCAACCCGGTGCTGTACCGCAAGGCCGAGGTGCTGGCCTGCTGGCAGCGCATCACCGCGCCGACGCTGTGGGTGGAGGGCAGCGACGACCAGCTGGCACGCTTCTGGGGCAGCCGCTTCCCGCGCGAGGAGTTCGAGGCGCGGCTGGCCGTGGTGCCCGACGTGCAGCGCACGGTGCTGCAGGACGCCGGCCACATGCTGCACCACGATCAGCCCGAAGCGCTGGCCGCCAGGCTGCAGGACTTCCTGGACGCGCCCTGAATCCATCCCGGGGGCAACACGCGGCGCTGCACCAGAGGCGTGTCGGCGGCTGCCCGGGGGCATTCAGGACGGCGGCGCGCTGGTGTCCGCCTCCAGCCGGTTCATGGCCCGCGCATAGACCACCACGATGGCACAGAAGCCCAGCAGCGCCCCCTGCGAGGCCAGCCAGAAGGCCAGCGGCCAGCCGAACAGGTCCACGCTGAGCTCGCGGGCGAAGTAGACCGGCGCGAAGGCGATCAGCGCCCAGGCCAGCAGCAGCCCCGCGGTGAGCCGGCGCGTGCGGCGCCAGTAGTCACTGCTCATGCAGCAGCCCCCATTGCTGCAGCATGAAGGTGTAGGTGCGGGCCGTCTCGCGCAGCGCATCGAAGCGGCCCGACGCGCCACCGTGGCCGGCCGTCATGTTGATGTCGAACAGCACTGGCGCGCTGCTGGTGGTCAGCGTGCGCAGCTTGGCCACGTATTTGGCTGCCTCCCAGTAGGGCACCTGGCTGTCGTTGATGGCGGTCTTGGCCAGCACCGCCGGGTAGGCGGCGGCGCGCAGGTTGTCGTAGGGGCTGTAGGCGCGCATCCAGGCGTACTCGGCGGGCTTGTTGGGGTCACCCCACTCGATGTATTCCTCGGTCGTCAGCGGCAGGCTGGCGTCCAGCATGGTGTTGAGCACGTCGACGAAGGGCACTTGCGCGACGACCGCCTTGAACAGGTCGGGCCGCAGGTTGGCCGCCGCACCCACCAGCAGGCCGCCGGCGCTGCCGCCGTGGATGATGAGCTGGTCGGGCCGGGTGTAGCCCTGCTTCACCAGCGCCTCGGCACAGGCGACGAAGTCGGTGAAGGTATTCATCTTCTTCGCGAGCTTGCCGTCCAGGTACCACTGCCGGCCCAGGTCACCGCCGCCGCGGATGTGGGCGATGGCGTAGATGACGCCGCGGTCCAGCAGCGACAGCCGCGGGCTGGCAAAGCGCGGGTCGCTGGGGATGCCATAGCTGCCATAGCCGTACAGCCACAGCGGCTGCGGGCCGGCGCGGCGCTTGTCCTTGCGCCAGACCAGGCTGACCGGCACCTTGACGCCGTCCGGCGCCGTCACCCAGACGCGCTCGCTGGCGTAGCGGCTGGCGTCGTAGCCGCCCTGCACCGGCTGCTCCTTGAGCATCGTCAGCCGGCCGCTGGCCAGCTCGGCCTCGTAGGTGCGGGTGGGCGCGGTCAGCGAGTTGTAGGTGAAGCGCACGCGCGGCGCATCGAACTCGCGCTGGGGCGCCAGCGTGGCGCCGTAGGCCAGCTCGTCGAACGCGATCTCGCGCGGCTTGCCGCCGGCCAGCGGGTGGATGCGCAGCTTGACCGAACCGCCCTCGCGGACCTGAACGACGGCATGGGTCTTGAACGCCACCGCCTGCTCCACCATCGCATCCGCACGGTGCGCCACCAGCTCGCGGGCGCCGCGCAGGTCGGCCGGGCCGAACAGCGGCCCGGCACCGGGCTTCATGGCCAGGCGCAGCAGGCGGTAGTTGACGCCGCGGTCGTTGATGCGCAGCAGCAGCTCGGCGCCAAAGGGCGTGACCTGGTACTCCTGACCGGTCTTGCGCGGCAGCACCTCGCGCCAGCGGCCCTCGGGCTGGTCGGCCGGCAGCACGCGCCAGTCCATCGTGTCCTTGGACATCGAGCCCAGCATCAGCGTGCGGCCGTCCAGCGACTTCGCCAGACTGAGGTTGAACAGCTCGCTGGGCTCCTCGTGCACCAGCACGTCGGCCGTGGCGCCGAGGCGGTGGCGCCACAGCTGGTGCGAGCGGCGCGCCTCGTTGTGGCGGATGTAGAACAGCGTCTTGCTGTCGGCCGCCCAGACGAAGGCGTCGGCATGCGGCGTGGTCGCGACGACACGGTCCTCGCCGCTGGCGATGTCGCGCACGCGCAGCTCGAAGTCGCGCGCGCCGCTGCTGTCCACGCCATAGGCCAGCAGCCGGTCGTCGGGGCTGACGGCCATGCCGTTGAGGTTGACGAACTTGCGCGTCCGGGCCAGCTCGTTGAGGTCCAGCAGCAGTTGCTCCGGCGCCTGGGCGTCGTACTGGCGCTGCGGCCCTTGCGCCGGGCGGCGGAAGAACACCGGGTATTGCTGGCCGACATCCGTGCGGCTGCCGTACCACCAGGCGCCCTGGCGCTGCGGCACGGCCTCGTCGCGCTGCTGGATGCGGCCCATCATCTCCTGGAAGAGCTTCTCCACCGTCGCCTCGTGCGGCTTGAACCAGGCGTCCGCGTAGGCGGCCTCGGCCTTCAGGTGGGCCTGCACCTCGGCGTCGTCCTTGTCGCGCAGCCAGAAGTAGTCGTCGACGCGGCGGTCGCCGTGCACGCTGACGTCGCGCGGCTTCTTGGCGGCGACGGGCGGCAGCGGGGCGTCCTGGGCCTGAGCGGTGCTGGTGGCGCAGATCAGGCTGGTGGCGAGCGCGGCCGTTTGGGCCAGCGCACGCCAGGCGGGCAGCAGATGCATGAAAGCTCTCCAGCCGGGCGCTGCCCTCGGCAGACCGACCCCGGCGACCGCGAGTGTGCCCGCTCGGGCCCATGCAAAAATCGCGGTCTTTCCCGAACTGCACGCCGTGCCCGCCATGGACATCGAACACATCAACCAAATCGGCAATCTGCTGGCCGACCTCTCAGCGCGCACCGACGCGCTAAGGGGGTATCTTTGACTTCGATCGCAAATCGCTGCGACTGAACGAAGTCAACGCCGCGCTGGAGAACCCCAACGTCTGGAACGACCCCAAGCGCGCGCAGGAGCTGGGCAAGGAGAAGCGCCAGCTCGAAACGGTGGTGGACACCATCAACCATCTCTCCACCTCGCTGGCCGACAACGCCGAGCTGTTCGAGATGAGCCGCGAGGAAGGCGACGAGGCCGGCATGCTGGCCATCGAGGAAGACGCCAAGGCGCTGCAGGCCAAGGTGGAGGAGCTGGAGTTCCGCCGCATGTTCAACAACCCGGCCGACCCCAGCAACTGCTTCATCGACATCCAGGCCGGCGCCGGCGGCACCGAGGCCTGCGACTGGGCCGGCATGCTGCTGCGCCAGTACCTGAAGTACTGCGAGCGCAAGGGCTTCAAGGCGACGCTGGAAGACGAGACGCCCGGCGACGTGGCGGGCATCAAGAGCGCCACCATCAAGGTCGAGGGCGAGTACGCCTTCGGCCACCTGCGCACCGAGACCGGCGTGCACCGCCTGGTGCGCAAGAGCCCGTTCGACTCGTCCGGCGGCCGCCACACCTCGTTCGCGTCGCTGTTCGTCTACCCCGAGATCGACGACAGCATCGAGATCGACATCAACCCGGCGGACGTGCGCACCGACACCTTCCGCGCCTCCGGCGCCGGCGGCCAACACATCAACAAGACCGACTCGGCGGTGCGCCTGACGCACATCCCGACCGGCATCGTCGTGCAGTGCCAGGACAGCCGCAGCCAGCACAGCAACCGCGACGTCGCCTGGCGCCGGCTGCGCTCGCGGCTGTACGACCACGAGATGCGCAAGCGCATGGAAGAGCAGCAGAAGCTGGAAGACACCAAGACCGATGTCGGCTGGGGTCACCAGATCCGCTCCTACGTGCTGGACCAGAGCCGCATCAAGGACCTGCGCACCAACTACGAGACCTCGGCGACGCAGAAGGTGCTGGACGGCGATCTGGATGCCTTCATCCACGAGAGCCTGAAGCAAGGCGTCTGAACCGGGCCGCTGCGGCGGCCCTCTGTTTTCCCCATCCAAGGAAGCCCCTCATGCGCGAAGGCAACGCTCCCCTGATCCACCGTCTGGACTACCAGCAACCGGCCTACTGGATCCGCAAGGTCGAGCTGACGTTCGACCTCGACCCGGCCAAGACCCTGGTCGCCAGCAAGCTGCAGGTCGAGCGCAACCGCGCCGTGCCCCACGGCCCGCTGCGCCTGCACGGCGAGGACCTCAACCTGCTGCGCGTGCTCATCGACGGCAGCTCGGTGTCCTTCCGCCAGGAGGGCCACGAGCTGGTCATCGAGGGCGCGCCCGATGCGGACTTCCTGCTGGAGATCCGCAACACCTGCTGCCCCGACAAGAACACCGCGCTGTCGGGCCTCTACACCTCGGGCGGCAGCTTCTTCACGCAGTGCGAGGCCGAGGGCTTCCGCCGCATCACCTACTTCCTGGACCGGCCGGACGTGATGGCCGTCTACACGGTCACGCTGCGCGCCGACAAGGCCCGCTTCCCCATCCTGCTGGCCAACGGCAACCTGGTGGAGACCGGTGAGCTGGACAACGGCCGCCACTTCGCCGTCTGGCACGACCCCTTCCCCAAGCCCAGCTATCTGTTCGCCGTCGTGGCCGGCGACCTGGTCGCGCGCGAGCAGCGCATCCGCACCCGTGCCGGCAAGGATCACCTGCTGCAGGTCTATGTGCGCCGCGGCGACCTGGAGAAGACCGAGCACGCGATGAACAGCCTCATCGCGTCCATCGTCTGGGACGAGGCCCGCTTCGGCCTGCCGCTGGACCTGGAGCGCTTCATGGTGGTCGGCGTGTCCGACTTCAACATGGGGGCGATGGAGAACAAGGGTCTGAACATCTTCAACACCAGCGCCCTGCTCGCCTCGCCCGCCACGGCGACGGACGCCGACTTTGCCCGCATCGAGTCCATCGTCGCGCACGAGTACTTCCACAACTGGACCGGCAACCGCGTGACCTGCCGCGACTGGTTCCAGCTGTCGCTGAAGGAAGGCCTGACGGTCTTCCGCGACCAGGAGTTCTCGATGGACATGGCCGGCACGCCGTCGGCCCGCGCCGTCTGCCGCATCCAGGACGTGCGCCAGCTGCGCGCGCTGCAGTTCCCCGAGGACAGCGGCGCCATGGCCCACCCGGTGCGCCCGGACAGCTACAGCGAGATCAACAACTTCTACACCGCCACCGTCTACGAGAAGGGCTCGGAGGTGGTGCGCATGTACCAGACGCTGGTGGGCCGCGCCGGCTTCGAGGCCGGCATGAAGCTGTACTTCGAGCGCCACGACGGCCAGGCCGTGACCTGCGACGACTTCGCGGCCGCCATCGCCGACGCCAACCCCGGCTCGCCGCTCGCGACGAGGCTGGACGCCTTCAAGCGCTGGTACTCGCAGGCCGGCACGCCGCGCGTGACCGCGCACGGCGAGCACGACGCCGCCGCGCGCACCTACACGCTGCGCCTGACCCAGCACACGCCCGCCACGCCCGGCCAGACGGACAAGCTGCCGCAGGTCATCCCGGTCGTCATGGGCCTGCTGGACCGCCACGGCGCCGCGCTGCCGCTGAACGCGGCCGGCGACACCGAGACCGTGCTGGTGCTGGACCAGGCCGAACAGGTCTTCGTGTTCGAGAACATCGACAGCGAGCCCGTGCCCTCGCTGCTGCGCGGCTTCTCCGCGCCGGTGGTGCTGGACGACGGCCTGAGCGACGCGGCGCTGCTGGTGCTGATGCGCCACGACAGCGACCCGTTCAACCGCTGGGAGGCCGGCCAGCGCCTGGCGCTGAACCGCATCCTGCACGCGCTGCGCGCCGGCCAGCCGCTGGTGCTGAGCACGGTCTTCATCGACGCGATGCGCGGCATCCTCAACCACCCGGACCTCGACCCGGCCTTCAAGGAGCTGGCCCTCACCCTGCCCGGCGAGGCCTACATCGCCGAGCAACTGGAGGTGGTGGACCCGCAGGCCATCCACGCCGCCGTGATGGCCGCGCAACAGCAGCTCGCCAGCGCGCTGCGCGACGACTGGGCCGCCGCCTTCGAGGCCCACCAGGTCAAGGGCGGCTACACGCCCGACCCGGTCTCGGCCGGCAAGCGGGCTCTCGCCAACCTGGCGCTGTCCATGCTGGTGCTGGACGCCCAGGCCACGGGCGACACCGTGTGGCCCGGCAAGGCCTACCAGCGCTTCAAGGACGCGTCCAACATGACCGAGCGCCTGGGCGCACTGGCCGCGCTGGTCAACGCCCATGCCGAGCTGGCCCAGCCGGCGCTGGAGCGCTTCCACGCGCTGTTCAAGGACGACGCACTGGTCATCGACAAGTGGTTCGCGCTGCAGGCCCGCGCCCCCGAGGTGGACGGCCGCGTGTTCGCCCGCGCCAAGGCGCTGACCAAGCACGCCGACTTCACGCTGAAGAACCCCAACCGCGCGCGCAGCCTGCTGGCCTCGCTGTGCATGTTCAACCCGGCCGCCTTCCACCGCACCGACGCGGCGGGCTATGTGTTCTGGGCCGAGCAGGTGCTGGCCATCGACGCCATCAACCCGCAGCTGGCCAGCCGCATCGCCCGCGCGATGGACCGCTGGGCCCAGCTGGCCGAGCCCTACCGCAGCGCCGCCCGCGAGGCCGTGGCCCGCGTGGCCGCCAAGCCCGACCTGTCCGCCGACGTCCGCGAGATCGTCGAGCGCGCCCTTGCCTCCGGAAGCCAAGCATGAGCCGCCAGACCAGCCTGACCCAATACCTCATCGAGCAACAGCGCGAGCACGGCCACATCCCGCAGGAGCTGCGGCTGCTGATCGAGATCGTCGCGCGCGCCTGCAAGCGCATCGCCATCGCCGTCAACAAGGGCGCGCTGGGTGACGTGCTCGGCAGCGCCGGCAGCGAGAACGTGCAGGGCGAGGTGCAGAAGAAGCTCGACATCATCGCCAACGAGGTGCTCATCGAGGCCAACGAATGGGGCGGCCACCTGGCCGCCATGGCCAGCGAGGAGATGGACGGCATCTACGTGGTGCCCAACCGCTACCCGCAAGGCGAGTACCTGCTGCTGTTCGATCCTCTCGACGGCTCCAGCAACATCGACGTCAACGTGTCCATCGGCACCATCTTCAGCGTGCTGCGCAAGGTGGGCCATTCGCGCGGCGTGTCGGAGGACGACTTCCTGCAGCCCGGCAAGCAGCAGGCCGCGGCCGGCTACTGCGTCTACGGCCCGCAAAGCATGCTGGTGCTGACGGTGGGCGACGGCGTGGCCGTCTTCACGCTGGACCGCGAGACCGGCTCCTGGGTGCTGACGCAGGACCAGGTCAGGATTCCCGAGGACACCAAGGAATTCGCGATCAACATGTCCAACATGCGCCACTGGGCCCCGCCGGTGCGCCGCTACATCGACGACTGCCTGGCCGGCTCCACGGGCCCCCGCGGCAAGGACTTCAACATGCGCTGGGTGGCCAGCATGGTGGCCGACGTGCACCGCATCCTGACCCGCGGCGGCGTGTTCCTCTACCCCTGGGACCAGCGCGAGCCCGACAAGCCCGGCAAGCTGCGCCTGATGTACGAGGCCAATCCCATGGCCTTCGTCATCGAGCAGGCCGGCGGCGCGGCCACCACCGGCACCGAACGCATCATGGACCTCAAGCCCACCAAGCTGCACGAACGCGTGGCCGTGGCGCTGGGCTCCAAGAACGAGGTGGAGCGCATCGCCGCCTACCACCGCGAGACAAGCTGAAAATTCCCGCTATAATGGCGGGCTCTTGACGCGGCAGCACTGCCAGCGAACAAGGCCGGCATAGCTCAGTTGGTAGAGCAGCGCATTCGTAATGCGAAGGTCGGGGGTTCGACTCCTCTTGCCGGCACCAGGTACATCAAGCACACAGCCCAGCCTCACCCGCTGGGCTTTGTCGTTTCTGGGCACCGCGTCGCCGCCATGTCGCGGGAGACGCACCGCCCGCGGCGCCAGCGCTGGATGGCCAGGGTTGACCTTCCCCCGGCGGGAAGCTTCACACTACGTCCCACGCCCGCGCTTCGCCAGGAGATGTGATGTCCCGACTTCTCAACATCAGCCAGGCGGCCGCCGAAGCCGGCGTGTCCGCCAAGATGATCCGGCACTACGAGCAGATCGGCCTGATCTCGCCGGCGGTGCGCACCGAGGCCGGCTACCGCCAGTACTCGGACCGCGACGTTTCCATCCAGCGCTTCATCCGGCAGGCACGGCTGCTGGGCTTCTCGATGGCGCAGATTGCCGAGTTGCTGAGCCTGTGGACCAACCGCGAGCGCAGCAGCCGCGAGGTCAAGGCCCTCGCGCTGGGCCATTTGCAGACCATCGAAGGGAAGCTGCGCGAGATGCAGGAAATGCAGGCGCAGCTGCAGCGCCTGGTGGCGGCCTGCCATGGCGACGACCACCCCGATTGCGCGATCCTGGACGAGCTGGCGGTGCACAGCGCCGTCGCGCCCGAGCGGGCACCGCCCGCGGTCAAGGCCAAGGCGACCGCCTGTGCCAAGGCCTCGGACGGCTGCCAGGTCCAGCCCGCCGACGCGCCCGGCCATCTCGGGCTGACGGCCTGGGCCCGCAGCATCGGCCCGCAGGCGGCCGATGCCGAGAACCCTGCTCACTGAGCGGCTCAGGGCTACAGGCTGAGCGTCACCGACAGCGTCGCCGCCTCGTGCCCCTTGTTCGTCCACATCCAGCAATGCACCTGGGCGGAGCGGACCTGCAGGGTCTGCTCCGCCTGCCGCACGGCCGTCAGCTGGACCGGGTAGACGGTCTCCTTGCCGAGGTGGTAGTGGATGTTGAAGTCCATGGGCGCGCCGCCGCTGAAGCGCCAGGCGACTTGCTGGCCGGGCTTCAGCGCGCCGCAGACCTCGACGAACTTGCCAGCCGGGACGTCCGCCTGGTGCGCGAAGCGCCCGCTGGCATCCCACTGCAGGTCGACGATGTGCGGCGCCGCCAGCGCGCTGCCCAGCGGCAGCAGCGCCAGGCCCAGGGTAATGAACAAGCGGCCGGCGCTCATGGCTTGACCTTGATGTCGGTGACGACGAACTTGCCCGCCTCGCTGACCGCCTGGAACTGGATGCGCGCGCCGACCTGCAGCTTGTCCAGCATGGCTTTGTCGCGGACCTGGAACACCATGGTCATGGGCGGCATGTCCAGGCTCTTGATCTCGCCGTGCTTGATCGTCAGCTTGCCGGCGGCGGCGTCGATCTTGCGCACCTCGCCGTCGGCCGGCGCGGCACCCGCGGCGGGCGCGCTGGCCGGGGCAGCGTGGGGAGCCGGCTGCGCGGCCACGGCCGCGGGTAGCAGGAGCAGGGCCGCGTTCAACAGCAGCGTGCGGTGTTTCATGGCGTGACCTTGATCTTGCCGACCATGCCGGCCTGGTAGTGCCCGGCGATCAGGCATGCGAAATCGAAGTCGCCGGTGCGGTTGAAGGTCCAGACGATCTCGCCGGTCTTGCCGGCTTCCACGTGGGTCATGTAGGGCTCCTCGTGCTCCATGTTGGGAAACTTGAGCATCAGCGCGGCATGCTCGTCGAGCTCCTTCTGGGTGCCGATGACCAGCTCGTGCAGCATCTTGCCGTCGTTGCGCACGCGCAGCCGCACGGTCTCGCCGCGCTTGACCTCGATGCGGTCGGGGATGAAGCGCATGCCGTCGGTCATGACGATGTCGATGCTGCGCCTGACGGCCTTGGCATCACCGGCAATGCCCCAGGGCTTTTGCTCCTTCTTGATGGCGGCGGGCTTGCTGCCGTGGTCCTGGTTGCCGTGCGCGAAGGCGGGTGCGGCCAGGCCCAGGGCCAGCGCGAACAGGATGGGTCTCATGGGAACTCCGGGTCTCAATGGTTGTGGCTGCTGCCGGCGCCGGGCTTGCGCACGGTGACTTCGACATCGGTCTTGGGCCGCTGCACGCGCGGCATGCTGCCGCCGCCCTCGGCGGCGAAGCGGGCGGGGTTGGGCACGCCACCGGCCGCGCCGGTGGCTCCTTGCTCACCGGTGAACTCGTACGCCACCGTCCCGGGCGGATGCTGGTACCAGCCGGGGTCCGTGTAGTCGCCCTTCTTCTGCCCCTTGCGCACCTTCACGACACTGAACATGCCGCCCATGCCCACGGCGCCGAAAGGGCCCTGCCCGGCCATCATGGGCGCGGTGTTGTCGGGCAGCGGCATCTCCATCTCGGTCATGTCCTTCATGCCGCGCTCGCCCATCACCATGTAGTCCGGGATCAGCTGGCGGATCTTGCTGGCCACGCCCGTGTGGTCCACGCCGATCATCGTCGGCACGCCATGGCCCATCGCGTTCATCGTGTGGTGGCTCTTGTGGCAGTGGAAGGCCCAGTCGCCCTCCTCGTCGGCCAGGAACTCGATCTGCCGCATCGCGCCCACCGGCACGTCCTCGGTGATCTCGTAGCGCCGCGCGCTCTTGGGACTGGGCCCGCCGTCCGTGCCGGTGACGAGGAACTCGTGGCCGTGCAGGTGGATGGGGTGGTTGGTCATCGTCAGGTTGCCGACGCGGATGCGCACCTTGTCCTTGAAGCCGACGACCAGCGGATCGATGCCGGGGAAGATACGGCTGTTCCAGCTCCACAGGTTGAAGTCCAGCATGGTCATGATCTTGGGCGTGGCCGAGCCCGGATCGATGTCGTAGGCGTTGAGCAGGAAGCAGAAGTCGCGGTCCACCTCGTCGATGAGCGGATGCTTGCCCTTGGGATGGGTGACCCAGAAGCCCATCATGCCCATGGCCATCTGCGTCATCTCGTCGGCATGCGGGTGGTACATGAAGGTGCCGGGGCGGCGCGCGACGAACTCGTAGACATAGGTCTTGCCTGGCGGGATGCCGGGCTGGTTCAGGCCCGTCACGCCGTCCATGCCGTTGGGCAGGCGCTGGCCGTGCCAGTGGATGCTGGTCAGCTCGCCGAGCTTGTTGGTGACGAACAGGCGGATGCGGTCACCCTCCACCACCTCGATGGTGGGCCCGGGGCTCTGGCCGTTGTAGCCCCACAGATGGGCCTTGAAGCCAGGCGCCATCTCACGCACCACGGGCTCGGCCACGAGGTGGAACTCCTTGACGCCGTTGTTCATGCGCCAGGGCAGGGTCCAGCCGTTGAGCGTGACCACGGGGTTGTAGGGCCGGCCGGTGCTGGGCAGCAGCGGCGGCATGGTGTCGGGCTTGTCCTGCAGCACCGGCTCGGGCAGGGCGGCCATGGCCACCTTGCTGACGGCCGCGGAGGCCACGGCACCGCCGAGAAAGAGTCGTCGGTTGAACATGGGATGGATCCTTCAGTGGCCGGCGCCGCCGGCTTCGGCGGCGGCTGCGGCGGGGCCCGCGGGCGCGGGGAGACTGGCCTTGCCGATGAGGGCCTGGTCGAGGTCGGCCTGGGCCAGCCAGAAGTCGCGCAGCGCGTCGATGGACGCGTTGACGCTGGCGATCTGCGAGCGCGCGTCGGCCAGCAGCTCGAACACGCCGATCAGCATGCCGTTGTAGCGCAGCAGCTGCTCCTCGGAGATGCGCTTCTTCAGCGGCACGATCTCGTCGCGGTGGTGGCGGGCGATGTCGTAGCTGGCGCGGTAGTGGCCGTAGGCCTCGCGCACCTCGGAGCGCGCATTGATCGCGACGGCGGCGGCCTGGTGGACGGACTGCATGTACAGCCCCTCGGCCCTGGCCGTGCGCGCGCCGCCCCAGTCGAACAGCGGCAGCTCCAGGTCGACCTCCCAGCCGGTCTGGCGCGGGCCCTCGTTGGAGGTGTTACGCACCAGGCCCAGCTCGAAGACGCTGACGAAGCGCGTCACCCGGGTCAGCTGCAGGTTGCGCGCCGTCTGCTCGGCGGCCAGGCGGGCCGCCTGCACATCCAGGCGCTGGGCCAAGGCCAGGCGCTCGATGTCGGGCTGCTCCCTGGGCGCGGCGGGCAGGTCAGGCAGGCGCTCGGGCAGCTGGAAGGCCAGCTGCTCGCCCCAGAGCCCCAGCAGGCGCGTCAGCCGCTCGCGGGCGGCGCGGTGCACCTGCTCGGCGCGCGCCAGGCCCAGCGCCGCGTCGGCGTAGAAGCCCTGCTCGCGCAGGCGCATCAGCGCGTTGAAGTTGCCCGCCTGCTGCATGCGCCGCGCCAGCTCGGCGCTGGCCTCGGCGGCGTCCTGCACCTGGCGCATGTAGCGCAGGCTCTCGCCGGCCGCCACCGCCTGCACCCAGGCCTTGCGCGTGTCGGCGGCCAGGCTGAGCACGTCCATCGCCAGCTCGCGCTGCAGGGCCTGCAGGCGGCGCGCCTCCAGCCGGCTGACCAGCGGCAGCGTCAGCAGCCGGGCCAGGTTGAGGTGCAGCCCGCGCTCCAGCTCGATCTCGTCGCCCTTCTTCAGGCGGCCGAAGCTGAAGCCCGGGTTGGGCAGGCGCGAGGCCTGCGCCACCTCGGCCTCGGTGATGCCCAGTTGCTGCAGGCGCGCCTGCAGGCCGCGGTTGTTGAGCAGCGCGATCTGCACCGCGGCGTCCATGCCCAGCGGCTGGCGCAGCAGTTCGTCGACTTGGCGGGCCGTGCGCGCCAGGTCATCGGGCGAGCGATCGACCTGGACGGCCTGGCCGGTGTGCGTCTTCGTCAGCGCCTGCACGTCGCGCAGCGCGCTGCCGGGCTCCACGCTGGCGCAACCAGCCAACGCGGCCGCGGCCAGCAGCGCCAGCGGAATTCGGAGTGGCTTCATGTCGGGCACTCCTGCATCAATGCTTGCCATGGTGATGGTGGTGGCCGTGCGACTTGTGCGGCGCCTGCCCCTTGGCCGGCGCGTCAGGCTGCGCCGGCTCCTCGGCCAGCTTCTCGCGGGCATAGGCCCGCCAACCGCCGGCCTGGTGGGTCTTCTCGTTGGCCTGCTGCCAGGACGCCATGGGCGCCTCCTGCAACGGGCGGTAGCGGGACAGCGCGCCGACGTAGCGGAACTCGGGCACCCGGGCCTGGGGATCGGCAGGGTCGGCGGGGCGGGTTTGCGCCCAGAGCGTGGGCGCCGGCGCCAGCAGCGCCAGGCTCAGCGCCAGCGGGCGCAGGACTGCGGCGCGCGACTGCCCCGCAGTGTTGGAAACAAGGTTGGACATAAAGCCCTCGGTGGCATGCGTCGTTCAGCAGGCCGCCCGCCACGGTGGGCGGTTCGCAAGCGGATTCGCGGCCTGAGCGTTGACGAGCCGAGGGACCGGGTGGGCCCTCAGGCTCGACTCAAACGGCGCTGCTTCGAGGCGGGCGCTCCAGACGGTCGCTGCCGTCGCCCAGGTCCAGCTGCCGCACGGCGACCTTGGGGGACGCCGCCCCCGCGCCGACCAGCACCACCGCGACATCGGCCGACGGCGCGACGGCCCCCGTGCAGGGCGCGCAATGCGTGCACTTCATCGGCTCGGGCGCGGCCGACTTGGCGGCGGAAGCGCCGGGGCTGCCGGCATGCGCACAGTCCTCGCCGTGCATGGCCTGGTCGCCGCTCATGGCCGTGGCCGAGAGGCCGGCCGACAGCGCATGCAGATGGCCGCAGCCCAGATGGCCAGCTGCCGCCAGCCCCTTCAGGGGCAGCGAGACGATCAGCAGACCGATCAGAAGCCAGCGACAGATGGCGTGCATGGCCAAAACTCTAGCGCACGGACACGGCGCAAGGTCAAGTGCGGCCGGAGCCGACCCCTTGCCGGTCAACTGGTAGCGATATCATCCGACCACCCTCACTGCTCTTGCCGCCATGTTCACCCTGCGTCGCCGCTGGACCCTGCTGCTCGCTGCGCTGTTGCTGGCGGGCTGCGCCGCCCCAGGCCCGCAGACTGGCGCGCCGCGCTGGCTGGCGGCCTGGGGCAGCGCCCAGCTGGACCAGCCCCCCGCCGCACCCGGCAGCCCAGCCGTGCCGCCGCCCTGGCAGGCGCCGCTGACCGACGTCAGCCTGCGGCAGGTGGTGCGCACGACGGTGGCCGGCGACCTGCTGCGGGTGCGCATCAGCAACCTGTTCGGCCTGCAGCCGCTGCAGCTGGGCGCGGCCAGCGTGGCACGCGTGGCCGCCGGCAGCACAGCGGGCGACCCGCAGCTGGAGGCCAGCAGCCTGCGGCCGCTGCGCTTCCAGGGCCGGCGCGAGCTGACGCTGGCGCCGGGGGCGGAGGCCTGGAGCGATCCCGTGCCGCTGGCCTTGCCGCCGCTGGCCGACCTGGCGGTGCAGATGCACCTGACTCAGTCGCCCGCCCGGGCGACGGTGCACCCGGGCTCACGCATCCAGAGCTGGGCGCTGGCGGGCAACCAGGTCGACCGCGCCGAGTGGCCCAACGCCCTGCCCCGCGACGGCTGGTGGCATCTGGCCGCCGTGGACGTGCAGGCCACGGCCGCGCAGCCGGTGCTGGTGGCCATCGGCGACTCCATCACCGACGGCTACGGCGTGGCGGCGGGCAGCTACCGGCGCTGGACGGACGCGCTGGCGCGCCGCCTGGTCGCCGAGGGGCGTGCGGCCGCCGTCGTCAACACGGGCATCGGCGGCAACCGGCTGCTGCGCGACGGCCTGGGCCCGCGGGTGCTGGACCGCTTCGGGCGCGACGTGCTGGAACGCAGCGGCGTCACGCATGCCGTGCTGCTGGCCGGCGTGAACGACCTGGGCGTTAGCCACCGCCAGCGCGCCACGACACCGGCCTCGCGCGCGGCGCTGCTGGCCGAGCTGAAGGCCGGCCTCGCCACGCTGGCCGCGCAGGCTCGCGCGCGCGGCGTCTGCCTGGCGGTGGGCACGGTCATGCCTTACGGCGGCAGCGGCTACTACCAGCACCAGCCCGAGAACGAGGCCGACCGCCAGGCCTTGAACGACTGGATACGCCGCGAGGCGGGCTTCGACGCGGTGGTGGATTTCGACGCGCTGACGCGCGACCCGGCACGCCCGTCACACCTCAGGCCCGAGTTCGACAACGACGGCCTGCACCCCTCGATGGCCGGCTACCAGGCCATGGCGGACGCCTTCCCGCTGGCGCTGCTGGAGCGCCGCTGCCCGGCCCGCTGAGGCCGCCGCCTGGAGCGCGTGGATCACAGTTGGCAAACAAAAAGATAGCGCTCACAATGGCACCATCGCCTGCCGCCCGGGCATATCGCGCGGACGGCTGAACCGAGTCTCTGGTCGGACGTCCGGGCTGGTGGACGTCCCGTCACTTGCGGCGGCATCGTGCTCCACGGTGCCGCCGATTTTTTGTCAGCGGGCGCCGCCGAAGCGGTGCAGCGTCGCCGAGCGGTAGACCTCGCCCGGCCGCAGCACGGTGCTGGGCCAGTCCGGCCCGACGGGTCGGTTGGGCGAGTCGGGGCTGTGCTGGGTCTCCAGGCACAGCCCGGCGCCGCGCCGGTAGGCCTGCCCGCCGGGGCCGGTCAGCGTGCCGTCCAGCCAGGCGCCGGCATAGAACTGGATGGCCGGCTCGGTGGTCAGGATGTCCATGCAGCGGCCCGACACCGGGTCGCGCAGCCGGGCCGCGGCATGCAGGCCGCCGTCCTGCGGCGCGTCCAGCAGCCAGTTGTGGTCGTAGCCCACGGCCAGCCCCACGGCGCGCTCGCGGCGGAAGTCGAACGGCGTGCCAGCCACGTCGCGGTGCGCGATGGGGATGCCTTGCGCATCGGCCTCGGTGTAGCGGCCGGCATGCAGCGTGAGCTGGTGCTCCAGCGCGGAGCCGGACTCGGCGCCCGCCAGGTTGAAGTAGGCATGCGAGGTCAGGTTGACGACGGTCGGCCGGTCGGTGCGCGCCTCGTAGTCGACGCGCCAGCTCATGTCGGCGCCCAGCGTGTAGCGCACCTGGACGTCCAGCGCGCCCGGAAAGCCCATGTCGCCGTGCGGGCTGTGCAGGTCCAGCAGCAGCGCCACGCTGCCATCGGCCGCCACCGGCTGCGGGCGGGCACGCCACAGCCGGCTGCCGAAGCCCGCCGGCCCGCCATGCAGGCAGTGGGCGCCGTTGTTGGCGGGCAGGCGGTGGCGCTCGCCGTCCAGCTCGAAGCAGGCCTGTGCGATGCGGTTGGCATAGCGGCCGGCGATGACGCCGAAGTAAGCCCCGGCGCCCGCCAGGTAGGCGTCCAGGCTGGGCAGGCTCAGGACAACGTTGTCAACGCGGCCGGACGCGTCCGGCAGGTGCAGGCCGGTGACGATGCCGCCGAAGTCCAGCGCGGTCAGCACCAGGCCGCGGCCGTTGTCCAGCCGGTACTCGTGCACCTCGCGGCCGTCGGGCAGACGGCCGTAGCCGCGGGCGGTGATGCCGGCGGCCATCAGCGCACCAGCCCGCGGGCGTTGACGTACAGCGCGTACAGCGAATGGCTGCTGGCCATGAATAGCCGGTTGCCCTTGGCGCCGCCGAAGCACAGGTTGGCGCAGCGCTCGGGCAGGTGGATGTGGGCCAGCAGCTGGCCTTGCGCGCTGTACACGCGCACGCCGTCCAGCAGCGCTGGGTCCACGCCCGGCTGGCCGCCGCCGCCGAAGCCGCACCAGATGCGGCCCTGGGTGTCCAGCGCGATGCCGTCGAAGGCGCCCGGCCCCTCGGCGTCGATGAGCCGGCGCTTGTCGCTGACCATCGCGCCATCGACCGCGTAGGACCAGATCAGCCGGTGCGGCTGCGCGCGGCTCTCCACCACCAGCAGCCGGCCCTCGGGCGTGAAGGCCAGGCCGTTGGGGCCGGCGAGGTCGTCGATGACGCGCTGCAGCGCGCCGGTCTGCGCATCGAGGCGGTAGACGCCGTGCGGCTGCTCGCGCGGCGCGGGTGCGCCCTCCCAGTCGCCGGAGATGCCGAACTCGGGGTCGGTGAACCAGATGGCGCCGTCCGGCGCGACGGTGATGTCGTTGGGCGAGTTCAGCGGCTTGCCGTCATACCGGTCGGCCAGCACGGTGATGCGGCCGTCGAACTCGGTGCGGGTGATGCGCCGGCCCAGGTGCTCGCAGCTGATGAGGCGCCCCTGCGCGTCGCGCGCATGGCCGTTGGCGTTGCCGGCCGGCTGGCGGAACACGCTGACCCGGCCGCTGCAGTCGTCCCAACGCAGGATGCGGTCGTTGGGAATGTCGGAGACCAGCAGGTAGCGGCCGTCGCCGAACCACACCGGGCCCTCGGCCCACTGCAGGCCGGTGGCCAGCTGCTCCACGCAGGCCGAGAACAGCCGCAGCTCGCGGCCCTCGGGGGCCAGGATCTCGAAGGCCGCGTCGGGCAGGCGCGAAGCCGGCTGGAAGGGAATGCAGGGGCCCCGTTCGTGGCTCATGCGCCCTCCCCACCCGGCTGACCGGCGAAGGGGAAGGGGCCCAGCGTGACGAACACGCCGCCCTGGTAGCGGGCCTCGGGGCGGCGCGGGTCGATGGGCGCCTGCTGCGCCTCGATCTGCGCGCGCCAGGGCTCGGAGCTGTCCTGCGGCCGGTAGCCCACATGCTTGCCCTGGCTGTTGTCCCACCAGCTCGTGCGGTTGTCGCTGCAGCCGTAGACGATGCTGTGGCCCACCACGGGTGCGCTCAGCGCGGCCACCAGCAGGCGCTCCATGTCGTCGTGGCTGATCCAGCTGGAGAGATGCCGGCGGTCTTCGGGCGCGGGCAGGCAGGAGCCGATGCGCACGGTCACGGTCTCCAGCCCGTGGCGGTCGAAGTAGAACTGCGCCAGGTTCTCGCCGAAGGCCTTGGACAGGCCGTAGTAGCTGTCCGGCCGCGGCACGACATGGGCCGGAATGGTCTCGCCCTGGCCATAAAAGCCGGTCACGTGGTTGGAGCTGGCGAAGACGATGCGCTTGGTGCCGCGGCGGCGCGCAGCCTCGTAGAGGTTGTAGGCGCCCACGATGTTGGCCGGCAGCACGGTGGTGAAGGGCTTCTCGATGGACACGCCGCCGAAGTGCAGCACCGCGTCCACGCCGTCCAGCAGCGCATACATCGCGGCCTCGTCCTCCAGCGGCGCGATGACCACTTCCTCGCCGTCGCCGGCCGGGTCCATGGCGGCGATGTCCGACACGCGCAGCGTCTCGCAGTAGCGCTTCATGCGCGGGCGCAGCATGCGGCCCAGGGTACCGGCGGCGCCGGTCAGCAGCAGACGCTTGAAGCGCAGGCCGGTCAGTTGTTCCATGTCGTCATCCGTTGATCTGAGGTATTGGGGGCTGCAGCCGGCGCCGCCCCGCCGCGCGGGGCGCCTGACCACCCGACCTGGCCGGCGTTCAGCGGCGCGCCTGGGCGAGGGGCTTGGGCCGCGTCCGCGGTGCGGCGTCGGACTGGCGGCGGATCAGCTCGAAGTCCTTCAGCACATGCTCGCAGGGCAGCGGTTCGCCGGCACGGCGCGCGCGGATGTGGCGCACCAGCAGGTCCACCGCCGCGCCGGCCATCTCCATGATGGGCTGGCGCACGGTGGTGAGCTCGGGCCAGATGGTGGTGGCCAGCGGCGCGTCGTCGAAACCCACGACGGTCAGGTCGCTGGGCACGTCCAGGCCCATGCGGTGGGCGATGGCCACGGTGGCGGCGGCCATGTCGTCGTTGCTGGCGAAGATGGCCGTGGGCCGCTGCTCCTGGGCCAGCAGGATCTCGGCGGCGTCCAGCCCGGAGCGGTAGGTGAACATGCCCTGGGCCACGACCTCTTCCTCCGCGATGTTCAGGCCCGCATCGGTCATGGCCGCGTGGAAGCCGGCCAGCCGCCGGTCGCTGCTGCGCTGGTAGGGGTCGCCGATGATGAAGCCCAGCCGGTGGTGGCCCAGGCTCAGCAGGTGGCGGGTCATCTCGTAGGCGGCCTGGTAGTCGTCGATGCCCACCGAGCACACATCCTCCGGCGGCTGGCCGGCGGACACCGTCACGGCCGGTGTGTCGGTCTCGGCCACCAGCTTGAGCAGCGGCTGCGAGTCGCAGAACGGCGGCGGCAGGATGAGGCCGTCGATGCCGTTGGCGATCATTTCGGCCACCGGCTTGTCCTCGCCGTCGCGCGCGGCCTCGCAGCGCTGCACGATGAGCTGCACATGGCTCAGGCTGCTCTTGTTCAGCAGGCCGATCAGGAACTCGTTGAGGTAGCCGGCGCTGGGGTCCACGTACAGCATGCCGATGCGGATGGGCTCGGAGCCGGCCAGCCGGCGCGCGGCCTGGTTGGGCAGATAGTTCAGCTGCGCAATGGCGGCCTGCACTTTCTCGCGCGTGCCGGGCCTGACGTTGGCCTCGCCGTTGACGACGCGGGACACCGTCATCGGCGACACGCCGGCCAGGCTGGCCACGTCGGCGATGGTGGCCACCTTGGTGCTACGGCCCTGGCGCACGTTTGGCTTCAATCTGCACCTCGAGTGTTCGTTGTTCTGGATCGTCGGACAGCCGGCTGCCCGCATGGGAGCGCAATTTTCCACCATGCCTGCGCGGCTCAGCGGCCCTGGCCCGGTGCGTAGGGAAAGCGCAGCGCCTGGTAGGTCGCCAGGCTGTGCTCGGGCGCACGCGTGCCGGGCGGCAGCGGCAGGCCCGAGACCTGCTGGAAATAGGCGACGCAGGCGTCGCGCCACCAGCGCGCCTCGCGCGCCTGCTGGGCCAGGTAGGCGCTGACCTCGGCATGGCGGGCGGCGTCGATGTCGGGCCGCAGCGCGGCCCAGCGGCGCTGCATGTCGGCCACCGTCGCGACGCCGCGGTCGTAGCGCGCCACCAGCTCGGCCCACAGCGTGCGGCCGGAGGGCATCGCGTGATCCCAGGGCAGGTGGTGGAACCACAGCAGCAGCTCCGGCGGCGTGGTGCGCGGGTCGCCCCAGGCGCTGGCGACGGCCGGCGCGTACTGCGCCACCGCATTGCTGCCGCGCGGCGAGCGGTCGAAGCCGATGCCGCCGCGGCCGGCGCGATGGAAATAGGTCGGGTTCCAGTCGGCCCGTTCCAGGTCATCCACCCAGGGCGCGGGGCCGTGGTGGTGGCCGGTGCCCATCAGGTGGTGCAGGCCCAGCGGCGTCATGTAGTCCACCACGGCCTCGCGCGAGGCCCGCATCAGCTCGACGATGGCGTCCCGCGCGGCCGGCCGGGTCGTGAAGGTCTGCGCAGCCCAGTCGCGCGCGATGGCCGCGGCGGGCTGGTCGGGGTCCCAGGCCAGGCGGCCGAAGGCATACCAGTTGGCCTGGTCGAACTGCGAGCCGCTCCAGTTGCGGTCGGTGCCGATGTTGGCCACGCCCGCGATGGCCGTCAGCCGCTGGCCCTGCAGGCTGCCGTCCACCACGCGGGCCACGGGGCCGCCATGGCCCGTGTCGGCCTGCAGCACCTCCTCGAACAGCGGGCCCAGGTAGACCAGGTGGGTCGAGAAGCCCAGGTACTCCTTGGTGATCTGCAGCTCCAGCGCCAGCGGCGTGCGCGGCATGGCGCCGAACAGCGGGTGGAAGGGCTCGCGGGGCTGGAAGTCGATGGGGCCGTTCTTCACCTGCACGATGAGGTTGGGCGCGAACCGGCCGTCCAGCGGCTTGAACTCGTCGAAGGCCTGGGCCGCACGGTCCTTGGCCCCGGGCGCGTAGACGAAGGCCCGCCACAGCACCACGCCGCCATGCGGTGCCAGTGCCTCGGCCAGCATGTTGGCGCCGGCTGCGTGGTCGCGGCCGTAGTCCTGCGGGCCGGGCTGGCCCTCGGAGTTGGCCTTGACGAGAAAGCCGCCGAAGTCGGGGATGGCCTTGTAGAGCTCGTCTGCCTTGGCCCGCCACCAGGCGCGCACGGCCGGGTCCAGCGGGTCGGCCGTCTTCAGCCCGCCCAGCTCGCGCGGCGCCGAGAAGCGTGCCGACAGGTAGACCTTGATGCCATAGGGCCGGAACACGTCGGCCAGCGCCGCTGCCTTGGCGATGAAGGGGGCGGTCAGCGAATCGGCCTTGGCGTTGACGTTGTTCAGCACCGTGCCGTTGATGCCCAGCGAGGCGTTGGCGCGGGCGTAGTCGGTGTAGCGCGCATCGACGATTTCGGGCAGGCGCCACCAGTCCCAGATCGATGCGCCCGCATAGCCGCGCTCTACATGGCGGTCCAGGTTGTCCCAGTGGTTGAGCATGCGCAAGCCGACCTTGGGCACGGAGCGCTGGTCCAGCCGCGCCAGGTCGGCGCCGGTCTGGGCCGCGCGCAGCCAGGCGAAGCTGCCGTACAGCAGGCCGCGCTCGCTGTTGGCAGCGATGACCGTCACGTCCGCCCCGGCCAGGCGCAGGCGGCGCAGCGCATAGCCCTCGGCGCCCAGCGCGGCCCAGGGCAGCGCCAGCCCGGCCGGCGCGCTGGCCGGCGTGGCCAGCAG
>JBKBVY010000246.1:0-4784 GCA_046289335.1 Roseateles sp. | reverse complement strand
CGCCAGCACCGGCGGCCAGCGCTTCGAGCCGCTGAACAGCTGGCCCGACAACGGCAACCTCGACAAGGCACGCCGTCTGCTGTGGCCCATCAAGCAGAAGTACGGTCGCAAGCTGTCCTGGGCCGACCTGTTCGTGCTGACCGGCAACGTCGCGCTGGAGTCCATGGGCTTCAAGACCTTCGGCTTCGGCGGTGGGCGCGAGGACATCTACGAGCCCGAGGAGATCGACTTCGGCGCCGAGGCCGAATGGCTGGCCGACAGCAAGGCGCCGAACAGCCGTTACAGCGGCCAGCGCGAGCTCGCCCAGCACTTGGCGGCCGTGCAGATGGGCCTGATCTATGTGAACCCGGAAGGCCCCGATGGCAACCCTGACCCGCTGGCCTCGGCGCACGACATCCGCGTCACCTTCAGCCGCATGGCCATGAACGACGAGGAGACCGTGGCGCTGATCGCCGGCGGACACACCTTCGGCAAAGCGCATGGCGCCGGCCCGGCCAGCCACCTCGGCAGGGAGCCCGAGGCGGCCGACATCACCGAGCAGGGCCTGGGCTGGCGCAGCAGCTTCGGCAGCGGCGTGGGCAGCGATGCCATCACCAGCGGCCTGGAAGGCGCCTGGAAGCCCAACCCCACCACCTGGGACAACGGCTACTTCGAGACCCTGTTCAAGTACGACTGGGAGCTGACCAGGAGCCCGGCCGGCGCCCACCAGTGGCGGCCCAAAGGTGGCGCCGGTGCGCACGACGTGGTCGATGCGCACGACCCCACCAAGTTCCACGCGCCCATGATGTCCACGGCCGACCTGGCGCTGCGTTTCGACCCGGCCTACGAGAAGATCGCGCGCCGCTTCCACGCGAATCCGGCCGCGTTCGCCGACGCCTTTGCGCGCGCCTGGTTCAAGCTGACCCACCGCGACATGGGCCCCATCACACGCTACCTCGGCAAGCTGGTGCCTCAGGAAGAACTGATTTGGCAGGACCCCATTCCGAAGCTCAATCACCCGGTGATCGACGCGCAGGACATCGCCGCGCTGAAGTCGCGCTTGCTGGCCTCGGGCCTGAGCACCGCGCAGCTGGTGCGCACCGCCTGGGCTTCGGCCGCCACCTTCCGTGGCAGCGACAAGCGCGGCGGCACCAACGGTGCGCGCATCCGCCTGGCGCCGCAGAAGGACTGGGCCGTCAACCAGCCGGCCGAGCTGGCCCAGGTGCTCGCCAAGCTCGAAGCCGTGCAGCGCGACTTCAACGCGTCGGCCGCTGGCGGCAAGAAGGTCTCGCTGGCCGACCTCATCGTGCTGGGCGGCTGCGCCGCGGTCGAGGCGGCGGCGCAGCAGGCGGGCTTGAGCGTCAGCGTGCCATTCCGGCCCGGCCGCATGGATGCGACGCAGGCGCAGACCGACGTCGCGTCCTTTGCCGTGCTGGAGCCCCAGGCAGACGGCTTTCGCAACTACCTGCGCCCGGGCCTGCCCGCGGCCCAGGCGCCGCAGTGGCTGCTCGACAAGGCCCAGCTGCTGCAGCTCTCGGCGCCGGAGATGGCGGTGCTGGTGGCCGGCCTGCGTGTGCTGGGTGCCAATGCGGATGGCAGCACGCACGGTCAGTTCACGACGCGGCCCGGCACCTTGAGCAACGACTTCTTCGTCCACCTGCTGGACATGCGCACGCGCTGGCAGCGCTCGGCCGCCGACGCCGACGTGCTGGAAGGCCTGGACCGCGCCACCGGCGAGCGCCGCTGGACCGCCACCGCGGTGGACCTGGTGTTTGGCTCCAACGCCCAGCTGCGCGCGCTCGCCGAGGTCTATGCCGGCGCGGACGCGCAGCAGAAGTTCGTCGATGACTTCGTCGCCGCCTGGGTCAAGGTGATGGAGAACGACCGCTTCGATCTCGGCTGATGCGGGCTGCGGTGTCGGCCGGGCAGGGCGCCGTCCGCTGCTGGAATTCAGGCCTTGGCCTCAGTTCCATTTCCACGTCCAGATCACGTCCACCGCGTTGTCGTCGCCGCTCTGCGCGCGCAGCGTGAAGCGCTGCGCGATGCGGTAGATCAGCTGCCAGCTGCCGGTGGTCGCGTTCAGGCTGCGCTCGTAGCCGACGTACCAGCGCCGCGAGATCTGCTTGCCCACGCGCACGATGGTGGCGCGTGTGTCGTCGTCGTTCTGCGCCAGCGACAGCTCGTCCAGCCCCAGCTGGCGCAGCGCCCGGCCGGTGGCGCCTTCGCCCTCGCCGCTGAGCAGCGCGACGGCGGCGCGCTGCAGCAGTGCGGTGTCGGTGCGGCCCAGGCCGTCCGGCGCGCGGCCCAGCAGCAGCCAGGAGAGCTTGTCGGTGTCGCTCATGTCGGGCACCGAGTACAGGCTCACGCGCGGCGCCTGCGCCGTGCCGCCGACCTGCACGCCCACGCGCATGTCCAGGTTGGGCCGCACGGCCAGCAGGTCCAGCGAGGGGTTGTCCAGGCCGCCGGTGAAGTGGATGTCGCCGCGCTCGATGTCGAGCTTCTGGCCATAGGCCGCGTACTGGCCGCCCTCGGCGCGCAGCGTGCCGGTCACGCGCAGCGGGTTGCCGTCCTTCTGCACGATGGCCAGTTGGCCGCGCAGCAACGTGGCCAGGCCGCGGCCGCGCACCTTGAAGTCGCTGCCGAAGTCCAGCGCGATGTCCACCGCCGATTGGCGCACCGCCTTGGGCGGCGCGGCTGCGGCGGGCTCGCTGTCGCGCGGGCCGCGCAGTACGGTCACGTCTTCGGCCAGCGCCGGGGCGTCGCCGCGCGTGAAGTCGATCAGGCCCTCGTCGGCGCGCAGCTTGCCGGTCAGCCGCAGGCCGGGGGCGCCGAGGTCCAGCGTGGCGTCGCCGCTGGCGACGATGCGGCGGTCCACGCGCGACAGCACGCGCAGCTTGTCCGCCTTGATCTCGACCCGCGCCGTCGGATTGGCGCCCAGCTCGGCGTGGCCGCTGGCGCGCAGCCAGCCGTCGCCGCCCTTGGCCTGCAGTTGCGTGAGCTGAGCTTGCTGGCCGCTCAAGTCCAGCGCAAAGCGGCCGTCGGTGAAGTCCACGCCATACAGCAGGTGGCGCAGCGCGATGCCGTCGCCCTCGGCACGACCATGCAGCTCGGGCGCGCCGAGCCGGCCGTCCACGCGCAGCGTGGCGGCCGCGCGGCCTGCCAGCCGCCAGCCGGCCGGCACCCAGCTGCCCCAACTGCCCAGCTGCGCCACGTTGGCCTGCAGCACGCCTTGCACCGGGGTCTGCGCGTCGGGCCACAGCCGCTGGGGCCGCAGCGTCAATGCGCCGCCCAGGCTGCCCACATCGCGGCCGGCCAGGCCCTGGGCAAACTGCCAGACGCCGTCGCGCACGTTCAGCGCCAGCCGCAGGTCCGTCAGGCCCAGCGCGCGCTGGCCGAACTCGTCGGTCACGCGCAGGTCGCCGCCCTGGCGCTCGACCAGCAGCTCGGCGCTCAGCCTGTCGTTCAGCAGCACGGAGGCGTGGCCCACCATGTGCAGGTCGCCGCTCCAGCCGAAGTCGGGCTGCCAACGCGCCAGCAGCGGCGCAACGGCCAGGTCTTCCAACTGCAGCTCGGCGCGCAGCTCGGGCCGCTCGCCGCCGCGCCAGCTCAAGGCCTGCCAGTGCACAAAGGCGCCGCCGACCTCGGCGCGGCCGGGCTGGGCGCTGAGGTCCAGCCCGGTCTCGTCCACAACGCAGCGCAGCGCGATGTCGCGGGCGGCGAGCAGGGCCGGCGTGCCTGGGCGCAGCGGCGCCAGGTCCAGCCGGGCGATGCGGCCACCCCACGCGCGGCCGTCCCAGCCGCCCTGGGCCTGCAGCGTCGCGCCGAGGTTGAAGTCCTGCGGGTCGTGCGGGATGCGGCCGGCGATCTGCAGTGTCAGCTCGTGCGCGCTGCGCCGCCCTTGCAGCGCCAGCGTGACCTGCTTGAGCTGCGCCTGCGGCTGGCGCAGGCCGGCCGCGTCCAGTCGCAGCGACAGCGGCGCGTCGCCTCCTGCGCCGGGCAATGGCAGCGTCCAGCGGGCGGTCGCGCTGTCCAGCGCCAGCCCTGGCGCGCTGAAGCCCTTCAGCACGGCCCGGCCGGCGCCGCCCAGCTGCCACAGGCCGGGCGGCATGGCCTTGGGCGCGAGCTTGCCAAGCGCCGCGGGTTGCATGCGCTGGAGGCTGAGCTCGCCGTCGGCTTCTGCGCTGCCGGCGATGGGACCCTGGCCGAACAGCGCCAGCAGTGGGTTCAGCTCGGTCAGCCGCGCGGCCTGCAGGCTGACGCTGGCGTGGACGCGCTCGGGCAGGGCATCGCCGCGCGCCTGCAGCCGGGTCTGGCCCAAGCGACCATCGACGTCGAAGCCGGCGGGGGCGCCCGCGCGCTCGCGCGTCAGCCGCACATGGCCGTCCAGCGCGAGGCCGGCCAGCTGGCTGGGCAGCAGCGCGGCTTGCACGCTGCCGGTGGCGTCGGCCGGGCCGCTGCCGCGCAGGTCCAGCGTGGCGTCGGCGCTCAGCCGCGTCGCGCCGGGCAGGCGGGCCCAGGCGGAACCGGGCGCGCCGCGCCACAGCAGGTGAGGGTCGAACTGGCGCAGCCGCGCTTGCAGCTGTGCGGCCAGCCGCGGCGCGCCCTGGCTTGCGGTGGTGCTGTCCACGCTGCCGCTGGCCTGCAGCAGCGCGTCGCCGCTGCCGAGCTGCGCGTCCGTGATCTGCCAGCGGCTGCCCTGCTCGTGCAGCCGCCCCTGCACGCTGGCCTGCAGGCGCAGCGGCCGTTGCTGCAGCGTGCCGCGCAGGTCCAGCCGGGCCTGCAGCGGCCGGCCCGCGCCGCCGGAC
>JBKBVY010000245.1:0-4788 GCA_046289335.1 Roseateles sp. | reverse complement strand
GGCTACACCAGCATGATGGGCGGTGCCAACGCCGGCGTGGCCAGCGTGGATGGCCGCAAGATCACCCAGGGCGAATGGGACGCGGCGCAGCGCCAGTTCGCCGACCGCATCCGCGCGCAGAGTCCCGGCATCGACCCCAAGCTGCTGGACACGCCCGAGGCCAAGCACCAGGCGCTGGAGAACCTCGTCACCGAGCGCACGCTGCAGGCGGCCGCGCTGCACGAGCACTTCACGCCCAGCGCCGAGGTCGTCAATGCGCGCTTCTGGAACGACCCGCAGTTCGCCTTCCTGCGCAACGCCGACGGCACCGTCAACAAGGCCTTGCTGGCGGCCCAGGGCATGACCCCGTCCATCTTCCTGGAGCGGCTGCGCCAGGACTACGCCGTGCGTCAGGTCACCGGCCCCATCGAGTCGTCTGTCGTCGTCGGCGACAGCGCGCCCAAGCTGGCCTTCGATGCACTGCTGCAGCAACGCGAGGTGCAATTGCAGCGCTTTGAGGTGAAGGAGTTCGCCGCCAAGCTCAACCCCAGCGACGCCGACATCGAGGCCTTCTACAAGGAGCCGGCCAACGCCGCCAAGTTCCAGTTGCCCGAGTCGGCCCAGATCCAGTACGTCGTGCTGGACCTGGAAGCGCTGAAGAAGGACGTGAGCTTCACGGAAGAAGACCTGCGCAAGTACTACGACGAGAACGCCGCCCGCTACGGCGTGCCCGAAGAGCGTCGCGCCAGCCACATCCTGATCAAGGCCGACCGCAATGCGCCGGCCGACGAGCGCGCCAAGGCCAAGGCCAAGGCGGAAGCCCTGCTGGCCGAAGTGCGCAAGAACCCGGCCTCCTTCGCCGACGTGGCCAAGAAGAACTCGCAGGACGAGGGCTCGGCCGTCAACGGCGGCGACCTGGACTTCTTCGGCCGTGGCGCCATGGTCAAGGAGTTCGACGCGGCCGTCTACGCGATGAAGCAGGGCGAGATCAGCAACCTGGTCGAGACCGACTTCGGCTTCCACATCATCCAGCTGACCGGCACGCGCGGCGGCGAGAAGAAGCCCTTCGACGCGGTGCGCGCCGAAGTCGAGGCCGAGGTGCGCAAGCAGCTGGCGCAGCGCCGCTACGCCGAGGCATCCGAGCAGTTCGGCAACATGGTCTACGAGCAGTCCGACTCGCTGCAGCCCGTGGCCGACAAGCTCAAGCTGACCATCCAGACCGCCACCGTGCGCCGCCAGCCCCAGCCCGGCGCCATCGGGCCGCTGGCTTCGTCCAAGCTGCTGGACGCGGTGTTCGGCCCCGAGGCGCTGAACAACAAGCGCAACACCGAGGCCATCGAGACCGGGCCCAGCCAGCTCGTGGCCGCCCGCATCGTGCAGCACAACCCGGCCCGCGTGCCGCCGCTGGCGGACGTGAAGGACAAGGCGCGTGAACTGCTGGTGCAGAAGCTGGCGACGGCCGAGGCCAAGAAGGCCGGCGAGGCCCGCCTGGCGGCGCTGAAGGCCAACCCGGCCGACACCGCCGGCCTGGAGGCCGCGACCACCGTGTCGCGCGCCAAGCCGCAAGGCCTGTCGCGCGCGCAGCTGGAAGCCGTGTTGGGCGCCGACGCCAGCAAACTGCCCACCGCCGTGGGCGTGGCGTCCGACGACGGCAGCTACGTCGTGGCACGCGTCAACCAGCTGCAGCCGCGCGATCCCGCCGTCGTCGACGACAAGGTCGCTGCCCGCCAGTACGCCGCCGCCTGGGCCCGCGCCGAGGGCGCGGCCTACATGGCCGCGTTGAAGTCGCAGTACAAGGCGGTGCTCAAGGTGGCTGCTCCGGCATCGGCTGCCAGCGCGCCCTGATTTTTAGGCTATACTCTTTGGCTCTGCGGTGGCTGTAGCTCAGTTGGTAGAGTCCAGGATTGTGATTCCTGTTGTCGTGGGTTCGAGTCCCATCAGCCACCCCAAGTAATGCGAGGACCTGGAAGCGAAAGCTCCAGGTCCTTTTTGCTTTGCGGCCCCTGTGCTGCGCGGCCCGGTACAGCGCCGGACACAGCGACGGATGCCGCCCGGCTTCAGCCCGCGTAGCTCAGCGGCAGTGCGGTCGTCAGCTTGAGCTCTTCCATCGCGAAGCTGGAGCTCACGTCGTGCAGCTGCGTGCCGGCGATCAGGCGCTTGTAGACGCGGTCGTAGGCGGCGATGTCTGGTACGACCACGCGCAGCAGGTAGTCCACATCGCCGCTCATGCGGTAGAACTCCACCACCTCGGGGATGGCCTGGACCGTGGCCTTGAAGGTGTCGAACCAGGCCTGGGTGTGCGTGCTGGTGCGTACCGACACGAACACGGTGACCCCCACGTTGATTTTCTGCGCGTCCAGCAGCGCGACCTGGCGTGTGATGACGCCGGCGGCCTTGAGGCGCTGGATGCGCCGCCAGCAGGGCGTCGTCGACAGGCCCACCTGCTGCGCGATCTCGGCCACCTGCTGCTCGGCGTCGTGCTGCAGGATGTCGAGGATGCGGAGGTCGATGGCATCGAGTTTCATGCCGGCCATCATAGGGAGCATGGCATGCTCGACGAGGCCCTGCGGCCCGCGCTGCTGCGCAATCCGTTTGCGGGCCCGGCCCGGAACAATGGCGCACTGCCTCCACGCCGTCCTGCCGCCCCATGGAAATCTATCTGGACGCCAACGCGACCACCCCCGTGCTGCCCCAGGCCCGCGCTGCCGCGCTGACAGCCATGGCCGAGGACTTCGGCAACCCCAGCAGCATCCATGGTGCCGGCCTGAAGGCCAGGGCGTTGATGGAGGGCGTGCGCGCGGGCCCGCCGCGTGCTGGGGGCCGATGCCGGCCGCCTGGTGTTCGTCAGCGGTGCCACCGAGGGCATACAGACAGCGGTGCTGTCGGCGCTGAGCGCGCTGCGCCATGCCGTCCATCGCCCGGCGTTGCTGCTCTACGGCGCCACCGAGCACAAGGCCGTGCCGCAGGCCTTGCAGCACTGGAATGCGCTGCTGGGCCTGGGCCTGCAACTGCTGCCCATTCCGGTGGGGCGCGACGGTCGGCACGACCTGGCCTGGCTGCGCGAGCATGCGCCGCAGGCGGGGCTGGTCTGCACGATGGCGGCCAACAACGAGACCGGCGTGGTCAGCGATCTGGATGGCATCGCCGCCGTGCTGGCCGACAGCCCGGCGCTGTGGCTGGTGGACGGCGTGCAGGCGCTGGGCAAGCTGCCGCTGCGGCTGGCCGAGCGGGGCGTGGATTACGCGCCGTTCTCCGGCCACAAGCTCTACGCGCCCAAGGGCATCGGCCTGCTCTATGTGCGCGATGGCGCGCCGTTCACGCCGCTGATGGCCGGCGGCGGCCAGGAGGGCGCGCTGCGCGCCGGCACGGAGAACATGCCGGGCATTGCGGCGCTGGGCGCGGTGCTGGCGGCGCTGGAGGAGGGCCGGACCTCCCGTGATGCCGCAACGCTGGCCACGTTCCGCGAGCGCCTGGCGGATGCGCTGCAGCAGGCCTTCCCGGAGCTGGTGTTCAACGCGCCGGCGGCGCTCTGCCTGCCCACCACGCTGAGCTTCGCGGTGCCGGGCGTCAGTGCCAGGCTGCTGCTGGACCTGTTCGACGCCGCGGAACTGCGCGTCAGCGGCGGCTCGGCCTGCGGTGCGGCCCGGGCCCAGCCCAGCGAGGTGCTGGCCGCCATGGGCCTGCCGGCCTGGCAGGTGGCGTCCAGCGTGAGACTGTCGTTCGGGCCGCTGGCCGACGCCGCCTTCATCGACGAGGCCTGTGCGCGCATCCGCGCCTGTGGCGACGCCTTGCGCGACGCCGCGCCTCAGGTCGCCAGCACGCCGGCTCCTGAAGATGCGGCCGACATGGCCTGCAGCGCCGCGGCGCCAGCGCCGGTGGAGCTGGGCCATGAGGCGCTGCGCGCGCTGGCCGCGGCGCACCGCGGGCTGGTGCTCTTGGACGTGCGCGAACCCCATGAGCAGCGGCTGGGCCGGGCGCCCGACCTGGGCGTGGCGGTGCGCCGCGAGGCGGTGGCGCTGTCCAGCCTGCCCAACGCGCTGCCGCGCTGGCTGGCGTCGTCTAGGGACATGCCCATCGTCTGCTTCTGCCGCAGCGGCAAGCGCAGCGCGCTGGCCGCGCAGGCCTTGCGCCGGCTGGGGCACCACCAGGTGTGGAGCCTGGCGGGCGGCCTGGCACTGTGGCCGCAGGCGGTCGCGGACGACGCCGCGCTGGCCATCTGACGTCCGGCGGCCTCAGCCGCCGACCTGCGCAGCCACGGCCTCGGCCAGCGCCAGGCAGGCCGTCAGCCCGGGCGACTCGATGCCGAACAGCTGCACCAGGCCGGGGGCATCTGCGTCGATGTGGAAGTCGGCGGCCGGCTCGCCCGGTCCGCTCAGCTTGGGGCGGATGCCGCTGTAGGCCGGCTGCAGCGCGCCGGCCGGCAGCCCTGGCCAGTAGCTGCGCACCGCGGCCTCGAAGGCCGGGCCCAGCGCGGGGGCGACCGCATAGGCCAGCGCGCCCGGGTCGGTCTCGTCCAGCCACTGCACGTCGGGCCCGAAGCGGGCCTGGTCGCCCAGGTCCAGCGTCAGGTGCACGCCCAGCCCGCCGTCCACCGGCAGCGGGTAGATCAGCCGCGCGAACGGCGCCCGGCTGCTCAGGCCGAAGTAGTGGCCGCGCGCATAGCGCAGCCGCGGCGCCCGCGTGCCGAGGGCGGCCGCCACCTGCGCCGCGAACAGCCCCGCGGCGTTCACGACGCAGCGCGCGCCCAGCTCGAAGTCCGGGCCCACCTGCAGCCGCCACAGCTCGCCATCGCGGCGGCCGCCGCTCACC
>JBKBVY010000244.1:0-4790 GCA_046289335.1 Roseateles sp. | reverse complement strand
AGTCCGGCACGCCCACCATCAGGCGCAGGCTCTGCGTGAGGTAGCGGCCGGCCTGGGCCAGCTCGCGGCCCAGCTCAAGCACGCTGACCTGCCGGCATCGGCGCGAACGTCGTTTCCTGCGCCGTCGGCCGGCCGGCGCGGCGTGCCGCCAGGATGGCCTTCACGCTGTAGATCAGCACGCTGATGACCACGCCCATGAACAGCGCGCACAGCGCGGCGTCCAGGCGGTCGTTGAAGACCACGCGCGACATCGCATCCAGCGTCTTGGCCGGCGCCAGCACCTTGCCCTCGGCGATCGCCGCGGCGTACTTGTCGGCATGGGCCAGGAAGCCCAGCTTGGGGTCGCTGGAGAAAATCTTCAGCCAGCCGGCCGTCATCGTGCAGACCAGCAGCCAGGCCGCCGGCACCGCGGTGACCCAGGCGTAGCGGTCCTTCTTCATCTTGAACAGCACGACGGTGCCCAGCAGCAGCGCGACGGCGGCCAGCATCTGGTTGGCGATGCCGAACAGCGGCCACAGCGTGTTGATGCCGCCCAGCGGATCGACGACACCCTGGTACAGGAAATAGCCCCAGGCCGCCACGCACAGGCCGGTGGCCAGCAGGTTGGCCGCCCAGTTCTCGGTGCGCTTGAGCGACGGCACGAAGCTGCCCAGCAGGTCCTGCAGCATGAAGCGGCCGGCGCGGGTGCCGGCGTCCACGGCGGTCAGGATGAACAGCGCCTCGAACAGGATGGCGAAGTGGTACCAGAAGGCCATCATGGCCTTGCCGCCGATGACCTGGTGCAGGATCTCGGCCATGCCCACGGCCAGCGTGGGCGCGCCGCCGGCCCGGGCCAGGATGGTCTTCTCGCCCACGTCGCTGGCGGCCTGCGTCAGCATCTCGGGCGTGATGACGAAGCCCCAGGTGGACAGCGTCTGCGCCACCGTCGCGGCATCCTTGCCGACCACGGCGGCCGGGCTGTTCATCGCAAAGTACACGCCCGGCTCGATGCAGGACGCGGCCACCAGCGCCATCACGGCCACGAAGCTCTCGGCCAGCATGCCGCCGTAGCCGATGTAGCGGGCATGGGTCTCGTTCTCCAGCAGCTTCGGCGTCGTGCCCGAGGAGATCAGCGAGTGGAAGCCCGACACCGCGCCGCAGGCGATGGTGATGAACAGGAAGGGGAACAGGTTGCCGGCCCACACCGGGCCGCCACCGGCGGCGAACTGGGTCAGCGCGGGCATCTTCAGCGGCGGCGCCACGATGACGATGCCGATGGCCAGCGCGACGATGGTGCCGATCTTCAGGAAAGTGGACAGGTAGTCGCGCGGCGCCAGCAGCAGCCACACCGGGATGCAGGCCGCGACGAAGCCATAGGCGATCAGCGCCCACACCAGCTGCACCGGCGTGAAGGTGAAGGCATGCGAGAGCGTCGGATGCTCGCTGACCCACTGGCCGCCGAAGATGGCCGCCATCAGCAGCGCGAAGCCGATGACCGACACCTCGCCGATGCGGCCCGGACGGATGAAGCGCAGGTACACGCCCATGAACAGCGCCACCGGGATGGTGGCCGCCACCGTGAAGGTGCCCCAGGGCGAGTCCGCCAGCGCCTTGACGACGATGAGGGCCAGCACCGCCAGGATGATGATCATGATCATGAAGGCGCCGAACAGCGCGATCAGGCCCGGCACCGTGCCCATCTCCTGCTTGACGAGGTCACCCAGCGACCGGCCGTCGCGGCGCGTGGAGATGAACAGCACGATGAAGTCCTGCACCGCACCGGCAAACACCACGCCGGCCAGGATCCACAGCAGCCCGGGCAGATAGCCCATCTGGGCCGCCAGCACGGGGCCCACCAGCGGGCCGGCGCCGGCGATGGCGGCGAAGTGGTGGCCGTAGAGCACGTGCTTGTTGGTGGGCACGTAGTCCAGGCCGTCGTTGTACTTCCAGGCCGGCGTCTGGCGGCTGGCGTCCAGCCCCAGCACCTTGTTCGCGATGAACAGGCTGTAGTAGCGGTAGGCGATCAGGTAGACGCACAGGGCGGCGGCCACGACCCACAGCGCGCTGATCGTCTCGCCGCGGCTCAGGGCCACGGTGGCAAGCGATGCAGCACCCAGGATCGCGATGCCCGCCCAGGCGAGGTGGCGGCGCAGATTCATGAGGCTTGTCTCCGTCACGGCGCACACCTCAACGCGGGTGCATGGCCGTGCCGCAAGTCTCGAAAAACGCCGGCCCCGCCGCATCGTGCATGCCACGCGGGGCAGGCACGCGGCATCACCTAAGGGTCAACCCGAGGTGCCAACGTCGCGTGCATGCTCCACGGCGTAGCGGATCAGCTCTGCCTGCCCGTCCAGCGCCAGCTTGCGCTTGATGCTCTGGCGGTGCGCCTCCACGGTGCGCACCGACAGGTCCAGCTCGCGCGCGATCTGCTTGCTGGACGCGCCCTGCCCCAGCAGCGACAGGATCTCGCTCTCGCGCGGCGTCAGCACGGGCTTGGGGTCCTGGCCGCGGAACAGCCGGCCCGACACCGCGGCGCTCAGAAAGGTGCCGCCGGCCGCCACCGCGTCGATGGCCGAGACGATCTCGGTAGCCGGCGCGTCCTTCAGCACATAGCCGCGCGCGCCGGCCTGCAGCGCGCGCTGCACGTACTCGGGGTTGTCGTACATGCTGAACATCAGCAGCTTGATGCCCGGCTGCGCGGCCAGCATCTCGGCGCCCAGCGCGATGCCGTTGACCTCCTTCAGGCCCACGTCCATCAGCACCACGTCGGGCGTCGTGCGGGCCAGCTGCTCCAGCGCCTCGGCGCGGTTGCCGGCCTCGCCGACCACCTCGAAGCGCGGCACCGCCGCCAGCCGCGCGACCAGGCCTTCGCGCACCATGGGATGGTCGTCGACGAGCAGCAGGCGGATGGGCGTGTTCATGAGGCGGCGCGGGCGAGATCGGTGGCCGAGAGTGTCACGCCGAGCCGGCAACCCGTGCCGGGCAAGGTCTGCAGCGAGAGCTGCGCGCCCAGCGCCGCGGCGCGCTCGCGCATGCTGCGCAGGCCCAGGCCGCGGTCGGGCTGGGCCTGGGCGGCCTCGGCGTCGAAGCCACGGCCGTCGTCCTGGATGGCCAGCGCCAGCCCGCCGCCGGCCTCGAAGCGCAGCGCCACAGTCACCGCGGTCGCGTGGGCATGGCGGGCGGCGTTGTTCAAGGCCTCCTGGGCGATGCGGAACAGCGCGGTCTTCACCGCGTCGGGCAACGCCACCTCGTCGCCGCTCACCTCGGCCGCGAAGCGCGTGCCGCCGGCCGCATCGAACTCGGCAGCCAGGTGCTGCAGCGCCGCGGCCAGGCCCAGTGTGTCCAGCAGCGCCGGACGCAGCGCATGCGACAGGTGGCGCACCTCGGCCAGCGTGCTGTTCAAGCGCTGCAGCGCCAGCGCCTGCAGCCGCTCGGCGGCGGCCGGCTGCTGCTGGGCCGACTCGATCAGCAGCTTGGTCGCCACCAACGCCTGGCTGACGCCGTCGTGCAGCTCGCGGGCCAGCCGGGCGCGCTCGTCCTCCTGGCTGTCCACCACCTCGCGGGCCAGCGCGCGCAGCTTGGCCTCGGCGTGGCGATGCTCGCTGAGGTTGAGCGCCAACGCGCCGGCACTGATCAGCGCCACGCCGAACACCGCCACCGCGCCCACCCACAACATGGTGGCCGTGATGTTCTCGCGCGCGCCGCGCTCCAGCTGCGCCATGGTCGCCTCGATGCCATCCAGGTACAGCCCCGTGCCCAGCATCCAGCCCCACTCGGGCACCGCCACCACATAGCCCAGCTTGGGCGCGAGCTGGCTGCTGGACGGCTTGCGCCACAGGTACTCCACATAGCCGCCGCCGGCCTTGGCCTGGGCGATCAGCTGCTGGATGGTGGGCCGCCCCTGCGGGTCGCGCAGGTTCCACAGGTCCTGCCCGGTCAGCTCGGGCTGGCGCGAGTGCATCAGCACGCGGCCCTGCAGGTCGTAGACGAAGAAGTAGCCGTCGCGGCCGTAGTCCAGCGACTGCAGGATCTGCAGCGCCTGCTCCCGGCCGTCGGCCCGGCCCAGCAGCGGCTTGACCGTGCTGACGGCCAGGTCCACGTAATGCTTGAGCTCGGTGCGGCGCGCATCCATGTAGCTGGCACGCACCAGCGCATGCTCGCGCGCGGCCAGCTCGCTTTCCTGCTGGCGCACGGCGAGGGCGATCAGCGTCAGCGACAGCAGCAGCGGCAGCAGGGCCAGCAGCAGCAGCTTGGCCCGCAGCGACAGGCCGCGCGGGGCCAGCCGGCGGGCGACGTCCCGCAAGCCCACGGTCCTAGCCAGGCTGGCGGCTGAAGCGGGCCTTCAGGCTGCCGGCGATGACGATCAGGCCGGGGATGATGATCATGGCCCAGATGATCTTGCTCAGATGCGTCTGCACCCAGGGCAGGTTGCCAAACAAATAGCCGGCCACGCACAGGCCCACGACCCAGATCACCGCACCCACCACGTTGAACAGCGTGAACTTGCCGCGGCTCATCTCGGCCACGCCCGCCACGAAGGGCACGAAGGTGCGCACGAAGGGCATGAAGCGGGCCAGGATGATGGTGATGCCGCCATGCTTCTCGTAGAACGCATGGGCCGCGTCGAAGGCCTTGCGGTTGAAGAAGCGCGACTGCTCCCACTGGAACACCTTGGGGCCGATGTAGCGGCCAATCGTGTAATTGGTCTGGTCGCCCAGGATGGCCGCCGCCAGCAGCACGGTGATGGCCACCGGCAGGCTCATCAGCCCCGCGCCGCACAGCGCCCCGACCACGAACAGCAGCGAATCGCC
>JBKBVY010000243.1:0-4790 GCA_046289335.1 Roseateles sp. | reverse complement strand
GTGCGCGACGACCTGCGCGACCTTGGTGTTCAGCCCCTGGCCCATCTCGGTGCCGCCGTGGTTCACCAGCACCGAGCCGTCGGTGTAGACGTGCACCAGCGCGCCGGCCTGGTTCAGGTGGGCCACGTTGAAGGAGATGCCGAACTTGACCGGCGTGAAGGCGAGGCCCTTCTTCAGCACGCGGCTGGATGCATTGAACGCGGCGATCTCGGCGCGGCGCTCGGCGTAGCGGCTGCTGGCCAGCAGTCGGGCCGTCAGCGCCTGCGCATGCAGCTCCTCGACCTGCTGGCCGTAGGGCGTGATGTCGCGGCCAGGCGCATAGAAGTTGCGCTGGCGCACTTGCGTGCCGTCCAGCCCCAGCCGGCGGGCGACGCCGTCCAGGATCATCTCGATGGCGATGGCGCCCTGCGGCCCGCCGAAGCCGCGGAAGGCGGTGTTGCTCTGCGTGTTCGTCCTGGCGCAGAAGCCGTGCATGGCCACATGCGGCAGCCAGTAGGCGTTGTCGAAGTGGCACAGCGCACGGGCCATGACCGGCGCGGACAGGTCGGCGCTGTGGCCGGCGTTGGAGACCAGCTCGATGTCGGCGGCCAGGATGCGGCCGTCGGCGTCGAAGCCCACGTCCCAGCGGTAGTCGAAGCCGTGGCGGCGGCCGGTGATCAGGAAGTCGTCGTCGCGGTCCACGCGCAGCTTGACGGGCTTGCCCAGCTTCAGCGCGGCGATGGACGCGACACAGGCGAACAGCGCCGACTGGCTCTCCTTGCCGCCAAAGCCGCCGCCCATGCGCCGGCATTGCACGACCACGCGGTGCGAGGCCCAGCCCAGGCAGTGGGCGACGAGCTGCTGCATCTCGCTGGGGTGCTGGGTGGAGCAGTGCACCAGCAGGCCTTCGCCGCCTTCCTGCGGCACGGCCAGGCTGATCTGGCCCTCCAGGTAGAACTGCTCCTGGCCGCCCAGGCTCCACGTGCCTTGCAGGCGATGCGGCGCGTTGGCGAGGTGCTGGGCCGGCTCGCCGCGCGTCAGGTGCATCGGCGGCAAGACGTATTGGCCGGCCGCATGCGCTTCGAGTGCGGTCAGCACGGCGGGCAGCGGTTCGGCGCTGATGACCTGTTTGGCCAGCGCCGCCGCGCGGCGTGCCAGCTCGCGCTCCGTCGCGATGACGGCAAACACCGGCTGGCCCACGTAGCGCAGCTCATCGGCCGCCAGGATGGGGTCGTCGTGCAGCAGCGGGCCGCAGTTGTTCTCGGCCGGGATATCGGCCGCCGTGAGCACGGCGACGACGCCGGGCATGCGGCGGACGCGCTCCAGGTCTATGCCCGTCAGCTTGCCGTGCGCGATGGGCGACAGGCCCAGTGCGGCGTGCAGCGTGCCGGCGGGCTCGGGCAGGTCGTCGGTGTAGGGCGCGGCGCCGCTGACGTGCAGGTGGGCCGACTCGTGCGGCCGCGACGTACCGACCACGGGCGTGGGCATCAACAGGGCTTCGGGCTTGTTCATGCGGCCAGCCTCCCCGAACGCCAGACGGTGATGGTGCGGCGGTCCAGCGTCTCCAGCCACAGCTTGCGCAGCAGGTTCTGCGCGACCTTCATCCGGTAGCCGTCGCTGGCGCGCATGTCGGTCAGCGGCTGGAAGTCCTGCGGCAGTGCCAGCGCGGCGGCCGCGGCGGTGGCCTCGACCCAGGGTTGGCCCACGACGGCCGCCTCGGCGGCGGCGGCGCGCTTGACGATGGCCGCCATGCCGCCGAACGCGAAGCGCGCCTGCTGCACCGTGCCGTTGCGCAGCTGCAGCGCCAGCACGGCGCAGACGGCGGAGATGTCGCTGTCGTGCCGCTTGGAGATCTTGTGCGCCGAGATGGCCCAGCTCATGTCCGGCCGCGGCACATGCAGCGCCTCGACGAACTCGCCGGGCTGCAAGTCCTTCTTCATGTAGTCCAGGTAGAAGGCCTCCAGCGGCAGGCGGCGTTGCTGCGTGCCCTTGCGCAGCACGACCTCGGCGCCCAGCGCGATCAGCGCCGGCGCGCCGTCACCGATGGGCGAGCCGTTGGCGATGTTGCCGCCCAGCGTGCCGGCATGCCGCACCGGCGGCGACGCAAAGCGCCGCCACAGCTCGGCCAGCGACGGCGCCAGCGCGGTGAGCTGGGCCCAGGCGTCCTCCAGCGGGGCTGCCGCGCCAATCCAGAGGCCCGGCTGGCCGTGGAAGGCCTCGTCGCGGATCTCGCGCAGCGCGGCCACGCGGCCGGTGTAGATCAGGTGCGGCAGTTCGCGGAACTGCTTGTTGACCCACAGGCCGATGTCGGTGGAGCCGGCCAGCAGCGTGGCGGCCGGGTAGGTCTCGCGCAGCAGGGCCAGGTCGGGCAGGGTCTGCGGCGCGTTGAAGCAGGCGCCGGCGTGCGTGTAGTCCAGCGGCTCGTCGGCCTGCAAGGCCTGCAGCGCCGCGATGAGCGGCGCGCGGTCCAGGCGGCGGGCGGGCGCGTCGAACATCGCTTCGCCGGCATCCAGGATGGGCCGGTAGCCGGTGCAGCGGCACAGGTTGCCGGCCAGCTCGTCGGCCAGCTGCTGGCGGTCGGGCCGGGTGCCGGCCGCCTGGTGGCGCTCGTAGCAGGCGGTCATGGTCATGACGAAGCCCGGCGTGCAGAAGCCGCATTGGGAGCCGTGGCAGTCCACCATGGCCTGCTGCGCGGGGTTGAGGTTGGCGGGGCCGCCCAGGTCTTCCACCGTCAGCAGCGCGCGGCCGTCCAGCGTGGGCAGGAACTGCGTGCAGGCATTGACGTTGCGCAGCTGCAGCTGGCCGGCGGCGTCCAGTTCGCCCTGGATGACGGTGCAGGCGCCGCAGTCGCCCTCGGCGCAGCCTTCCTTGGTGCCGGTGCAGCCGGCATGCTCGCGCAGATATTGCAGGACCGTGGTCGTCGGGGGCAGGTCGGCGACCTCGACGACCGCGCCGCGGTGGAAGAAGCGCACAGGACGCGTGTTGGGGCGGGTGTTCATGCTGGCGTCGATTCTCCCGCCTTGCCTCAGAATTGCCATATGAGTTTTACTAGCCAGGAAAAATTCGATGAGCAGCCGCGCCGCTGGGCTCTGCGCGGCGATCTGCTGGACTTCACGGCCGCACCGGCCTGGGGCGAGGTGGACGCCACGGCGGTGCGCTTCGACCGTGACCACTGGCTGCTGATCGAGGACGGCCGCATCGTCGGACGCCAGGCCGCCGTGCCGGACGAGAGCTGGGTGCGCAAGGACCATGCCGGCCAACTGGTGCTGCCGGGCTTCATCGACACCCATGTGCACTGCCCGCAGCTGGACGTCATCGCCTCCTATGGCACCGAGCTGCTGGACTGGCTGAAGCGCTACACCTTCCCGGCCGAATGCGCGTTTGCCGATCCGGCCAGGTCAAGGCGCGGCGCCGAGGTCTTCCTGGACGCGTTGCTGGCCAGCGGCACGACGGCGGCGGTGGTGTTCCCGACGGTGCACAAGGTCTCGGCCGAGGCCTTGTTCGAGGGCGCGGCCGCGCGCGGCATGCGGCTCATCACCGGCAAGGTGTTGATGGACCGCCACGCGCCCGACGGCCTGCGCGACGACGTGGTGCAGGCCGAGCGCGACTGCATCGACCTCATCGACCGCTTCCACGGCCAGGGCCGCAATGCCTTCGCCGTCACCGTGCGCTTTGCGCCCACCAGCACGCCCGAGCAGTTGGCCATGGCCGGCGCGCTGTGCCGGGCCGACGCCGGCCTCTACATGCAGACCCATGTGGCCGAGAACCGGGCCGAGGTCGACTGGGTGGCGCAGCTGTTCCCGGACGCGCGCAGCTACCTGGACGTCTACGACCGCGTGGGTCTGGTGCACGAGCGCGCGGTGCTGGCCCATGGCATCTGGCTGGACGACGCCGACCGCCGCCTGCTGGCCGAGCGCGGCGCGCAGATTGCGCATTGCCCGTCCAGCAACCTGTTCCTGGGCAGCGGCCTGTTCGACTGGACCGGGGCGCCGTTCAACGTCAGCCTGGCGTCCGACGTGGGCGGCGGCACGTCTTTATGCCTGCCGCGCAACATGGGCGATGCCTACAAGGTGCAGGCCCTGCGCGGCGAGCGCCTGACGGCCTGGACCGCGCTGCACGCCGCCACGCGCGGCGCGGCCGAGGCGCTGAGGCTGGGCGACGAGATCGGCGGCCTGTCGGTCGGGCAGGTGGCCGACCTCTGCGTGTGGGACTGGGCCCAGGGCCCGGTGGCCGAGGCGCGCGACGCCGTGGCCCGCGAGCTGCATGAGCGCGTGTTCGCCTGGATGACGCTGGCCGACGAGCGCAACCTGGTGGCCTGCTACGTGGCGGGCCGGCAGCGGTACTGAACGGGCTGTCCCCGGCAATCGCCGCTTCGTCGCAAACCCCGCGCCGCCGGCCCGGGCGCGGCCTAGAGTGCGCCGCATTCAACGAGGGACTTGCGATGGTCGGCTTTCTGCTGTGGTGCCTGTTGTTCGTGCTGTGCTGGCCGCTGGCGCTGCTGGCCTTGCTGCTGTGGCCGCTGGTGTGGCTGATCACGCTGCCCTTGCGGCTGCTGAGCATCGCGGTGGACGGCGTGTTCGGCCTGCTGCGCGCCCTCGTCACGCTGCCGGCGCGGGTGCTGGGCGGGCGTTGAGGCCCCTGCGCTTCAGGCCGCCTGCGGCAGCCTGAAGCGGGCCACCTCCGCGGCCAGTGCGCGGGCCTGATCGCGCAGCGACGAGGCCGCCGCCGCCGTCTGCTCCACCATGGCGGCGTTCTGCTGGGTCGCGCGGTCCAGCTCCTGCACCGCGCTGCCCACCTGGCCGATGCCCTGG
>JBKBVY010000242.1:0-4842 GCA_046289335.1 Roseateles sp. | reverse complement strand
GTGGCCGTGGGCGCGCTGCACATGAGCGGCCCGCAGGCGCTGCCGCGGCTGCTGGCCGAGCGGGGTTTCACCGTCGAACGGCTGACGCCCGCGAAGTAGCATGGCCCCACCGCCAGGAGACCCCATGACCGACAACAGCTTCACCAAGTTCGTGCCCGGCTTCGAGTTCCTGCAGGGGCTCGTGAAGAACGCCGGTTCGGCGCTGCCGGGCATCGGCCAGTGGGTGGCGCCCACGCTCAACCCCGAGGAGCTGGGCAAGCGCATCGAGGAGCTGCGCACCGTGCAGTTCTGGCTGGAGCAGAACGCGCGCATGCTGGCGGCCACCATCCAGGCGCTGGAGGTGCAGCGCATGACGCTGTCCACGCTGCAGACCATGAACGTGCCGCTGAACCAGCTGCGCGACAGCCTCAAGCTGCCCGAGGCGCCGAGCTGGCCCGGCGTGCCGCCGGAGATCGCGGCCGCCGCGGCGCCGGCAGCCCAGGCCGCGGCCAAGACGGCGGTGAAGGCCGCCACCAAGACCGCCAAGGTGGCCGCGCGTACCGCCAAGACCGCGGGCGATGCCGCCAAGGCCGCCGCTGCCAACCCGGCGGCCGCGATCGACCCCACGCAATGGTGGACCGCGCTGAGCCAGCAGTTCACGCAGCTGGCCACGACGGCCATGAAGGACACCGCCACCGACGCCGCCAAGAACCTGGCCGGCAACCTGGTCAAGCAGAGCTTCGACGCCGCCAGCGACACCCTGCGCAAGGCCGCCACCATGCCCGGCGCCGTGGTGGGCAGCGTGGCCAAGGGCCTGGCCGCGGGCGCGCCCAAGCCGGCGGCGCGCACGGCGGCCAAGGTGGTGAAGTCGCCCGCCCGCCGCAAGGGCTGACCCGGCCCCGATGCGCCGCGGCTGACCCCTGCGCCCATGGCTGCGCCGCGCATCCCGTCCATCCAGTGCCTGCAGGCCTTCGAGGCCGTGGCGCGGCTGCGCAGCGTCAGCAGCGCGGCGGAGGAGCTGGCCGTCACGCCCAGCGCGGTCAGCCACCGCATCCGGCAGCTGGAGTCGCAGCTGGGCTTCAAGCTGTTCGGGCGCGATTTCGCGCCCAGCGCCGACGGCCAGGCCTATCTGCCGCTGGTACGCCAGGGGCTGGCGGCGCTGCAGAAGATCCCCGGCGCCGACGGCCGGCGCAGCCATGCAGCGCGCCTGCGGCTGGCCGTCACGCCCACGTTCTCGCGCCAGATCCTGCTGCCGCGGCTGGCGCTGTTCCGCCATGCCAACCCGGACGTGGAGCTGGTCATGCAGGTGGCCATCCCGCTGAGCGACGTGAAATCGGAGGAGGCCGACCTGGAGATCCGCTTCGGCAGCGGCGACTATCCCGGCCTGGAAAGCCGCCGCGTGCTGAGCGACGAGCTGACGCCCGTCTGCAGCCCCGACTACCTGCACGAGCACGGCCCCTTCGACGGCTTCGACACGGAAGCCGACATCCGGCGCGCCCACCTGATCCGCAGCCCGCTGGCGCCCTGGAGCAGCTGGTTCGAAGCCCATGGCCTGCAACTCGACGAGCCGCGCGCGGGCTCGCAGTTCAACGACCTGGGCCTGGTGATGGACGCCGCGGCCGCCGGCTTCGGCGTGGCGCTGATGCGCCTGAAGCTGGGCGCCTCGTGGCTGGACGCCGGGCGGCTGGTGCGCCTGTCGCCGCGCGCCGTGCCCTCGTCCTTCCACCACTACCTGTGCTGGAAGCCGGGCGCGCTGGAGCGCTGGGAATGCGCGGCCTTCGCCGAGTGGCTGACGCGCGCGTTGTCATGAGGCCCCTCGCCCAGTCCCACCGCTGAACGCGCGTGAGCCGGGTCGGCCTGCCGGGGGGGGCGGCGATGCTTGCCGGTTCGACCGGCAAGCCCATCGTCAGACGGGCCGGCTCGGGGCGGCCCGGCGCTCGGCCCTTAGGGGCGAACCCTGTGTCGCCTGCCGGCCTGAAATTTCTTCATGCCACAGCCCGCGAGGATTCACGCCGCGCGGCGCCTGCCGCACCATCATCGCGCCCCAGTTCAAGCACTCGCACAAGACTGGAGACAAACATGGTCTGGCAACAGGTCTACAACCCTTTCGACAACATGCTGATCAGCACGGCCGTGGCGGCCGTGCCGGTGGTGGTGATGCTGCTGGGCCTGGGGGTGTTCCACCTCAAGGCCCATGTGGCCGCAGCCGCGGGCCTGGTGAGCGCCTTCTTCATCGCCGTGCTGGCCTTCGGCATGCCCTCGGGCATGGCCGCCCGCGCCGCGCTGCTCGGCGGGCTGACGGGCCTGCTGCCCATCGGCTGGATCGTGCTGAACATCATCTTCCTGCACCAGCTGACCGAGAAGAACGGCAGCTTCAAGGTGCTGCAGGACTCCATCGCCGGTATCACCGAGGACCGCCGGCTGCAGCTGCTGCTGATCGCGTTCGCCTTCGGCGCCTTCTTCGAGGGGGCGGCCGGCTTCGGCACGCCGGTGGCGGTGACGGCGGCCATCCTGATCGGCCTGGGCTTCTCGCCGCTGGCGGCCTCGGGCCTGAGCCTGATCGCCAACACGGCGCCGGTGGCCTACGGGGCGCTCGGCACGCCGGTCATCACGCTGGCCAAGGTGCATGGCTACGACCTGATGGCGGTGAGCGGCATGATCGGCCGCCAGCTGCCCTTCTTCTCGCTGCTGGTGCCCTTCTGGCTGATCTGGGCCTTCGCCGGCCGCAAGGCGATGTGGGAGATCTGGCCGGCCATCCTGGTCACCGGCCTGTCCTTCGCCATCCCGCAGTACCTGGTCAGCAACTTCATCGGCCCGGAGCTGGTGGACGTGATCGCGGCGATGTGCTCGATGGTGGCGCTGGTGGGCTTCCTGCGCTTCTGGCAGCCGAAGAAGCTGTGGACCTCCGTGTCGCTGAAGAACCATGAGCACGACGGCGGCGAGGCCAAGCCCGCCCAGGCCCGCGTGGTGCATCCGCGCTCGGCCGTGGTGAAGGCCTGGACGCCCTGGGTCATCCTGACCGTGTTCGTGTTCGCCTGGGGCCTGCCCGCCACCAAGGCGGCGCTCAATGGCATCTTCGCGCCCAAGTTCCCGATCGAGGGCCTGCACAAGCTGGTGGAGAAGGTGGCCCCCGTGGTGCCCAAGCCCACCACCGAGGCGGCCGAGTACGTCTTCGGCCTGCTGTCGGCCACCGGCACCGGCATCCTGCTGGCGGCCATCGTCGGCGGCCTGGTGATGGGCTACCGCTTCGGCGGCCTGGTGAAGTGCTTCGGCCAGACCGTGTGGCTCGTGCGCACCTCGCTGCTGACCATCGTGCTGATGCTGGCCCTGGGCACGCTGACGCGCTACAGCGGCCTGGACACGACCCTGGGCCTGGCCTTCGCCAACACTGGCATGTTCTATCCCTTCTTCGGCACGCTGATGGGCTGGCTGGGCGTGGCCATGACGGGCTCGGACACCGCCAGCAACGTGCTCTTCGGCGGCATGCAGAAGGTGGCCGCCGAGCAGCTGGGCCTGAACCCCAACCTGATGGGCGCGGCCAACAGCTCGGGCGGCGTGATGGGCAAGATGATCGACGCGCAGTCCATCGTCGTCGCCTCCACCGCCACGCGCTGGGAGAACGGCGAGGGCCCCATCCTGCGCTACGTGTTCTTCCACTCGGTGGCCCTGGCCTGCCTGGTGGGCCTGTTCGTGACGCTGCAGGCCTATGTGCCGCCCTTCACCTGGCTCGTGCACTGACCTTGGCGGGGCGACTACAGTTGCCCCGCCCTGTCCGTGAGCTTGCCTCCTGGCCGACATGAACGCTGCCCTTGAACACCCCACCCTCGACCGTGCGGCCCGGCTGCGCGAGCTGGTGGCTGCGCTGGCGCCGGTGCTGCCGGCCCACGCGCTGCTGCACCAGGCCGAGCAGACCACGCCCTACGAGTGCGACGGCCTGACGGCCTACCGCCAGCGCCCGCTGGCCGTGGCCCTGCCCGAGACCGAGGCCCAGGTGGCCGGCGTGCTCAAGGCCTGCCACCGGCTGGGCGTGCCGGTGGTGGCGCGCGGTGCGGGCACCGGGTTGTCGGGCGGCGCCATGCCACATGGCGACGGCCTGACGCTGGCGCTGGCGCGCTTCAACCGCATCCTGCAGATCGACCCCCTGGCCCGCACGGCCCGCGTGCAGTGCGGCGTGCGCAACCTCGCCATCAGCGAGGCTGCAGCGCCGCATGGCCTGTACTACGCGCCCGACCCCAGCAGCCAGATCGCCTGCACCATCGGCGGCAACATCGCCGAGAACAGCGGCGGCGTGCACTGCCTGAAATACGGCCTGACGCTGCACAACGTGCTGCGCGTGCGCGGCTTCACGGCCGAGGGCGAGGCGGTGGAGTTCGGCAGCGAGGCGCTGGACTCGGCCGGCCTGGACCTGCTGGCGCTGGTCATCGGCAGCGAGGGCATGCTGGCCGTCGTCACCGAGGTCACCGTCAAGCTGGTGCCCAAGCCGCAGCTGGCGCGCTGCCTGATGGCCAGCTTCGACGACGTGCGCAAGGCGGGCGACGCGGTCGCGGCCATCATCGCGGCCGGCATCATCCCGGCGGGCCTGGAGATGATGGACAAGCCCATGACGGCGGCGGTGGAAGACTTCGTCCACGCCGGCTACGACCTGACGGCCGAAGCCATCCTGCTGTGCGAGAGCGACGGCACGCCCGAGGAGGTGGCCGAGGAGATCGCCCGCATGGAGGCCGTGCTGCGCGCCAGCGGCGCCACCGACGTGCAGGTCAGCGCCGACGAGGCCCAGCGCCTGAAGTTCTGGAGCGGCCGCAAGAACGCCTTCCCGGCGAGCGGCCGCATCAGCCCCGACTACATGTGCATGGACTCCACCAT
>JBKBVY010000241.1:0-4856 GCA_046289335.1 Roseateles sp. | reverse complement strand
GCGCCGTCGCTGCTGAGCGTGCGCCGCTCCTCGTGGCGCAGGCCCCAGCTCAGGCTGTGCGCGGCCGTGGGACGCCAGTCGTGGCGCAGCCACACCGTTGCATTGTCTTCGTCGATGTCGAAGCGGTCGCCAAGGCCGGTCTGCTGCTGGCCGTTCTTGAGCTTGCGGTCGCGGGGCGGCGCCCCGCCCCCCGGCACGCCCGCGCCCCGGGCGGGGGGCGCCCGGGGCGCCCCCCGCAGCGCCCCCAAGGCCCCCGGGCGGGTGTGGGGCGGGGCTTTTGTCGGCTGGGGGCCGCCGGGCCCCTCCGCCCCCCGCCCCAGGCCGGCGCCCAGGTCGTGGGCCGCCGTGGCCGCCCAGCGCAGCTCGCCATAGGCGCGCAGGCTGCGCGCGCGCACGGTGGCGTCTTCGGTCTCGGTCTTGGTCAGCACGCCCTTGTCGTTGTAGTCGAGCTTGGGCTTGGTCTTGTCCTCGCTGCCGCGCTGACTGCTCAGCCCCAACACCTGCTGCAGGCCGCCGGTATAGCGGTGCTGCCAGCGCAGCCCCGCCATCAAGCTGTCGCGGTCCTTGGCCTCGTCCTCGACCGTGCTGTTGACGGTGATGCGCTGATCGGGCCGGCTCAGGTCGGGTGCGCGGTCGTTCAGCGTGGTCTTGTGCTTCTCGCCGCGGTTGAGGTTGGCGAAGGCATTCAGCACCAGCACGTCGCTGGCGGACGGCGTCCAGCTCAGGCGCGGGCCCAGGCTCCACTCGGTGACCGCGTTGTCCTCCACCTCGCTACCGCCGGTCAGCGCGGTGCGCGCGCCCGTGGTGGCGTTGAAGGTCTCGGTCTGCTTGGTCTTGGTCTTGAGTTCATGGCGGCGCGTCAGGTTGACGGGCAGCACCCAGGCCCAGTCGCCCTGGCCGCCCTCGGCCCAGGTGAACTGCAGGCCGCCCTGCGGCTGGCTGCCGGCCCGGCTGTCCTGCGCGCCGGCGCTGGCGCGCAGCGTCAGTTCACGCCCCTGGGCGCGGCGCAGCACCACGTTGATGGCGCCGGCCACGCCGTCGGCAGCCTGGTCGGCCAACGGGCTACGGATGATCTCGATGCGCTCGACCATGCTCATCGGCAGCTGGTCCACCTGCACCTGGCGCTCCTTGGTGCTGGACAGCCAGGGCTCGCCGTCGACCAGGATCTGGGTATAGCCCTTGTCCAAGCCGCGCAGCCGGATGTCCTTCAGGTTGCCGGGCGGGCCGCTGTAGCTGACGCCGGCCTGGCGGCGCAGGAACTCGCCCAGGGTCAGGTCGTTGGTCTTGTCGATCTCGTCGCGGCCGACGGCACGCATGGGCTGCACCGCCTCGCGACGGCGTTCGCCGTCGTCCATGCCCGCCTGAACAATGACGATGGGCAATTGGCTCATGATCTCTGCAGTCACCAGGCCCGGCGACAAGGCCAGGCCACTCAACAGGACGGCACACGATGGCGCACGCCGCGGGGTCACGAAAGCAAGCATCAGAAATCTCAGCATCCCGCCGAGGCGGGTGATCAGGCTGGCTGGCGCGCAACGCTGCGGCTGGCTTGCCGGGACAGACGGCCCCCCTGCGCACGACGCCTGGGAAACGGACGCAAATGCGAACTATTCGCGTTAGTATATCTGAAGACAAGCGCGATCGAACGGGCTGGTCAGGCGCGCCACTCTCAGCTATCCAGCTCAGCCTCCTCCAGCGTCTGCAGTTCCACGAGGCGGCGGTACAGGCCGCCGTCCAGCGCCATCAGCGCCTCGTGCGTGCCGCGCTCCTGCAGCCGGCCGTGGTTGAGCACCAGGATCTGGTCGGCCGCGCGGATGGTGGACAGCCGGTGCGCAATGGCCACCACGGTCACGCGGCCGTGCAGCGCCGCCAGCGCTTCGCCGATGCGGGCCTCGGTCTCGCTGTCGACATTGCTGGTGGCCTCGTCCAGGAACAGGATGCGCGGCGCGCCGGCCAGCGCGCGGGCCATGGCGATGAGCTGCTTCTGGCCGCTGGACACGCGCGCGCCGCCTTCGCCCAGCCGGGTGTCGTAGCCCTGCGGCAGCGCGGTGATGAAGTCATGCGCGCGGGCGTCGCGCGCGGCCTGCTCGACGGCCGCGTCATCGATGCCGGGCCGGCCCATCGCGATGTTGTCGCGCACGCTGGCCGCCATCAGATAGGGTTCCTGCGGCACCAGGCCCACGGCGGCGCGGAAGGCGGCATCCGGCACGTCGGCCAGCGGCTGGCCATCCACCGTGATGCGCCCTTGGCTGGCGGTGTAGAAGCGCAGCAGCAGCGACAGCAGCGTGCTCTTGCCGCTGCCGGTGTGGCCCACGATGCCGGTGAAGCTGCCGGCCGGCATGTCCACCGAGAGCTCGTGCAGCACCGGCCGCGCCGGGTCGTAGCCGAAGGTCAGCGCGTTGATGCCGATCTCGCCGCGCGTGATGGGCTCGCCCTGCGGCGGCGGGCCGCGCTGCTCGTCCTCCTGCAGCAGCGCGCGCACGCGCGACGCGGCCACCATGGACTGCTGCAGCTGGCCGAACTGCATGGTGATCTGGATCAGCGGCTCCACGACGCGGGCGATGTAGGCCAGGAACGCATACAGCAGGCCCACCTCCAGGCCCGACACCTCGCGCCGGCCGAAGCCGTAGATGACGGTGACGAGCAGCAGCACATTCAGCAGGTCCAGCGCCGGCCGCAGCAGCCAGGCGTTGGCGCGCAGCTCGGCGATGCGCGACAGCCGGTGCTCGGCATTCACCGCCTCGAAGCGCTGGCCGAAGCGCTCGGCCGCGCCGGCCGCCTGCAGCACCGCCATGCCGGCCATGCTCTCGGCCATCTGCGCATTGATGTCGCTGCGCAGCTGGCGCGTGCGCGCCACCGCCGGGGCCGACAGGCGCTGATAGCCCAGGATGATGACCACCATGGCCGGCACCAGCGTGGCGACGATGAGCATCAGCCGCCAGTCCAGCCACGCCATTGCCACCAGCGAGCCGACGACGACGATGCTGGAGTCCAGCATCACGTAGAGCACCTGGCGGTAGAGCTGGTTGACGGCCTCGGTGTCGTTGGTCACGCGGCTGACGAGCTGGCCCGTGATGGCGCGGTCGAAGAAGGCCATGGGCAGGGCCAGCACATGGGCGTAGACCCGCTCGCGCAGCCGCAGCACCGAGCGGCGCGCGACGCCGGCCATGCGCGACAGCTGGGCATAGCGGACCCAGCTGGCGGCCCAGCCGGTCAGCAGCACGCTGGCCAGCAGCAGCGCCATCGCGCCGAGGTCGTAGTGGCCGGGCAGCAGGTATTGGTCGATGTAGCACTTGCCGAGGATGGGGCCCAGCGCCTCCAGCCCCGCGGCCAGCAGCAGCCACAGGCCGCCGCGGAGCAGCTGCGGACGCTCGGGCGCGGCCGAGTCCATCAGCAGGCCCACGCTTTGCCAGGGCTTCTCAATCGGCTTCAAGGCTGGCCTCAATCTGTTGATAGCGCCATTGCGAGGCGTACCAGCCGCCCTGCGCGAGCAGCTCGGCATGCGTGCCGCGCTCGATGACATGGCCCTGCTTCAGCACGATGACCTCGTCGGCATCCATGACCGCCGACAGCCGGTGCGCGATGACGATGACGCTGCGGTCCGGCCTGGCTGAACGAAGCTCGCGCAGGTGGGCCAGGATGTCGGTCTCGGTGCCGGTGTCCACCGCCGAGAGCGCGTCGTCGAGAACGAGCAAGGGCGCGTCGGACAGCAGAGCCCGCGCAATCGCCACGCGCTGCCGCTGGCCGCCGGACAGCGTGACGCCGCGCTCGCCCACCTGCGTCGCATAGCCCTGCGGCAGGCGTGCGATGTCGTCATGCACCGCCGCCAGCCGCGCGGCGGCCTCGATGTCGGCCGGCGTGGCGCCAGGTCTTGCCAGCGCGATGTTCTCGGCCACCGACGCGGAGAACAGGAAAGGCTCCTGCGGCACCCAGGCGATGTGGGCGCGCAGCGTGGCCAGCGGCAGTTCGGGCAGCGGCACGCCGCCCAGCAGCAGGCGGCCGGCGTCGGGCTCGGCCTGGCGCAGCAGCAGGCGCACGAGCGTCGACTTGCCCGCGCCGGTGGCGCCGACGATGCCCAGCGTGCGCCCCGGCGCCAGTACGAAATCGACGCTGTGCAGCGCCGGCCGCTTGGCGCCGGGGAAGCTGAAGCTGAGGCCTTCCGCACGCAACTCGGCACGAGGGGGCAGCACCGCATGACCGTGATCGGCCAGCGTCAGCGGCGCGTCCAGCACCGGCGCGAGACGCGCCCAGGCGGCGCGGCCGCGCTCCAGCAGGGACAGCACCCAGCCGGCCGCGAACATGGGCCAGATCAGCTGGCCCAGGTACATCGTGAACGCGGTCAGCTGGCCGATGCTGATCTCGCCGCGCGCCACCAGCCAGCCGCCCACGGCCAGCGCGATGGCTGTCGCCGCGCCCAGCGTCATGCCCACGGCCGGTTCGTAGGCGGCCTCCCAGCGCTGCGAGCGGAACGCGGCCTCGGCCGCACGGTCGGCCAGCTCGCCGAAGCGGGCGCGGCTGCGGTCCACCAGGCCCAGCGCGCGCAGGGTGCGCACGCCGGCCAGGCTTTCCTGCACCTGGGTGTTGAGGTCGCCGAAGCGCGTCAGCGAGTCCTGCGCGGCGGTGTGCAGGTGCTGCGAGATCCACCAGAACGCCAGCCCCATCAGCGGGAAGGGCAGCAGCGCGGCCAGGCCCAGCCGCCAGTCGATGGCGATGGTCATCATGGCCAGCACCAGCAGCAGCGTTGCCGCCAGAAGGCCGAACAGCAGCGTCAGGGCCGACATGGCCGAAAGCGGCGGAAAGGCCGGGGCCTCGATCTCGACCACGAAATCATGCCCCGCCAGATCGAGCGGACGCCG
>JBKBVY010000240.1:0-4859 GCA_046289335.1 Roseateles sp. | reverse complement strand
CTTGCGGGCGCCGCAATCCGGGCAGGTCCAGTTCATGTCGACGTCGGCCCACTTGGTGCCGGGTGGGATGCCGTGGTCGGGATCGCCCGCCTCTTCGTCATAAATCCACCCGCAGATCAGGCACATCCAGGTACTGGGTTCGCTCACGTGTTGCTCAGGGTTTGATCACTACAATCGGGTCATTCTAGCCAGGGCCCAACGGCGCAATGCTGAGGGCAAACGCCTGTGCCGAGGGCGTCGGCAACGTCCATTTAGCGGCAGACTCCACGCTTTTCGGCAGCTGTTTGGCCGTGATCGCCAACTCCTCCTCATGAGCTCAACACCCCCCAACGTCGCACCCGACGCCGACCCGTCCCAAGACGAGCAGGAGAGCCCGCCGCCCGCGTGCGTGCTGAGCTTCAATGCGAGCGACGCTTCGGGCGCCGGCGGCCTGGCCGGCGACGTCGCCACCATCGCCGCGATGGGCGCCCATTGCCTGCCCGTCGTGACCGCCGTCGTGCTGCGTGACACGGCCGAAGTCTTCGAGCACCACAACCTCGACCCCGACACCATCGCCGAGCAGGCGCGCCACATCCTGGAGGACGTGCCCATCACGGCCTGGAAGGTCGGTTTCCTCGGCAATGCCGAGGCCGTCAGCGCGGTGGCCGAGGTGCTGAGCGACTATCCGGATGTACCTCTGGTTACCTATCTGCCGTCGGTCGCCTGGATCGACGAGGACGAGCAGCAGCAATACCTCGATGCCTTGCGCGAGCTGGTGCTGCCGCAGACCGTCGTGCTGGTGGGCAACCACAAGACGATGACGGACTTCCTGCTGCCCGACTGGGACAGCGAGCGCAGCCCTTCCGCGCGCGAGCTGGCCGTCGCCGCCGCACAGTCGGGCGCCCAGCATGTGCTGGTCACCGGCATCCAGCTGCCCAACCAGTACGTGGACAACGTGCTGGCCAGCCCGCAAGGCCCCATCGCCGGCGAGAAGTTCGAGCGCTTCGAGACCGCCTTCGTGGGCGCGGGCGACACGCTGTCGGCGGCGCTGGCGGCGCTGCTGTCGGTGGGCGCCGAGCTGCATTCGGCGGTCAGCGAGGCTCTGTCCTTCCTGGATCAGTCGCTGGACGCGGGCTTCCGCCCCGGCATGGGCAACGTGGTGCCCGACCGCTTCTTCTGGGCGCTGCCGCCCGCCGAGGGCGAGGCGGAGGACGTCGAGCAGGGCGCCGAGCCCGAAGCCGCACCCAAGCCGCCGCGGCGCATGCACTGAACCCGGCTGCGCCGCGCCGAGGACCAGGCCGGTACAGCGGCAGCCTCTGGACAACCTCTCCGAGCCGAGATCGGCCCCCACCATGGCAACCAACACCGAGCTGTTCGAACGCGCCGCGCGCGTCATCCCCGGCGGCGTGAACTCCCCCGTGCGCGCCTTCCGCGCCGTCGGCGGCACGCCGCGCTTCATCGCCCGCGGCCAAGGCGCCTACATCTATGACGCCGAAGGCAAGCGTTATGTGGACTACATCGGCTCCTGGGGCCCGATGATCCTGGGCCATGGCCACCCGGCGGTGCTGGAGGCCGTGACGAAAGCGGCCGTCGAGGGCTTCTCGTTCGGCGCGCCGACGGAGCGCGAGATCGAGCTGGCCGAGGAGATCCTGAAGCTCGTGCCCAGCATGGACCAGGTGCGCCTGGTCAGCTCGGGCACCGAGGCGACGATGAGCGCCATCCGCCTGGCGCGCGGCGCCACCGGCCGGCCCAAGTTCATCAAGTTCGAGGGCTGCTACCACGGCCACACGGACGCACTGCTCGTCAAGGCCGGCTCGGGCCTGGCCACCTTCGGCCACCCGACCAGCGCAGGCGTCACGCCCGGCGCGGCAGCGGACACGGTGGTCCTGGAATACAACAACGTCGAGCAGCTGGAAGCCGCGTTTGCCGAACACGGCGCGCAGCTGGCCTGCGTCATCGTCGAGCCCATCGCGGGCAACATGAACTTCGTGCGCGCGTCGCTGCCCTTCATGACGGCGCTGCGCCGGCTGTGCACGCAGCATGGCGCGCTGCTCATCCTGGACGAGGTCATGACGGGCTTCCGCGTCGCGCTCGGCTCCGCGCAGTCGCACTATGCCCAGCTCATCCCCGGCTTCGCGCCCGACATCTCGGTGTTCGGCAAGGTCATCGGCGGCGGCATGCCGCTGGCGGCCTTCGGCGCCAGGCGCGAGGTCATGCAGCACCTGGCGCCGCTGGGCGGCGTCTACCAGGCCGGCACGCTGTCGGGCAACCCGGTGGCCACCGCCTGCGGCCTGGCCACGCTGCGCGAGATCCAGAAGCCCGGCTTCTTCGACGCGCTGTCGGCCCGCACCCGCCAGTTGGTCGACGGCCTCAAGGCCGTCGCCGCCGAGAACGGCGTGCCCTTCAGCGCCGACTGCGAGGGCGGCATGTTCGGCTTCTTCCTGCTGCCCGAGCTGCCGCAGAACTACACGACCGTCATGACGACGGACAAGGACCGGTTCAACCGCTTCTTCCACGCGATGCTGGATGCGGGCATCTATCTTGCTCCGGCTCTGTACGAGGCGGGTTTCGTGTCGGCGGCGCACAGCGAGGCCGACATCGCGGCCACGCTGGAAGCCGCCCGCGCGGCGCTGCGCTGATCTCCTGACGCCCGCTGGGGCGCATCGACATGCATCTCCACATCCTCGGCATCTGCGGCACCTTCATGGGTGGCCTGGCCGCGCTGGCCCGCGAGGCCGGCCACCGCGTGACCGGCTGCGACGCCAACGTCTACCCGCCCATGAGCACGCAGCTACAGGCGCTGGGCATCGAACTGATCGAAGGCTTCGGCGCCGAGCAGCTCGAGCTGAAGCCCGATGTCTTCGTCATCGGCAACGTGGTCACGCGCGGCGAGCGCTTCCCGCTGATGGAGGCCATCCTCGACACCGGCCTGCCCTACACCTCCGGGCCGCAGTGGCTGGCCGAGCATGTGCTGCGCGACCGCCACGTGCTGGCCGTGGCCGGCACGCACGGCAAGACCACCACCACGTCCATGCTGGCGTGGATCCTGGAACACGCCGGCCTCAAGCCCGGCTTCCTGGTGGGCGGCGTGCCGCAGAACTTCGGTGTGTCCGCGCGCCTCGGCGAGGGCCGCTGCTTTGTCATCGAGGCCGACGAGTACGACACCGCCTTCTTCGACAAGCGCAGCAAGTTCGTGCACTACCGGCCGCGCACGGCCATCCTGAACAACCTCGAACTGGACCACGCCGACATCTTCCCGGACCTGGCCGCCATCGAGACGCAGTTCCATCACCTGGTCCGCACGGTGCCTGCCAGCGGCCGCCTGGTCGTCAACGCCCGCGAGGAGGCGCTGCAGCGCGTCATCGCGCGCGGCTGCTGGAGCGAGGTGCAGCGCTTCGGCGCCAAGAAGGAAGAGGCCGGCATGCTGCGGGCGCGCGGCGAGCCGCAGGCCTTCGACGTGCTGCGCGGCAGCCTGAAGGTGGCACGCGTCGAATGGAGCCTGATCGGCGAGCACAACCAGCTCAATGCGCTGGCGGCGATCGCGGCGGCCGAGCATGTGGGCGTGGCGCCCGAGCAGGCGGCCGCGGCGCTGGCCGAGTTCCAGAACGTGCGCCGCCGCATGGAGCTGCGCGGCGAGGTGAACGGCATCAAGGTCTACGACGACTTCGCCCACCACCCCACGGCCATCCGCACCACGGTCAACGGCCTGCGCCGCCGCATCGCGCCGGCCGACCGCATCCTGGCCATCTTCGAGCCGCGCTCCAACACGATGAAGCTGGGCACGATGAAGGCGCAGCTGCCCTGGGCGCTGGAGGAGGCGGACCTGGCCTTCTGCAACCAGCAAGGCCTGGCCTGGGACGCCAAGGAGGCGCTGGCGCCCATGGGCGCGCAGGCCGTGGTCGGCGCGGACGTGGATGCGCTGGTGGCGGCCGTCGTGAAGGTCGCCAAGCCGGGCGACCACCTGCTGTGCATGAGCAATGGGGGTTTTGGCGGCATTCACGACAAGCTGTTGCAGAGCTTGGCCGCCCGGACCTGACGGTCCGAAGAGCGGCATTCACGACAAGCTGTTGCAGAGCTTGGCCGCCCGGACCTGACGGTCCGAAGAGCGGCATTCACGACAAGCTGTTGCAAAGCTTGGCCGCCCAGGCCTGACCGCCCAGAGGGCACGATCCGCCGCCTGCAGGCCGGCGTCGTGCCGCGCAGCTTCCGGCTTGCGCTCCACCAGTCGCCCGGTCGCTACCAGGCCCAGCTGCGGTTGCAGCGGGCTGAACACCTGCTGCGGCACAGCCCGCTCAGCGTGCTCGAGGTTGCCCTCGCCGTCGGCTTCGGTTCCACCCAGGCGCTCGCCAGAGCCTTCCGCGCGCGCCATGGCCTGAGCCCCAGCGGCTACCGACGCATGAACGGCTAGGGCCGGTTCACACGACGGGAGCAGGCCTCAGCGCTCGCTCTGCTGGTCGCGACGCGGCACGCCATCCTGGCGCCCACGCGCCGGGCCTTCCACGCGCGACGGGGCCTGCACCTGCGGCTGGGGCTGCGGCATCTGCATGCGAGGCGGCTCCTGGCGGATGGGCATGTCCACGCGGCGCGGCGCCTCCATCTGCGGCGGCCGCTCGGGCAAGGCCTGGCTGCGCTGCGGCTCGAACTGGGGCGCCGGCTGGGGCATGCGGCGCGGCTCCTCGCGGCGATCCTCGCGGCGCTCTTCACGCCGGTCCTCGCGCCGCTCCTGCACCCGCCAGGGCAGCTGATCCCCGCCGGCCCGCGGCGTCTCGACGCCCGGGCGCGGCTGCACCACCGGGGCCTGCGGCTGCGGTTGCGGCGTGGCCGGCAGCGCGGGCTGGGGCATGCCCTCCTGGGCACGCGGCGTGTCACGGCGCCAGGGC
>JBKBVY010000239.1:0-4871 GCA_046289335.1 Roseateles sp. | reverse complement strand
GCACCGGTGGCTAGTGCGCCGGTCGAGCCCCGGCTGGCCGAGAAGCCCGAGGAGAAGGCCGCGGAGAAACCGCCGCTACGGGTCGCGGAGAAGCCCGTCGAGAAGCCGGTGGACAAGCCCGCCGAGAAGCCTGCCGAGAAGCCGGCAGAGAGGCCTGCCGAGAAGGCCAAGGTCAATGACGGCGCGCGCGCCCAGGCCTTGCTGGAAGGCAAGGAGCCCGCGCCCGCCGCGGCTTCGAGATTCATCGTGCAGGTGGGCGCCTACGGCGAGAGCAAGGCAGCGCAGGAGATGCGCGCCAAGGTCGAGAAGCTGGGCCTGAAGACCTATGCGCAGGCGGTGGACACCGCCGACGGACGCCGCATTCGCGTGCGCCTGGGGCCGTTCGCGAGCCGTGCCGAGGCCGAGCGTGCGGCCGCCACGCTCAAGGCTGCGGGCCTGCCGGGCGCCATCCTGACGCTTTGACCCGACGGGCATGGACATCTCGCTGAGCTGGGTCGATCTTGCGCTGGCGGCATTGCTGCTGCTGTCCATCGGCATCGGCCTGTGGCGCGGACTGGTGTTCGAGGTCATGTCGCTCGCCGGCTGGGTGGTGGCCTATTTCGCGGCCGCGCCGCTGGCGCCGCTGGTGATAGAGCTGGTGCCGGAAGGCTGGCGTGCGCAGTTCGGCCCGGCCGTCCAGCACGTCATCGCGCTGGTCATCGCCTTCTTCGCCGTGCTGCTGGTGTGGAGCCTGGCCACGCGCCTGGTCAAGGCGCTGATCCATGCGACGCCGCTGTCGGCCGTCGACCGCCTGGGCGGCGCTGGCTTCGGCGCGTTGCGTGGCGTATTCATCGCGCTGCTGCTGGTGCTGGTCATCGGCGCTTCGCCGCTGGCCCAGTCGAGCACCTGGCAGGCCTCGCTCGCCGTGCCGGTGCTCGGTGGCGTGCTGCGGGATGCCGCGCCGCTGCTGCCCGACCCTCTTGCCCGTTTCATTTCCCGCTCGATGGCCCCATCTGACGCGGCATCGACTGACTAAGGACTCACGCCATGTGCGGCATCGTCGGCACCCTCGCGGCCTCTCCCGTCAACCAGCTCATCTACGACGCGCTGCTGCTGCTGCAGCACCGCGGCCAGGACGCAGCCGGCATCGTCACCATGCAGGGGCACAAATGCTTCATGCACAAGGCGCGTGGCATGGTGCGTGACGTGTTCCGCACCCGCAACATGCGCGCGCTGCCCGGCAACATCGGCCTGGGCCAGGTGCGCTACCCCACCGCCGGCAATGCCTACAGCGAGGAGGAGGCCCAGCCCTTCTACGTGAATGCGCCGTTCGGCATCGTGCTGGTGCACAACGGCAACCTCACCAACGCCCATGCGCTGAAGGACGAGCTGTTCGACATCGACCGCCGTCACATCAACACCGAGAGCGACACCGAGGTGCTGATCAACGTGCTGGCCCACGAGCTGGAGCTGGCCGCACGCGACCTGCCGCTGACGCCCAAGGAGATCTTCTCCGCCGTGCGCGCCGTGCAGAAGCGCATCAAGGGCAGCTACGCCGTCATCGCGCTGATCGCGGGCTATGGCCTGCTGGCCTTCCGTGACCCCTTCGGCATCCGCCCGCTGTGCTTCGGCCGCGCGGGCAACGGCGACTTCATGGTCGCCAGCGAAAGCGTCGCGCTGGAGGGCACCGGCCATCAGCTGGAGCGCGACGTGGCGCCCGGTGAGGCTTTGTTCGTCGACATGGATGGCAAGCTGCACACCGAGCAGTGCAACGACAAGCCCACGCTCAACCCCTGCATGTTCGAGTTCGTCTACCTGGCGCGGCCGGACTCGGTGATGGACGGCATCTCCGTCTACCAGGCGCGGCTCAACATGGGCGAGACGCTGGCCCAGCGCGTCATCTCCACCATGCCGCCCAACGAGATCGACGTCGTCATCCCCATCCCCGAGAGCAGCCGGCCATCGGCCATGCAGCTTGCCCATCGCATCGGCAAGCCCTACCGCGAGGGCTTCGTGAAGAATCGCTACGTGGGTCGCACCTTCATCATGCCGGGGCAGGGCGCGCGCAAGAAGAGCGTGCGCCAGAAGCTCAACGCCATCGGCGTCGAGTTCAAGGGTCGCAACGTGCTGCTGGTGGACGACTCCATCGTGCGCGGCACCACGTCCAAGGAGATCGTGCAGATGGCCCGCGATGCGGGCGCCCGCAAGGTCTACCTCGCGTCCGCCGCGCCGCCGGTGCGCTATCCCAACGTGTACGGCATCGACATGCCGACGCAGGAGGAGCTGATCGCACACGGCCGCAGCATCGAGGAAGTGCGCCAGTACATCGGCGCCGATGCGCTGATCTACCAGGACGTGGACGCGATGAAGCGCGTCGTCGGCGCGCTGCGCCCCGGTCTGGCAGGCTTCGAGGCCAGCTGCTTCGACGGGCATTACGTGACCGGTGACGTCAGCGTGGAAGACTTCGCGGCCATCCGCGAGCAGCGCGTGTCCCAGGCCGACGATGAAGACGCCGCCGCCCGCAGCCGGCTGGCGCTGCAAAGCGGCAGCGACAGCTGACATTCCTTGCCATCTCCAGACCTCATGAGTTCCCCAGCTTTCGACAAGATCCGCACGCGCATCGCGCCGTCGCCCACCGGCTTCCTGCACCTGGGCACGGCCCGTACGGCGCTGTATTCCTGGGCTTATGCCCGCCACCATGGCGGCGAGTTCGTGCTGCGCATTGAGGACACCGATGTCGCCCGGTCCACCCAGGATTCGGTCGACCAGATCATCGCGGCGATGAACTGGCTGGGCCTGAACTACGACGAGGGCCCCGTCTACCAGATGCAGCGGCTGGACCGCTACCAGGCCGTCGTCGAGCAGCTGCTCGCTGAGGGCAAGGCCTATCGCTGCTATGCGACGCCCCAGGACCTGGACGCGATGCGTGAGGCGCAGCGCGCGCGGGGCGAGAAGACCCTCTACGACCGCCGCTGGCGGCCCGAACCGGGCAAGGTGTTGCCGCCGCCGCCCGAGGGTGTGAAGCCCGTCATCCGCTTCGCCAACCCGGTGCAGGGGGACGTGACCTGGCATGACCTCGTCAAGGGTCCCATCACCATCAACAACCGAGAGATCGACGACCTCATCATCGTCCGCCAGGACGGTGTGCCGACCTACAACTTCGCCGTGGTGGTCGACGACTGGGACATGCGCATCAGCCATGTCTTCCGCGGCGACGAGCACGTCAACAACACGCCCTGGCAGATCAACATCTTCAACGCGCTGGGCGCGCCGCTGCCGCAGTTCGGCCACCTGCCCATCATCCTGGGCGACGACGGCCTGAAGCTGTCCAAGCGCCGCGGCGCTGTCAGCGTGATGGACTACGCCGCCAACGGCTACCTGCCCGAGGCCATGCTCAACTACCTGGCCCGTCTCGGCTGGAGCCATGGCGACGACGAGCTGTTCTCGGCCGCGCAGATGGTGAGCTGGTTCGACGGCTCGCACCTGTCCAGGAGCCCGGCCCAGTGGGACCCGGCCAAGCTGGACTGGGTCAATGCCCATTACCTCAAGCATGCGGACGAGGCACGACTGGCCGCGCTCGTGGTGGCGCAGTTGGCGGGGCGCGGTGTGCAGGCGACGCCCGAGGCGGTCCAGCCCAAGATCGGTCTCTTCAAGGACCGTTGCGCGACCGTCGCCGCGCTGGCGGATTGGCTGACCATGTACTTCGCGCCGGTCACGCCTTCGGCCGAGGATCTCGCTGCCCACGTTCCCGATGCCGTCCGCCCCGCGCTGGCCGGGCTTGCAGACCGGTTGGCAGCGCTCCCTGCCTGGGACCAGGCATCCATCCAGCAGGCCTTCAAGGAGACCCTGGCTGCCCAAGGCTTGAAGATGCCGCAACTGGCGGTGCCCGTTCGCGTGTTGGTCTGTGGCCGTACCCAGACACCCAGCGTGGACGCGGTGCTGGCGCACTTCGACAAGAAAAAAGTTGTCGAACGCTTGCAATCCTTCTGAAACTCGTCATATACTCTTGGTCTCGCTTGAACAGCGCCGTTAACGAAGTGGTCAGTAATGATTGCTGCGTTGCACAGGGGGTATAGCTCAGCTGGGAGAGCGCTTGCATGGCATGCAAGAGGTCAGCGGTTCGATCCCGCTTACCTCCACCAGATGCTCAGGAATAGTTTTTCCGGGTTTTTGGTTGGCGCGCAGTTCAAGTAATGAAGGTTTAGTCCCCTTCGTCTAGAGGCCTAGGACACCACCCTTTCACGGTGATTACAGGGGTTCGAATCCCCTAGGGGACGCCAGATTTCCGCCGCAAGGTGAAATTGGCAATTCCGTCGCAAGGCGGGCGAGTGTGATGAGCTCGGATATTGCTGAGAGGCAGTATTGAATTCATCCCACGCGGAGTGGTAGTTCAGTTGGTTAGAATACCGGCCTGTCACGCCGGGGGTCGCGGGTTCGAGCCCCGTCCACTCCGCCAAGGTTTCTGTCGGACTCGTCCGACAAGCAAGCGGCCAAGTTTTTTGGCCGCTTGCTTTTGTGGAAGTCGCGCCGCAAGCGTTTTGGGGGTATAGCTCAGCTGGGAGAGCGCTTGCATGGCATGCAAGAGGTCAGCGGTTCGATCCCGCTTACCTCCACCATCCGGGCTGTTGTCCGGGTAGCGGTTGCGATTGCAGTTCAGTCCCCTTCGTCTAGAGGCCTAGGACACCACCCTTTCACGGTGATTACAGGGGTTCGAATCCCCTAGGGGACGCCAAATTTCTGCCGCGAGGCGAGATTGGCAAATCCGTCCCAGGACGGCGAGTTTGATGAGCTTGGATGCCACCGAGAGGCGGTATCGAATTCATCCCACGCGGAGTGGTAGTTCAGTTGGTTAGAATACCGGCCTGTCACGCCGGGGGTCGCGGGTTCGAGCC
>JBKBVY010000238.1:0-4877 GCA_046289335.1 Roseateles sp. | reverse complement strand
GTTCCTGAACAAATACCTGTCGCACCAGCCCGGCCCCATCAAGGATGAGCGCGGCCGCAAGCTGGGCGAGCATGTGGGCCTGTCCTTCTACACGCTGGGCCAGCGTCAGGGGCTGGGCATAGGCGGCGTGAAGGACAAGGGCGCCGCGCGCGGCGGCGGCGAGCACGCGCCCTGGTTCGTCGCGGCCAAGGACATCCCGAACAACACGCTCATCGTCGTGCAGGGTCACGACCATCCGCTGCTGCTGAGCCCCGCGCTGGTGGCCGACGACTTGAGCTGGATCGCCGGCCGGCCACCCGCGACGGGCCTGGCGGCCGCCAAGACGCGCTACCGCCAGGCGGACGCGGCCTGCAGCGTCGGCTTCGACGCACAGGGCCGGCTGCTGCTGAACTTCCCCGCGCCGCAATGGGCCGTCACGCCCGGACAGAGCGCCGTGGTCTACGACGGCGAAATCTGCCTGGGCGGCGGCGTGATTGCTCAGGCCTTGCCGGCCTGACGCCGGCGCGCGCCCCAGCCCACGGCACCGAGTCCGGCCAGCAGCAGCGCGACCTGGCTGGGCTCCGGCACCGCGCTGACGGTCAGGCTGACGCGGTCGCCGACCTGGAAGCCGGCCTGGGCCAGCGTCCAGTCGGTCTTGCCCGCGCGGCCCAGCGGGTTGCCCAGCTCCACGTCCAGGAACTCGTCGGGCGTGAACGTGACGGTGCGTGTGGCGCCGCTGCCGTTCACGGCCCAGTCACCGCCGAACTGGCGCGTGACGCTGCCCACGCTGCCGAAGCCGCCGCGGTCCAGCGACAGCACCAGGCCTTGCAGGCCCGCGCCGGTGTAGTTGCGGATGACGGCGTTGAAGGCGATGGGCGCCAGCAGGTCTTCGTCATCGATGCGCCAGCTCAGCACGGCCGGGGCGCCGTTGGCGAGGTCCAGGTCGAAGGACAGCAGGCCAAGAGCGCTGTAGTCCGTGGCCACCGTCGCGCCTTGCGTGACGGCACCTTCGAAGGTCAGGGCCTGCGCGGGCAGGGCAGCGGCCAGTGCCAGCGCGGCGGCGATCAGGGTCTTGTTCATGGGTGGTTCCTTGGGCTCAGAGGCTGCCGCGCGTCCACGGGCCGGTGATGGCCAGCGTGACGCCGTGGTACAGGTTGACGAACAGCACGCGGCCGTCGGGGCTGAAGACGCAGCCGGCCCATTCGGTCATGCGCTGGTCGCCGCTGGGCGCGTTGGGCTTGCCGGCGGCCTCCAGCTGGGCCCGCGTGAAGTTGTAGTTGTTCTTCGCGAACACATAGCTGCCGCCGGTGGGCGTGACAGCCTTGAGGTGCTGCGAGGTGACGGCCGGCGCGCTGCCCGGGCCGCTGGTGCCGCCGTCCTCGCAGAACAGCACGCCGCCGCGCGGGCTGACGCACAGGTTGTCGGGCGAGTTGCCCACCTGCAGGCTGTTGCTGACGAAGATGGCCTTCAGCGTCATGCTGGCCAGGTGCAGCGCCCAGATGCGGCCGGCGCGCGCCGGGCTGTTGGTGACCTGCTTGTCGGTGAAGTAGACGATGCCATTGGCCACCCAGCAGCCCTCGGTCGCGCCGAAGATGGCCGCGCCGCCGGCATAGGCCTGGCGGTAGGGGCCGCTGGCGGACACGTTGCCGTTGACGGTGGCCAGCGTGGCGCCGTCCAGGTCGGGGTCGGCAATGTCCACCCACTCGCAGATGTATTCCTGGCACAGCGTGGGGTCGCGCAGGTCGGCATTGGCCACGCCGCGCACGCGCAGGCCTTGCAGCGTGCCGCCGGCATGCAGGCTGTTCAGGCCGCCGGCCCAGTTCCTGGGGCGGAAGCGGTACAGCGTGTTCGCGTTGCCCTGGTCCTCGGTCAGGTACCAGTAGCCGGTGGCCGGGTCGATGGCGCTGGCCTCGTGCGCCATGCGGCCCATGGCCACGATGGGGTTCACGTTGGCCGCGTTGATGCTGGTGTCGGCCGGCACCTCGAACACATAGCCGTGCTTCTTGCCGGTGCTGGAGACGCTGTTGCTGCGGATCTCCTCGTTGGCCAGCCACGAGCCCCAGGTGCTGGCGCCGCCGGCGCAGGGCCGGTAGATGCCGCCGAAGCTGGCGTAGCTGGACACCCAGTCGCCGTCACGCCAGACCAGGTTGGTGTTGCCGCCGATCTGGTAGCTGGTGCCGGTGGCGCCGGTGTCGTACTTGGCGACGTTGACGCGGCCGGCGCCGATGATGTTGGCGGCGTTGCTGCTGGTGCTCTGTTCATGGTTGCGCACCAGCACGATCTCCGTGCTGCGACCCACGCGGCGCTGCACGACGACGCCCATGCCGTCATGCGCGCCGGGCGTCACCAGGCCATCGGCCATCACGTCGCCGCGCCAGCCGTAGCTCTTGTAGCTGAAGCCGGCGGGCAGCTCGATCAGCGGCAGGCCGGTCGTGAGGTCGTTGACCGGCGCGGTGGGGCCGTAGGGGCTGTCCAGCAGCGCAGAGGCGCCGGCGGCCACGCAGCCGCCGGTGGAGGCCTCGGCCACGCGCGTGGCCAGCGCAGCGACGGGGCCGGCGAAGGCGGCAGCGACGGCGGCCGCACCGCCCTTGAGCAGGCCGCGGCGGCCCGTGTCAGCTTGATCCATGTCTGCTCCAACGAGGGTCTGTGGTGACGCCGCGCATGCTCGGGGCCGGGGATGAAGCCCGCATGACAATGCGCGCCCATGAACCGCTTCGACCGCCTGCTCGCCCGCCTCGCCGAACCCGGCGTGGTGCTGCGGCTGGCGGCGCTGGTGGTCTGCGCGATGGAGCTGGTCAGCGCGGGCGCCGCGCTGCTGGGCGCGCGCACCGAGCCGTACGACGGCCTGGTCGCCTGGGCCTGGCGGCAGCTGGGCGGCGACGCCAGCGACCGCGGCCTGCTGCTGGTCTGCGTGGCGCTGCTGCTGGGCTTCGTCGCACTGATCTGGCGCCTGGCCAGCCAGGGCGCGGCGGTCGTCGCCGTGAACCGCCGGCTGGGCTGGCTGCTGCTGGTGGACCTGCTGGCCTTCGGCGTCACGCCGGCCCTGCCCTTCCTCGTCACGGCGCTGGCCGCGGTGCTGCTGCCAGCGCGCATGGCGCTGGGCTTCGGGGCCGCGCAAGTGCTGCTGAACACCGCCATCTATGCCGGCGCCGAGCCCGGCGCCTGGCTGGACCAGCTGGGCCTGCTGTCCTCCATGCTGGCGCTGCACGGCCTGGCCTTCGGCCTGGGCCGCATGGCCGCGGCCGAGGCCGAGAAGCGCCGCTGGCTGCAGGCCGTGCTGGCCGAGCAGATGGCCGGCGAACACCTGCTGGCCGAGCAGATGCGCTACAGCGAGCGCATGCAGATCGCCCGCGAGCTGCACGACCTGATGGGCCACCACCTGACCGCGCTGAACCTGCAGCTGCAGCTGGGCAATGCGCTGCTGGCGCGGGCCGATGCCACCGGCGCCGGCCTGGCCATGGAGCGCGCCCAGGGCGTGGCCGCGCAGCTGCTGGCGGACGTGCGCGAGTCGGTGTCGCAGCAGCGCAGCTCGCAGCGCATCGACCTGTCCGCCGCGCTGCAGGCGTTGGCCGAGGGCATTGCCAGCACGCGCATCGAGCTGGCCGTGGACGACGCCGCCCGCGACCTGGGCCCGCGCGCGGCCCATGCGCTGCTGCGCTGCGTGCAGGAGGGCGTGACCAACAGCGTGCGCCACGCCGGCGCGCGCCGCGTGCAGGTGGAGCTGCACGGCGACGGCGACGACGTGGCCGTCAGCATCGACGATGATGGGCGGGGCGCGCCGGGCTGGCACGACGGCCGGTCGGGCAATGGCCTGTCGGGCATGGCTGAGCGCATGGCCGAACTGGGGGGGCAGATGCGCGTCACGCGCACCAGCCCGGGTTTTCGAATCGAGCTGAGATGTCCGCGATGGATGTGATCAAGATCCTGCTGGTGGAGGACCAGCAACTGGTGCGCGAAGGCCTGAAGGGCCTGCTCGCGCTGCATGACGACCTGCGGGTGGTGGGCGAGGCCAGCGACGGCGCCGAGGCGCTGGAATGGCTGAGCGCCGCAGCCGCCGACGACATGCCCGACGTGATCCTGTCCGACATGCGCATGCCGCGGCTGGACGGCATCGGCCTGATCCGCGCGCTGGCCGCACGGGCGCTGCGCCTGCCGGTCATCCTGCTGACCACCTTCGACGACACCGCCGCCTTCGACGAGGCCGCGCGCGCCGGTGCCAAGGGCTTTCTGCTGAAGGCCATCCGCCCGGAGACGCTGGCCCAGGCGCTGCGCGACGTGCACGGCGGCGGCACCGCGCTGCGGCCCTCGCTGACCACGCGCATGGAAGCCAAGGGCGGCGAGCGCGCCTTCACCGCGGCCGACCATCCCGACCCGCTGAGCCCGAAGGAGCTGCAGGTGCTGCGTCTGGTGGCCAGCGGCCGCAGCAACACCGAGATCGCGGCGCTGCTGGGCAACAGCGAAGGCGTCATCAAGAACCACTGCTCGGCCATCTTCTCCAAGATGGGCGTGCGCGACCGCACACAGGCGGTGCTGCGCGCCATCGACCTGGGCTGGATCTAAGGCCTGGCGCGGGCCGGCGCCGCGAGCTGCAGCACCCAGTAGCGCTGCAGCGGACCAGCGCCGGTGACGCAAGCCAGGCCCAGCTCCTGGAACTGCGGCTCCATCAGGTTCTCGCAGTGCACGGGGCTGGCCAGCCACTGCGCCAGCGCCTCGTCCAGCGTCTCCGGGCCGCCGGCCAGGTTCTCGCCGGCCTGCCGCAGCGCATAGCCCGCGGCGCGCAAGCGGGTGCGCAGCGAGGCGCCCTCGGCGCCCAGGTGGTCCAGCCGGCCGCGCGCGGCCAGGTCTTGCGCATGCCGCTGCGCCGCGGCGGCCAGCGCGTCGTGCCAGCGCAGCGCGGG
>JBKBVY010000237.1:0-4883 GCA_046289335.1 Roseateles sp. | reverse complement strand
CACATCGCCAGGGCGGGCCGGCTTGGGAGCGGCCCGGCGCTCGGCCCGCAACGCGCTTAATACGAAGGCCGGCATTTGCCGGCCTTCTCCTTTCTGGCTCGCCCGGCTTGTCGACCGCACGCGGCCCTGCGACGATGCCGCGGATGCCCAGATCCAAAGATTCCCTCGGCGGCCCCGGCGAGCAGCGCCGCCTGCAGATGGCCGACATCGCCCGGCTGGCCGGCGTGTCGGTGTCCACGGTGTCGCGCGCCCTCAATGGCAGCGAACTGGTCACGGCCGAGACCCGCCAGCGCGTGGCCGAGCTGGCCCGTTCGCTCAACTACTCCATCAACTCCGGCGCGCGCAACCTGCGGCTGCAGGAGAACAAGACCGTGGCGGTCGTCGTGCCGTTCGACGCCAAGTCGCGTCAGCACATCTCCGACCCCTTCTTCCTGTCCATCGTCGGCGCCATTGCCGACGCGCTGACCGACCGCGGCTACGAGATGCTGCTGTCGCGCGTGGATGCCGAGCGGCTGGACCTGGCCGCGCGCTGGTTCGATTCCGGCAAGGCCATCGGCATCGTGCTCATCGGCCAGTGGCGCCACCACGACCAGCTCAACGAGATGGCCGCGCGCAAGCTGCCGCTGGTGGTCTGGGGCGGCGAGCTGCCCCAGCAGCTCTACTGCAGCGTGGGTGGCGACAACGTGCTGGGCGGCACGCTGGCCACGCGCCACCTGCTGCGCCTGGGGCGCCGCCGCATCGCCTTCGTGGGCGATGCCCGCCTGCCCGAGCCCTGGCTGCGCCGCCAGGGCTATGCGCAGACACTGCGCGAGGCCGGGCTGGAGGTGGATCCGGCGCTGGAGCTGGCTGCGCCCTTCGAGCCCGGCGTGGCCAGCGCCGTCGTGCATGAGTTCTGCGCCGCGCAGCGCGGCTTCGACGCGGTGCTGTGCTGCAGCGACGTGCTGGCCCTGCTGACCATCCAGGCCTTGCGCGCCGCCGGGCGCCGCGTGCCCGAGGACGTGGCGGTCGTGGGCTATGACGACATGCCGCTGGCCGCCTACTGCGACCCGCCGCTGACGACGGTGCACCAGCCGGTGGCCCAGGCCGGCGAGGCGCTGGTCGAGGCCTTGCTGGCGCAGCTGCGTGGCGAGCGCGTCGGGCCGCGGACCTTGCCGGTTCACCTGACGCTGCGCGCCAGTGCGCCCTGAGCGGGCCGCAGCTTCAGTTGGGCGTCAGCCTCGGGCTCCAGAATGCGCCGTCATTCAACCTGGAGACCCAAGCATGTGGAAAGTGATCGTCGGCTTCATCGTCTTTGCCGCGCTGGCGCTGTATATCCTGACCAAGAGTGGCGGCAACATCGACCTCACCGGCGAGAAGCATGACGTCAGCGCGCCGCACGAGCCGGCAGCATCGGCCGCCGTGACGGCGCCCGTGGAAGCCGCGTCCGCGTCGGCTTCTGCGCCGGCTTCCGCCGCCTCGCAGTAAGCGCTCAGATCCCCGCGCCGCCGGCCTCGTCGCCGCCGGCGCGCTGCGGTGCCACCAGCGGCAGCCGCACCAGCATCTGCGTGCCCTGGCCGGGTGTCGAGCGCACCTCGATCTGGCCCCCCAGCACGTTGGTCACGATGCTGTGCACGATGTGCATGCCCAGGCCCGACCCGCCGGTGCCCAGCTTGGTCGTGAAGAAGGGGTCGAAGATGCGCCGCCGCACCGACTCGTCCATGCCGCGGCCGTTGTCGCTGACGCTGAGCAAGGCCTCCGCCTCGCCCGAGCGCTCGCAATGCACCCGCACGCGGCCCTGGGCCACGCCGTCGAAGCCGTGCAGCAGCGCGTTCATCAGCAGGTTGGTCAGCACCTGTCCCAGCGCACCGGGGTAGCTGTTCATGGACAGGCCCGCGCACAAGTCGGTCTCGATGACATGCGGCGTGTGCTTGAAGCTGGGCTCCACCATCACCAGCACGTCCTCCACGACCTTGGCCAGGTCGAAGTCGCGCCGCAGGTCGGCGGTCTGGTCGATGGCTACCTGCTTGAAGTCGCGCACCAGGTCGGCCGCCTTCTGCACGTTGCGCTGCAGAATGTCCTGGCCGCGCCGTGTGTCGCGCGCCAGCTCCTCCAGCCTGCTGCGGCGCAGCTGCACCGAGCCGGCCAGCATGGCCTCCAGCTGCTTGTAGCGGTCGTCCAGCGCCGAGACCACGGTCAGCGCATTGCCCAGCGGCGTGTTCAGCTCGTGCGCCACGCCGGCCACCAGCCGGCCCAGCGAGGCCAGCTTCTCGGACTCCACCAGCTCGCGCTGCGCCTTCTGCAGCGTCTGCAGCGCCTCGGACAGCTCGGCATTGCTGGCGGTCAGCTCGGCGGTGCGCTGCGCGACCGTCTCCTCCAGGTTCAGGTTGTGCTGGCGCAGCGCCTCGAAGGCCGACAGCAGCGCCTGGCGCATGCGCTCCATCGCGATGCCCACGCGCGCGATCTCGTCGGCACCGCCGCTGACATGCAGCGGCTGCTCCAGCCGGCCCGCCGCCAGCGCCTCGGCGGAGGCGGTCAGCTCCGTCATGGGGCGCAGCACGAAGCGCTGCAACACCCACAGCATCAGCACCAGCGACAGCGTCAGCGTCAGGCCGCTGCGCCACACGGTGCGCCACATCTCGGCCTGCTTGGCCTGCAGCAGCGGCGCTGCGCTCATGCGCACCGTCAGCTTGGCGATCTCGCGGCCGTCGCGCAGCACGGGTCGGGTCTGGCTCAGCACCAGCGCGGGGTCGGCCTGCTCGCCGGGGCGCTGCTGCGACAGGAAGGGCGTCGACGACACCGGCTCCTCCACCACCACCGAGACGAAGCGCGGGTCGTCCATCTGGGCCTTGACCATGGGGTCGGCCAGGTCGGGTGACACCTGCCAGACCGGCTCCGCCAGCGACAGCGCCATCACCTCGGTCGCGCGCGCGAGGTCGCGCCGGAGGTCGTCCATCGCCGTGGCGCGCGTCTTCTGCACGTCGTAGAGCAGCACGGCGGTCGTCGGCAGCAGCAGGCCCAGCAGCAGCGCCAGCACGACGGCGAAGGTCAGCGAGTTGCGCCGCCAGTCCAGCCAGGCAGGCGGGAGGCGCGGGTCAGCGGCGGGCTGGGGCAGTGCGGGTTGGTCCGGCATAGGGGGCGCGCATGGCGCGACAGGCGAGGCAGTGTAGGCCCGTGAAATCCGCGCAAAACACGCCGCGGGGCGCGCAATCGTCCGGGTTTTTCCTGGGGCGCGCGGGTGGATGGCGGTGTGCGTGCTAGCGCCACAATCCGCCGCCTGAAATCAAGAGGCGCACTCGTCGCGACCCGGAGGAAGAACAGTGAATCGTTGGGTAGGCCTGGCGGCATTGTTGGCCGCCTGTTTGGGCATGAACGCCGCGCTCGCGCAGGGCGCGCTGCGCATCGGCATGGTGGCGGGCTTCACGGGGCCCGTGGCCGCGCTGGTGCAGGAAAGCGCCGACGGCGCCAAGCTCTATTTCGACTCGGTCAATGCGCAGGGCGGCATTCGCGGCCAGCCCATCGAGCTGCTCACGCAGGATGACAAGTACGACCCCGCCACCGCCGCCGCGCAGGCCAAGGCATTGGCCGCCCAGGGCGTGCTGGCGCTGATGCTCAGCCGCGGCACCGACCCCACCGAGGCCATGCTGCCGGTGCTCAAGGAAAACCGGTTGCCGCTGATCGCACCGGCCACGGGTGCCATCAGCCTGCGCGAGCCAATGCATCCCTTCGTGTTCCACCTGCGCGCCAGCTACCAGCAGGAAGCCGAGCGCGCGGTGCGCCACCTGGCCGCCATCGGCGTCAAGCGCATCACCATCGTGCAGGTCAACGACGCCTTCGGCAACGACGCCGGCAAGGGCGCCATCAAGGGTCTGGACGCGCTCGGGCTGCGCGCGCTCTCGCACCTGCGCTACGACCGCAACAAGCCCAACCTCGCGCCCACCATGCAGGCCATCGCCAAGGCCGGCATCGAGGCCGTGGTGCTGATCGGCCCGGGCTACGCGGTGGTGGAGGGCGTCAAGGCGTTGCGCGCGGCCGGCTCCACGGCCCATGTGGCCACGCTGTCCAACAATGCGTCGGGCGACTTCGTCAAGGCGCTGGGCGAGCATGCGCGCGGCGTCGTCGTCACGCAGCTGCTGCCCTACGAGCGCTCCACGGCCAGCCCGCTGGTGCGCGAGGCCCAGGCCCTGGCCAAGGCTGCGGGCCGCAGCGAGCTGACGCCCGCGCAGCTGGAGGGCTTTGCGGCGGCCAAGCTCATCGTCGAGGCGCTGCGCCGCGCCGGCAAGGACGTGGACCGCGCCGGCCTCGTCCGCGCGCTGGAAGGGCCGCGGCTGGACATCGGCGGTCTGCAGGTCGGCTACAACGACAAGGAACACAACGGGCTGGAGTTCACCGACGTGTCCATCATTGGGCCCGATGGCAAATTCTGGAGGTGATCCCCCACCCCCTACGGCCTGACGGCCGCCCCCTCAAGGGGGCGCTCTCGGCTGACCGGCCAAGCCGGATCAGCGAGAGCCGCGCGATGATGCAGCCCCGCGTTGCGGGCTGCATGAGGAGACGGTGATGGATCTGGGATTGGCAGGACGTTGGGCGCTTGTGTGCGCGGCCAGCAAGGGGCTGGGGCGGGGCTGTGCCGAGGCGCTGGTGGGCGAGGGCGCGAACGTGGTCATCACGGCGCGCGGCGAGGCGGACCTGCGGGCCACGGCGGCGGCGCTGCGGGCGCTGAATCCGGCGGTGGAGGTGCGGGCCGTGGCCGGTGACATCGCGACGCCCGAGGGCCGCGAGGCCGCGCTGGCGGCCTGCCCGCAGGTGGACATCCTCATCAACAACGCCGGTGGCCCGCCGCCCGGCGACTTCCGCGACTGGGACCGTGCGCAGTGGATCGCCGCGCTGGACGCCAACATGCTCGC
>JBKBVY010000023.1:0-23816 GCA_046289335.1 Roseateles sp. | reverse complement strand
GGTCTGACCGGCGGCGGCCAGGATCTGCGACACCGCGCCCACCGTGCCCGACGAGCCCAGCGCCTCCTGCCACAGCTCGGGGCGGAACAGCGTCAGCGCCTCCTCCAGCTCGGCGCCCGCGGCCACCTGCGCGGCGCGGAAGGCGTCCGCCGTGTAGCGGCCGTCGGCGAAGAAGCGCATGGACAGCCCCACGCTGCCCACGCCGAAGGATTCGGCCAGCAGCGGCTTGCGGCCGCGGCCCAGGATCATCTCGGTGGAGCGGCCGCCGATGTCGATGACCAGCCGCGGCTTGTCGGACGGCTGCAGCCGCGCGACGCCGGCGAAGATCAGCCGGGCCTCCTCGCGGCCGGAGATGACCTCGATGGGATGGCCCAGCACGGCCTGGGCGCGCTCCAGAAAGGCGTTGCGGTTGCGGGCCTCGCGCAGCGTCTGCGTGGCCACCGCGCGGATGCGCTCGGGCGCGACGCCCACCAGCTGCTCGCCGAAGCCCTTCAGGCAGTCCAGCCCGCGCTGCATGGCGGCCTCGGTCAGCATGCCCTCGCCGTCCAGGCCGGCGCCCAGGCGCACGCTTTCCTTGATGTAGCTGAGGCGTTGGTAGCGGTCGCCGCTGAGGCGGGCCAGTTCCAGCCGGAAGCTGTTGGAGCCGATGTCGATGGCCGCCCAGGGCAGGCCGTTGCGGTCGGAGCGCGTGGTCATGGCGGCGGATTGTCAGTGGAAAATAGGCCACCCCCTACGCGCTTCGCGCGCCCCCTCCAGGGGGCACCACCAGCAGCCCGGCAAAGCCGGTTCTGCGGCGGTCGCTGGAGGAGTCGCCGTCCGTGACGGCTCATGTTTGCGAATCTCTTCCGATGACTCTTCTCTACATCGTGCTCGCGACCTTCGCGGGCGGCCTGCTGTCGGTGCTGGTGGCTGCCAGCCTGACCGTGGGCGTGCTGACCCGGCTCGTGAAAAGCCTGGTCAGCCTGTCGGCCGGCATCCTGCTGGGTACCTCGCTGCTGAACGTGCTGCCCGAGGCCTTCGAGAGCCACACGGCCGAGCCGCAGACGCTGTTCGCGGTGCTGCTGGGCGGGCTGCTGTTCTTCTGGCTGCTGGAGAAGGTGGAGCTGTACCGTCACGTGCACCACCACGAGGGCGACGGCCACCATCACCACCACCATTTCGACGCCGAGCAGGCCGGGCGCGGCGGGCTGTCGGTGCTGGTGGGCGACAGCATCCACAACTTCTGCGACGGCGCCATCATCGCGGCTGCCTTCCTGGCCGACACCAAGCTGGGCGTGGCGACCGCGCTGGCCATCGTGGCCCACGAGATTCCGCAGGAGGTGGGCGACTACATCGTGCTGCTGAACGCCGGCTTCAGCCGCGCCAAGGCGCTGCTGTTCAACGCCATCTCGGGCATGGCCTCGGTGCTGGGCGGGGTGCTGGGCTGGCTGCTGATCGGCCAGTTCGAGCTGGCACTGCCCTATCTGCTGGTGCTGGCGGCCAGCAGCTTCATCTACGTGTCGGTGGCCGACCTGCTGCCGCAGCTGCAGCAGCGCCTGGCCTGGCGCGAGACGGTGGCCCAGGTGGCCTGGCTGGCCGCGGGCCTGGGCCTGGCGCTGGCCGTGGCCAGCCTGCTGCACGGTCACGCGCACTGACGGTGCGCGCCCGCGCGGGCGCTCACTTGACGATCAGCACCGGCAGTTCGACATGGGTCAGCAGCTTCTGCGCCTCGCTGCCCAGCAGCAGCGCGGCCAGGCCCTTGCGGCCGTGCGAGGCCATGACGATGAGGTCGACGGACTCGGTGCGGGCGTGCTCCGCGATGGCCTCCCAGGCATGCAGCGCCTCGACGGTGTGCGCCTTGCACGACAGGCCCTGGGCCGCGGCCGTGGCGCAGACGGCCTCCACCCGCTGCGTCGCGACGCGCTGCTGCGCGTCCAGGAACTCCTGCGGCGGCACGGGCTGGATCTCGGAGACGGCGCTGTAGGGGAAGGGCTCCATGACGCTGAGCGTCAGCAGCTGGGCCCCGTGCACCTTGGCGAGCTGGATCGCCATGTCCACCGCATGGGCGGTGATGTCGGAGCCGTCGGTCGGGACGAGGATGCGCTTGAACATTCGGTCCTCCAGTCGTCGTTGCGTAAGGCCCCCAGTGTGGCCCATCGCGGGCCGCACGGGTTGTCGGACATCAACCCATGGCGATGGGCCGCGCCGGGTCGGCCGACCACTCGCTCCAGGAGCCGACGTAGAGCAGGCCGGCGTCCAGCCCGGCATGCGCCATGGCCAGCAGGTTGTGGCAGGCGGTGACGCCGGAGCCGCATTGGTGCACGACCGCGCCGCCCGCCAGCGGCAGCAGCTCGGCGCGCAGCTGGGCGGCGGGCTTGAAGCGGCCGTCCGGGGTCAGGTTGTGCTTGAAGAAGCGGTTGCTGGCGCCGGGAATGTGGCCGGCGGCGCGGTCCAGCGGCTCGACTTCGCCGCGGAAGCGCTCGGGTGCCCGCGCGTCGATGAGCCGCACGCGGCCCAACTGCTGCAGCAGGCCCGCCGCGTCGATCTGGCCGGCCAGCGGCTGGCCGGGCTGCCAGTCGCCGGGCGTGGCGGCGGGAAGTGCGGTGGTCCATTCGCCGTCCCAGGCGCCGTCGAGCACGGCGACTTGCGGGTGGCCCATCCAGCGCAGCATCCACCACAGCCGCGCGGCGTACATGCCGCCCTGGCGGTCGTAGGCGACGACCTGCCGGCCCGGGCGCAGGCCCAGGCGCCGCAACAGGGCCGCGAAGCTGTCGCGGTCCGGCAGCGGATGGCGGCCGCGGAACGCGCCGTCCGGCCCGGTCTTGGGGCCGCAGAGGTCGCGGTCCAGGTGCAGGTAGAAGGCGCCGGGGATGTGGCCGGCCGTGTAGGCCTGCTCGCCGGCCGAGGTGTCGGCCAGGTCGAAGCTGACTTCGATGATCAGCGGGTCGGTCAGGCCGCGGAGTTGGTCGGGGGAGATCAGCGTCGTGAACGTCATGATTCGGCGGGGTTGAACTGACTGTCTTTCGGGGGCGGCGCGACGCGCGAGCGCAGCAGCGTGGCCGCAATGCCCGCGCCGATGATGAGCAGCATGCCCAGGCCGGCCAGCCAGGTCAGCGGGTCCTGGAACAGCAGCATGCCGTACAGGAAGGAGAACACGATGCCCAGGTATTGCAGGCAGGCATTCACCAGCGGGCGGCCGATGGCATAGGCGCGCGTCAGGCAGACCTGGGCCGTGGTGGCCAGCAGCCCCACCGCCAGCAGCAGCGCGGCGCCCCAGGGCGTGTGGGGCTGCAGGCCGCCCTCGGTCACGCCGGTGATGAGGGCGCCGGCGACGGCCCCGCCGATGGAGAAGTAGAAGACCACGCGCAGCTCGGGCTCGCCGGCCCGGCCCAGTGCCGTCACCTGCAGATAGGCCATGGCGGCCAGCATGCCCGACAGCAGCCCGGCCAGGCCGTGCCAGAGCTGCTGCTGGTCCAGCGTGGGCCGCAGCATCAGCGCGACGCCGGCGAAGCCCAGCAGCACCGACGCCATCAGCCGCCAGTCAAGCTTCTGTGCGCCCATCAGCACGGCGCCGCCCAGCAGGAACAGCGCCATCCAGACGGAGGACATGTAGTTCAGCGTCATGGCCGTGGCCAGCGGCAGCTTGCCGATGGCGTAGAACCACAGGCACAGCGAGGTGACGCCCGAGATGCTGCGCCACAGGTGCATGCCGGGCAGCCGCGTCGCCAGCGTGATGCGCTGGCGGCGGCACAGCCAGGCCATCATGACCAGACCCACCAGGCCGCGGTACATGACGATCTCGCTGGCCGTGTAGAACTCGCTGGCCAGCTTGACGCAGACGCCCATGGTGGCGAACAGGAATGTCGCCAGCACCATGAGCAGCGGCGCCGGCATCAGGTCGTCATGCCCATCTGGCTGCGGAACCACTCGTGGAAGTGCTGCATGCCGTCCTCCATGGGGCTCTGGTAGGGGCCGGCCTCGTCGTCGCCACGCATCATCAAGGCCTTGCGGCCCGCGTCCATGCGCTCGGCGATCTCGTCGTCCTCGATGCAGGTCTCCATGTAGGCGGCCTGGTGTGCCTCGACGAAGTCGCGCTCGAAGGCGGCGATCTCCTCGGGGTAGTAGAACTCGACGAGGTTGACCGTCTTCTGCGGCGACACCGGATGCAGCGTGGACACCACCAGCACATGCGGATACCACTCCACCATGATGTGCGGGTAGTAGGTCAGCCAGATGGCGCCGACCTCGGGCGGGCGGCCTTCGCGGTACTTCAGCAACTCGTCGTGCCAGCGCTGGTAGACCGGCGAGCCCGGCCGCTCCAGGCCCTTGTGCACGCCCACCGTTTGCACCGAGTGGTGCTTGCCGAACTCCCAGGCCAGGTCGTCGCAGGTGACGAAACTGCCCAGCCCCGGATGGAAGGGGCCCACGTGGTAGTCCTCCAGATAGACCTCGATGAAGGTCTTCCAGTTGTAGTTGCACTCGTGGACCTGCACCTTGTCCAGCACGAAGCCGGTGAAGTCCAGCTGCGCGCGCGGGCCCAACTGGGCCAGCTCGGCCGCCACGTCATGGCCGTTGTCCTCGAACAGCAGACCGTTCCATTCGCGCAACGGATAGCGTTTCAGGTTCAGGCAGGGATCGTGGTCGAAGTGCGGCGCGCCGATCAGCTCGCCCTGGTGGGAGTAGGTCCAGCGGTGCAGCGGGCAGACGATGTTGGACTTCGTGTTGCCACGGCCGCGCAGCATGACCGCCTGGCGGTGCCGGCAGACGTTGGAGATCAGCTCGATGCCCTGGGCCGATCGCACCAGCACCCGGCCTTCGCCCTCCTGCGGCAGCGCGTAGTGGTCCCCGATGTCGGGGACCGCCAGTGCATGGCCGACATAGCGGGGCCCTCGCTGGAAGATCCGGGCCTGTTCTCGCTGGAACAGATCGGAGTCGAAATAGGCGCTCACCGGGAGCTGGGTCTGGCTGCGTTGCAGCGCCGAGACGGGAAGGCTCAGGTCGGACATGATCCAGTGGGGCTTTCAGGCGGAATGGGGTGCTGCGTCCCTCCGGCGCATCTCGGTCTTGCCGAGTCGGCCAGGTTGCTTGTGGTGAAAAGGAATCGGGTCGCGCGTGCGCGCGCCCGCTCGACGGGGACGCGGATTCTAGCCGCCCACCCGCGCTGCGCCCATCCGGCCGCGCCGCAGGCCCCGGAATCGGGAAGCCCGCTGACTACAATTGCCGTTTCGCGTTTTGAAATGACAGCCAAGACCTCGTCACGTACCCAGCAGGCCGCCGCCGCAGCGGCCCCGGAACTCAGCTACGAGCAGGCGCTCGACGAGTTGGAGCGCCTGGTGGCGGCGATGGAGGGGCAGCAACTGCCGCTGGACCAGCTCCTGCAGGCCTACCGGCGCGGTGCGGAGCTGCTGGCCCTGTGCCGCGGCCGCCTGCAGGCGGTGGAGCAGCAGGTCAAGTTGCTGGATGGGGCGGAGCTGAAGGCCTGGGAGGGCCCCTGAAGACCATGGAAGCAAAGGATTTTGGCCACTGGGTGGACACCTCCCTGGCCAGCGTCGAGGTGGCGCTGGACCAGCTGGTGCCGGCCAGCGCGCCGGCCGGGCTGGGCGAGGCCATGCGCTATGCGGTGCTGGGCGGCGGCAAGCGGCTGCGCCCGCTGCTGGTGCTGGCCAGCTGCGCGGCCGTGGGTGGCGACCGTTTCGCGGCCATGCGCGCTGCCTGTGCCGTGGAGCTGATCCACGCCTATTCGCTGGTGCATGACGACATGCCTTGCATGGACAACGACGTGCTGCGCCGCGGCAAGCCCACCACCCACGTGGCCTTCGGCGAGGCCCAGGCCATGCTGGCTGGCGACGCCATGCAGGCGCTGGCCTTCGAGGTGCTGACCCCCGACGAAGGCATCGCGCCGGCGCTGCAGGCGCGGCTGTGCGCGCTGCTGGCGCGGGCCTCCGGCTACGACGGCATGGCCGGCGGCCAGGCCATCGACCTGGCCAGCATCGGCAAGCCGCTGGACGAGTGCACGCTGCGCGACATGCATCGTCGCAAGACCGGCGTGCTGCTGCAGGCCAGCGTGATGATGGGTGCGGCCTGCGGGCCGGCGTCGGCGCAGGCGACGAAGTCGCTGTCCGACTACGGCGCGGCGCTGGGCCTGGCCTTCCAGGTGGTCGACGACATCCTGGACGTGACCCAGGACTCCACCGTGCTGGGCAAGACCGCCGGCAAGGACCAGGACGCCAACAAGCCCACCTACGTCAGCGTGCTGGGGCTGGACGCCGCGCGCGCGCTGGCCCAGGCCTTGCGCGGCGAGGCCAAGGCGGCGCTGGCGGCCACCGGCCTGGCCGACGTCAGCCTGCTGAGCCTGCTGGCCGACTCGGTCGTCGAACGCGACAGCTGAAAGGTTTCGCCATGGACTACACGCTGCTGAAAAGCATCAACAGCCCCGCCGACCTGCGGCGCCTGCCGCGCTCGGAGCTTCAGCGCCTGGCCGACGAGTTGCGCGCCTACGTGCTGGAGAGCGTCTCCAAGACCGGCGGCCACCTGGGCTCCAACCTCGGCACCGTCGAGCTGACCGTGGCGTTGCACTATGTCTTCAACACGCCGGAGGACCGGCTGGTGTGGGACGTGGGCCACCAGACCTATCCGCACAAGGTGCTGACCGGCCGCCGCGACCGCATGGGCACGCTGCGCCAGCTGGGCGGCATCAGCGGCTTCCCGCGCCGCGACGAGAGCGAGTACGACACCTTCGGCACGGGCCACTCGTCCACCAGCATCTCCGCCGCGCACGGCATGGCCATGGCGGCCAAGCTCAAGGGCGAGGACCGCAAGGCCGTGGCCATCATCGGCGACGGCTCCATGACGGCGGGCATGGCCTTCGAGGCGCTGAACAACGCGGGCGTCGCGCATGGCGGCCTGCTGGGCGACCTGCTGGTCATCCTGAACGACAACGACATGTCCATCAGCCCGCCGGTGGGTGCGCTGAACAAATACCTGGCCCGCCTGATGAGCGGCAGCTTCTACGCCGCCGCGCGCGAGGGCGCCAAGAGCGTGCTGAAGAACACGCCGCTGTACGAGTTCGCGCGCAAGTTCGAGGAGCACACCAAGGGCATGGTCGTGCCGGGCACCATCTTCGAGGAGTTCGGCTTCAACTACGTGGGCCCCATCGACGGCCACGATCTGGACTCGCTGATCCCGACGCTGGAGAACCTGCGCGACAAGAAGGGCCCGCAGTTCCTGCACATCGTCACGAAGAAGGGCGCCGGCTACAAGCTGGCCGAGGCCGACCCGGTCAAGTACCACGCCGCCTCCGGCAAGTTCGATCCGGCCGTGGGCTTCGTCAAGCCCGCCACGCCGCCCAAGACCACGTTCACGCAGGTGTTCGGTGACTGGCTGTGCGACATGGCCGAGGCGGACGCGCGGCTGGTGGGCATCACGCCGGCCATGCGCGAGGGCTCGGGCATGGTGGAGTTCCACAAGCGCTTCCCGCAGCGCTATCACGACGTGGGCATCGCCGAGCAGCATTCGGTGACCTTCGCCGCGGGTCTCGCCTGCGAGGGGCTCAAGCCGGTGGTCGCGATCTACTCGACCTTCCTGCAGCGTGCCTACGACCAGATGGTGCACGACGTGGCCCTCCAGAACCTGCCCGTGCTGTTCGCGCTGGACCGCGCCGGCCTGGTGGGCGCCGACGGCGCGACGCATGCCGGCAACTACGACATCGCCTACACCCGCTGCATCCCCAACATGGCCGTGCTGACGCCGGCCGACGAGGACGAATGCCGCCAGGCGCTGTACACCGGCTTCCTGCACGACGGCCCGGTGACGGTGCGCTATCCGCGCGGCGCCGGCGTGGGCGTGGTGCCGGTCAAGGCCATGACGGCCCAGCCCTGGGGCAAGGGCGAGGTGCGCCGCCGGGGCCAGGGCATCGCCATCCTGGCCTTCGGCACGCTGCTCTACCCGGCGCTGGAAGCCGCCGAACACCTGGACGCAACGGTGGCCAACATGCGCTTCGTCAAGCCGCTGGACGCCGAGCTGGTGGCCGAGCTGGCGCGCACGCATGACGCGCTGGTCACCGTGGAGGACGGTTGCGTGATGGGCGGCGCGGGCAGTGCGGTGACCGAGGCGCTGAACGCCGCCGGCCTGACCGTGCCGGTGCTGCAGCTGGGCCTGCCCGACGAGTTCGTCGAGCATGGCGACCCGGTCAAGCTGATGAGCCTGTGCGGCCTGGACGCTGCCGGCATCGAGGCCAGCATCGTCAAGCGCTTCGGTGCGAAGCCGACGGTGGTCGCACGCACCGCAGTGCGCTGAGCAAGGCATCGACCAGCGGCTGCGCCGGCCGGTGCAGCGGCAGCAGGGCCGACACGCGGTAGGGAATCGACACGGCCAGCGGCCGCACCGCCAGCCCCTGGCCCGCACAGGCCGCCGCCGTCAGCGGGTTGACGACGGCCAGGCCCAGGCCCGAGCGCACCAGCTCGCACACCGCCACCGCGCTGTGCGTCTGCACACGCAGACGACGCGTGACGCCCGCGGCCTCGAAGCGCGCATCGATCTCCCGGCGGTAGGGGTCGTCCTCGGCCAGGCTGATGAAGTGCTGGCCGTCGAAGTCCTGCAATGCCAGACGCTCGCGCGCCGCGAGCGGATGGTCGGCCGGCAGCACGGCCACCTCGTCGGCCTCCAGCACCGGCTCCACACGCACGCCGGGCAGTGGCGTGCCCTGCTCGGCCAGGCCCAGGTCGAAGCGCTGCTCGGCCATCCAGGCGTCCAGCAGCGGTGGCTCGGCCGGCGTGATGGCCACGCGGGCGGCGGGGTGCTCGGCCAGCAGCTGCGCCAGCGCGCCCGGCAGCAGCGCGTGGCTGAGCGCCGGCAGGCACAGCAGGCTGAGTTCCATGTCCTCCGCCCGGCCCAGCGCCTGGGCGCGCTCGACCACCCGCGCCAGGCCCTGGAAGCTGCGCTCCACCTCGTCGAACAGCGCCCGCGCCCGCGCCGTGGCCTTGAGCCGGCCGCGCTCGCGTTCGAACAGCGCGTAGCCCAGCAGCTGCTCCAGCCGGGCGAGATCGCGGCTCAGCGTGGGCTGCGAGGTGTGCAGCAGCGCGGCTGCACCGGTGACGCTGCCAGCCGTCATGACGGCGCGGAAGACCTCGATGTGGCGGTGCTGGATGTCCATATCAGAAATGGATTGTCCAACGACAAATTGCGATTTGATTGAATGGTCGGCGACGGGCATGCTGCGCGCATGACCCAGCACCTGCCCCCCGCCCTGACCCCCGCCCGCCTGCAACAGCTCGCCGCCGCACATGGCACGCCGCTGTGGGTGTACGACGCCGCCACCATCCGGGCCCGCGCCGCGTCGCTGCAGCGCTTCGACGTCGTGCGCTTCGCGCAGAAGGCCAATTCCAACACCCATGTGCTGCGCCTGATGCGCGAGCAGGGCGTGATGGTGGACGCGGTCTCGCTGGGCGAGATCGAGCGCGCGCTGCGCGCCGGCTTCCAGCCGGGCTGCACGCCGGGGAGACCGTCGGAGATCGTCTTCACCGCCGACCTGCTGGACCACGCCACGCTGGCCACCGTCGTGGAGCACCGCATCCCGGTCAACGCCGGCTCCATCGACATGCTGCACCAGCTGGGCGCCGCGTCCCCCGGCCATGCAGTCTGGCTGCGCATCAACCCCGGCTTCGGCCACGGCCACAGCCAGAAGACCAACACCGGCGGCGAGCACAGCAAGCACGGCATCTGGCACACGGACCTGGCCGAAGCGCTGGCCGCCGTGCGCCAGCACGGCCTCAAGCTGGTGGGCCTGCACATGCACATCGGCTCGGGCGTGGACTACGGCCACTTGGCCCAGGTCGGCCAGGCCATGGTGGGCCTGGTGCGCGAGACGGTCGCGGCCGGGCACGACCTGCATGCCATCTCGGCCGGCGGCGGCCTGTCCATTCCCTACCGCGACGGCGATGCCCGCATCGACGTGGCCCACTACTTCGGCCTATGGGACACCGCGCGCCGCGAGGCGGAAGGCCTGGTGGGCCATGCGCTGACGCTGGAGCTGGAGCCGGGCCGCTACCTGGTGGCCGAAAGCGCCGTGCTGCTGGCCGAGGTGAGGGCGGTCAAGAACGCCGGGGCGAACCGCTTCGTGCTGGTGGACGCCGGCTTCAACGAACTGATGCGGCCGGCCATGTACGGCAGCTTCCATGCGATGACGCTGTTGCCGCGCGACGGCGAGGCGCGGCCGGTGCAGCCCTCGGTGGTGGCCGGTCCGCTGTGCGAGTCGGGCGATGTGTTCACCCAAGGCCCCGGCGGCGAGGTGCTGACGCGCGAGCTGCCCGCGGCCCGGGTGGGCGACCTGCTGGTCATCCACGACGCCGGCGCCTACGGTGCGTCCATGTCCAGCAACTACAACAGCCGGCCGCTGGCCGCCGAGGTGCTGGTGGACGGCGAGGCCACCCGGCTGATCCGGCGGCGCCAGACGGTGGAAGAGCTGCTGGCGCTGGAGCGCTGACGCCGGGTCGGGTCATCCGGGCGCCGTGGTGGCGCCGGGTGGGCAGATGGCTTACGCTTTTCATCGTTTCCCAGCCGCAGCGCGCGCTTGCGCGATAGGCAAAGCCAATAGGACCGATTTGATTAAAGTTTTCAACTGAAAACTTTAGTTCGATATAGTTCTTTCTATCCCATCCACCCCACCCCTCTGGAGAAGACCATGTCCCTGATCAACACCCAAGTCCAACCCTTCAAGGCCCAGGCCTTCCACAACGGCAAGTTCATCGAGGTGTCCGACGAGTCGCTGAAGGGCAAGTGGTCCGTGCTGATCTTCATGCCGGCCGCCTTCACCTTCAACTGCCCGACCGAAGTCGAGGACGCGGCCGACAACTACGCCGAGTTCCAGAAGCTGGGCGCCGAGGTCTACATCGTCACGACCGACACGCACTTCTCGCACAAGGTGTGGCACGAGACCTCGCCGGCCGTCGGCAAGGCCAAGTTCCCGCTGGTGGGCGACCCGACCCACGCGCTGACCAACGCCTTCGGCGTGCACATCCCCGAAGAAGGCCTGGCGCTGCGCGGCACCTTCGTGATCAACCCCGAGGGCGTCATCAAGACGGCCGAGATCCACTCCAACGAGATCGCCCGCGACGTGTCCGAGACGCTGCGCAAGCTCAAGGCCGCCCAGTACACCGCCGCCCACCCCGGCCAGGTATGCCCGGCCAAGTGGAAGGAAGGCGCTGCCACCATCGCCCCGTCTCTGGATCTGGTCGGCAAGATTTAAGGCCTTGCGGGTTGGACCTTGCCGCGCAGCGGCAAGCTCCGACCCCAACTGATCCAGATGAATCTGGTCTGGAGCCCGGGAGGGCTCCTTCCCTCCGCAGAGCCGCCTCGGTTCTGCTGAAAGAGCCTCCGGCACGGGGACTCTTTCAGCAGTGGCCAGCCTCGCCACGCCTCACTGAAAGGAAGTCACCATGTTGGACGCCGCGCTGAAGACCCAGCTCCAGGGCTACCTGGACCACGTCAAGCTCCCCTTCGAGATCGTCGCCTCGCTGGACGACTCCACCGCCAGCGCCGAGATGCGCGAGCTGCTGGAAGAAATTGCCGGCATGAATGACAAGATCACCTTGATCGTCAATCAGGGCACCGACGGCCTGGACACCCGCACCCCGTCCTTCCTGCTGCGCCGCACGGGCACCGAGCAAAGCCTGCGCTTCGCCGCCATCCCGCTGGGCCACGAGTTCACGTCGCTGGTGCTGGCGCTGCTGTGGACCGGCGGCCATCCGCCCAAGGTCGAGCAGGCCCAGATCGATGCGGTGAAGGCACTGGACCGCGATCTCGACTTCGAGATCTACATGAGCCTGAGCTGCCACAACTGCCCGGACGTGGTCCAGGCGCTGTCGCTGATGGCCATCGTCAACCCGCGCATCCGCACCACCGTCATCGACGGCGGCCTCTACCAGGCCGAGGTCGAGGCGCGCGACATCATGGCCGTGCCCAGCGTCTACCTGAACGGCGAGCACTTCGTCTCCGGCCGCATCAGCCTGGAAGAGCTGATCGCCAAGCTGGACAGCGGCTCCGCGGCGCGCGACGCCCAGAAGCTGGACGCCGAGGCGCCCTACGACATGCTCATCATCGGCGGCGGCCCGGCCGGCGCTGCAGCAGCCGTCTACGCGGCGCGCAAGGGCATCCGCACCGGCGTGGCGGCCGAGCGCTTCGGCGGCCAGGTGAACGACACGCTGGGCATCGAGAACTACATCTCCATCTCGATGACGGACGGGCCGAAGTTCGCCGCCGCGCTGGAAGCCCATGTGAAGGACTACCAGGTCGACATCCACAACCTGCAGCGCGCCGAGAAGCTGATTCCTGCCGCTCAGCCCGGCGGCCTCATCGAGGTGCAGCTGGCCAACGGCGCCAAGCTCAAGGGCAAGACCGTCATCCTGTCCACCGGCGCGCGCTGGCGCAACGTGGGCGTGCCGGGCGAGGCCGAGTACAAGAACAAGGGCGTGGCCTACTGCCCGCACTGCGACGGCCCGCTGTTCAAGGGCAAGCCGGTGGCGGTCATCGGCGGCGGCAACTCGGGCGTCGAGGCGGCCATCGATCTGGCCGGCATCGTCAAGCATGTGACGCTGCTGGAGTTCGGCGCCGAGCTGCGGGCGGACGCGGTGCTGGTGAAGAAGCTGGAAAGCCTGCCCAACGTCACCATCATCAAGAACGCCCAGACCACCGAGTTCACCGGCACGAACGGCAAGCTCGACGGCCTGAACTACACCGACCGCGTCAGCGGCGAGGCCCGGCGCGTGGAGGTGGAAGGCTGCTTCGTGCAGATCGGCCTGGTGCCCAACACCGAATGGCTGCGCGGCACGGTGGAGCTGAGCAAGCACGGCGAGATCATCGTGGACACCAAGGGCGCCACCTCCGTGCCCGGCGTGTTCGCCGCGGGTGATGCGACCACGGTGCCGTTCAAGCAGATCATCATCGCGGCCGGCGACGGCGCGAAGGCGGCGCTGGGCGCGTTCGACTACCTGATGCGCAGCTGAGCGGTGGCGCTCATGCCCGCGGCCTGCATGCCGCGGGCCTTCGCAAGGCGTCGGACAGGACGCAGGTCCTGTCCTCGGTCCTTGCTCAGCGCAGCGTGTAGCCGCGGCCGTCCATGCAGGCCTCGACGGCGCGGCGGAACACGCTGGCGTCGGCCATCGCGGCCTGCTGGGTCGTGGCCCAGCGATTGCACTCGCGGCGGTCGAACTCGGTCTGCGCCTCGCTCTGGCCTTGCCGCGGGTAGATGACGGGCGCGGGCCGCGCGGGCGCATAGACCGGCGGCGGTGGCAGCGGCGCCGGCGGCGGCACGTAGACCACCTCCGGCTGCCGGTCGGCCTGGCTGGCCAGCGCGATCAGCGGCACCGCCAGCGCCAGGCCGACGACCAGGCCGCCCAGTCCCACGCCGTGGTGATGGTGGTGGTGATGGCGCGGCGGCGGTCCGTAGTAGCGCGGGCCGGCGCTGGCGGCCGTGGTGGCGGCGATCAGTGCCGAGGCGATCAACGTGCGGGTCAGGGTCTGCATGGCGGGCTCGCGGTGAGGTCAGGCGTCAACGCCCGGCGGTCGACATCGGTTTACCAGCCTCGCGCCGGCGCCGTGGTAACCAGGTGTGGCCGGTGGCCGCTCAGGGCTGCACGGCCAGTGCCCGGCGCGTCTGCCACAGGCCTTCCGCGCTGTAGACCGCCAGCGCCGCCCAGATGAAGCCGAACGCGACCAGCCGGGTCGCGTCCATGGGCTCCTTGAACAGGAACACGCCCAGCAGGAACTGCAGCGACGGCGACACGTATTGCACGATGCCCAGCGTCGCCAGCGGAATGCGCCGCGCGCCGGCCGCGAACAGCAGCAGCGCGCCGGCCGTCACCGGGCCGGTGCCGATCAGCCAGGCCCAGTCCACCGCCGTCTGGCCGGCAAGGTCGCCCGCCTGCCACCAGAACGCCAGCCCCGCCAGCGCCAGCGGTGCGAGGATCAGCGTCTCCAGCGCCAGGCCCTCGATGGCACCCAGCGAGGCCGTCTTGCGCATCAGCCCGTAGAGGCCAAAGCTGACGGCCAGCACCAGCGCGATCCATGGCACGCTGCCGGCCGCGACGGTCAGCCACAGCACGCCGAAGGCGGCCAGGCCCACGGCGAGCCACTGCACCGGCCGGGGCCGCTCATGAAGCACCGCAAAGCCCAGCGCCACGTTGACCAGCGGGTTGATGAAATAGCCCAGACTGGCGTCGATGACATGGCCGTGGCCCACCGCCCAGACATAGGTCAGCCAGTTCACGGCGATGAGGGCGGCCGACAGCGCGAAGCGCCGCCAGGTGGCCGCACCGACCTCGCGCAGCCACTTCAGGTGCCCGGTCGCCAGCAGCACCACCGCCACGAAGGCCAGCGACCACAGCGTGCGGTGGGCCACGATCTGCAGCGACGGGATGGCGGCGATCTGCCAGAAGTAGAGCGGGAACAGCCCCCAGCTCAGGTAAGCGCCGAGGGCGAAGAGGATGCCGCGATTCATCGTCGGCATTCTCGGTGCGGGTTATCCCCGGTGCTGTCGCCAGGGCATCGCCGTCGAATCGGATGCCCCTCGTTCGTCGTCCTGCCATGGCCCGCATCGAATTCACCCCGCAACTGCACCGCTTCGTCGCGACGCCGGTGGTCGACACGTCGGCCGCGGTGCTGCGCGAGGGCCTGGACGCGGCCTTCGCGATCAACCCGCGCCTGCGTGGCTACATCCTGGACGACCAGGGCCATCTGCGGCCCAACGTGGTCGTCTTCATCGACGGCCGGCGCGCGCGCGACCTGCGCGGGCTGACCGACCCCCTCGGGCCCGACAGCCGGGTCCATGTCCTGCAAGCACTCTCGGGAGGTTGAACGATGTCATCAACAGACCGTGCCTGGGCCGCCACCCGCAAAGGCCTGTTCGAACTGCGCCGCCGCGGCGGAGCCTGGCAGGTGGAGCGGCTGAGCTTCGTCGCCGACCCGGTCACCATGCTGCTGCCGCCAGATGCGGCCGGCCACATGCTGGCCGGCCTCAACCTGGGCCATTTCGGCGCCAAGCTGCAGGCCAGCGACGACGCCGGCCAGACTTGGCGCGAGGTGGCGGCGCCCGCGTTCCCGCCCCAGCCCGAGGGCGCCGAGGGGCCGGCCTGGAAGCTGGAGCAGGTGTTCGCGCTGGAGCGTGCGGGCGATGCGATCTGGTGCGGCACCGTCCCCGGCGGCCTGTTCGTCAGCCGCGACCGCGGCGAGTCCTGGCGGCTGGATGAGGTGCTGTGGCGCGACCCGCGGCGCGAGCAGTGGATGGGCGGCGGCAACCCCAACCCGGCGCTGCATTCCCTCTGCCCGCATCCCAGCCATGCCGATGAGCTGCTGATCGGCGTGTCCTGCGGCGGCGCCTGGCGCACGACCGACGGCGGCAAGACCTGGCACTTGCGCGCCAAGGGCATGCGCGCCGACTTTATGCCGCCCGAGCTGGCCGGCGACGAGAACTCGCAAGACCCCCACCTGATCGCCCGCTGCCGCGACCAGCCCGACGTGCTGTGGTGCCAGCACCATTGCGGCATCTTCCGCAGCACCGACAACGGCGCGACCTGGGTCGAGCTGCAGGCGCAGCCCTCCAGCTTCGGCTTCGCCGTCGCCGCGCATCCGCATGACGGCGACACCGCCTGGTTCGCGCCGGCCGTGAAGGATGAGCGCCGCATCCCGGTCGATGCGGCCCTGTGCGTGACCCGCACGCGTGATGGCGGCCAGACCTTCGAGGCCTTGCGCGCCGGCCTGCCGCAGCAGCATTGCTACGACCTCATCTACCGCCACGGCCTGGCGGTGGACGACAGCGGCGAGCAGCTCCTCATGGGCTCCACCAGCGGCGGCCTGTGGACCAGCAGCGATGCGGGCGACAGCTGGCAGGAGCTGCCGGCGCGGCTGCCGCCTGTCTACGCGGTCAAGTTCGGCTGAGCATGCCCGGCGACGGCTTCGCCTCGTGCCAACGGCTACCATGGGCCGACAACAACGAGGAGACGCGACATGGCGGGCATGACTTGGGATCAGCAGAACGTGGCGCACACCAGCGCGCGGCAGGCTTCCTGGCGCGAGGCGGACCGGCTGATGCTGGCCGGACTGGCCGTGCATGCGTTGATCGCGCTGGCGCTGGGCAGCTATTTCGGCGGCCTGGGGCTGGCGGTGGGCGTGTCGGTCGTCGTGGTGGGCGCGGCGGTGGCGGCGCACCTGTCCGCAGGCGGCACGGCCTTGTCGGCCCACACGATGGCGGTGGCCTTGATGGCCATGGTGGCGCTGCAGATCCAGCTGGCGCGCGGCATGCTGGAGTTCCACTTCGGCGTGTTCGTCACGCTGGCCTTCCTGCTGGCCTACCGGCACTGGGCGCCCATCGTCACCGGCGCAGTCGTCATCGCCGTGCATCACATCGTGTTTGATCGGCTGCAGGCCGGCGGCGTGGGCGTCTACTGCCTGACCGAGCCGGGCTTCCCGCGGGTGCTCATCCATGCCGGCTACGTGGTGGGGCAGGCCGCCTTCGAGCTGCTGATCGCGCTGCAGATGCACCGGCGCGCGGTGGAGCAGTCGGCGCTGGTCAACCTCGTGGAGCACCTGACGGCGCACGAGCGCATCAACCTGGACACCGCGCATCTCGGGCGCGCCGAGGGCACGGCCGCGCTGCTGCGCGGCGCGGTGGACCGCATCCACGGCGTCGTGCGCCAGGTGCAGGTCGCCGCCAAGAGCATCGACGGCGCCAGCGCCGAGATCGCGTCGGGCAACCAGGACCTGTCGGTGCGCACCGAGAAGATGGCGGCCAGCCTGCAGTCCACCGCCTCGTCCATGGATGCGCTGACGGTGGCGGTGCGGCAGACGGCGGATTCCGCCAGCCAGGCCCATGCGCTGGCCAGCGGTGCAGCCGGCTCCGCCTCGCGCGGCTCGGGCGTCGTGCAGCAGGTGGTGGCGACGATGCAGGCCATCGACGCCAGCGCCGGCCGCATCGCCGACATCACCGGGCTGATCGACGCCATCGCCTTCCAGACCAACATCCTGGCGCTGAATGCCGCAGTGGAGGCCGCACGCGCGGGCGAGGAGGGGCGCGGCTTTGCCGTCGTCGCGTCCGAGGTGCGCAGCCTGGCGCAGCGCAGCGCCGAGGCGGCGCGCGACATCAAGGGCCTGATCGCCCAGTCCACCGAGCAGGTGGCCGCGGGTTCCGGCCTCGTGGCGTCGGCGGGCGAGGCGATGCGCGAGATCGAGGGCGCAGCCCAGCAGGTGGCCGATCTGATCGGCGACATCGCCCGCTCGGCCGCCGAGCAGAGCCAGGGCATCGAGCGCGTCAACCAGGCGATGGGCCAGCTGGACCAGGTCACGCAGCAGAACGCGGCGCTGGTGGAGCAGTCCGCCGCCGCGGCCGAGAGCCTGCGCGATCAGGCCCAGCGCCTGGCCGAAGAGGTGGGCGTGTTCCGCACGCGCGCGGCCTGACGGCGGCGCCGGCCCTTCAGCCCGGCACCGGCCAGTCGTGTGGCGCGGTCAGCAGCAGCGGCGCGCCGCTGACCGGATGCGCGAAGGCCAGCCGCTGCGCATGCAGCCACAGCCGCTGAACGCCCAGGTGCGCCGCGATGGCGCGGTTCAGCGGGCCCTTGCCGTGCGTGGCGTCACCCAGGATGGGGTGGGCGATGTGCTTCAGGTGGCGGCGGATCTGGTGGCGCCGGCCCTGCAGCGGTTCGGCTTCCAGCAGCGCGACGCGGGTGCTCGCAAAGCGCGGATCGGTCACCAGCGGCCAGTCCAGGCGCTGCAGCACGCGCCAGCGGGTCTGCGCCGCCAGCAGCGGCTGGCCGGCCGAGGGCAGCTCGGGGTCGCGGGCCAGCGGATGGTCGATGAGGCCTGCGTCGGCCGCGGGCCAGCCGCGCACCAGCGCCAGGTAGTGCTTGTCCATCTGCCCCTGCTCGAACATCGCGCCCAGCAGCGCGGCGACCTCGGCCGACAGCGCGAACAGCAGCACGCCCGAGGTGCCGCGGTCCAGCCGGTGCACGGGCCAGACCGGCCGGCCCAGCTGGTCGCGCAGCTGCTGCAGCGCGGCCTCGTCCTCGCCCGCGGCGAGCTGGGTGCGGTGCACCAGCAGGCCCGGCGGCTTGTCGACGGCGGCCAGGTGCTCGTCCTTGTAAATCAGGGTCAGAGTCAATTGCGCAGGTCGCCGTCCACGTAGAACCATTGGCCGCGTTCGCGCACGAAGCGGCTGAGCTCGTGCAGCCGGTGCGCGCGGCCGCCCAGCTTGCTGCGGGCGACGAATTCCACCGTGCCGTGGTCGGCGTCCTGCAGCGCGGCGCGCTTGACGTCCAGCCCCAGCCACTTCAGCCCCGGCTCGGGCGGCTCCAGGCTGGCGGGTCGGGTGCTGGCATGCCAGCTGGCCAGCAGGTAGTCGCGCAGGTCCAGCACGAAGGCCGTGTAGCGCGAGCGCATCAGCGCCTCGGGGCTGGCCGCGGCGAGCTGGCCGTCGGCGGCATGCCGGGCGTGCAGCAGGCCGCAGCAGCCGGCATAGGGCCGGGCGCTGCCGCAGGGGCAGGGGGCGGTGGCGTTCATAGGCGGCGCATCATGCCGCAAGGCCTGTCTCAGGTGCCGGTCAGCCGGGTCAGCTGGCGCAGCAGGTCGTCGGCGCGGGCCTCGTCGGGCTTGAGCAGCTGGGCGGTGGCGATGCTGGCGCGCACCTCGGCCTCCAGCGTGGCCGAGCGGCCCTGGCGCTCCAGGCAGGCCAGCGCCACGGCGGCGAAGTTCAGCTGCACGCGCGCATTGCGCGGCATGGAGGTCTTGGCGCCGCGCAGGCTTTCCAGCGCGGCCTGCGGGTCGCCCTGGGCCATCAGCCGCATGGCGTCCTTCATGGCCTCGGTGGCCTCGCGCTTGGCCGCCGCCGCGACCTCGCCGCCAGCGGCGCCCATGCCCAGCGTGTCGAAGGCGCGCTGCGTGCGGCGCAGCAGGCCCTCGTCGTCGTAGTTGTTGCGCGTGACGTACTGCAGCAGCTGCGCGGCGCTGTCCATCTGCCGGGTCTCGATCAGCGTCTCGGCGATGCGCACGGCGGTCTGCGACGACGCGGGCTGGGTGGCGTCGGCGCTCAGTGCCGCCAGCTCCGCGGCCAGGCTGGCCGCGCCGGCGGCGTCGCCGGACGCCACCCGCACGCGCACTTCCTCGGCCTTGGCCAGCAGCTGGGCGTCGCGGCTGTCGTAGCGCTGGGTCAGCGTGGCGAGCATCTTGCGGGCCTCGTCGGGGGCGCCGGCCACCCGGTGGAGCCGCGCCCAGCCGAGGAAGGGCTCGACGTTCTCGATGGCGCTGTGCTCGGTGAGCTTGATGGAGCGTGTGAATGCGCGCTCCGCCGTGTCGAGCTGGCCTTGCGCCAGCGCCACCTTGCCCAGCGCGGCCTGGCGCTGCGCCGAGTTGGGCGAGAGCTTGACGGCGCGTTCCAGCAGCGCGAGCTGCTGCTGGCCCTGGCCCTGCTCGGCCAGCAGGTTGGCCAGCTCGTCGTAGGCGTCCAGGTACTGCGGGTGGTCGCGGACGATGTCCTGCAGCACGGCCTCGTAGACGGCCTGGGCCTTGGGCCAGTCGTCCAGCTTCTGGTGCAGCTGGGCCTGCAGCCGCAGGATCTCGGCCACGTTCTTGTTGCCGGCGGCCAGCTGTTCGCTGCACAGCTGCAGCGCGCGCCGCCAGTCGTGCGCCTTCATCGCGGTGGCGATGCCGGCCAGCGAGGCCTTGCGCTCCACCAGCCTCAGCAGCCGGGTCTGCAGCAGGCCCTCGGTGATGGGCTTGAGCAGGTAGTCGTCCGGCGCGTCCTCGGCGGCGGCCGAGACCATGATGCTGGTCTTCTCGGCGGTGATCATCAGCCACACCGAGGCCGGGCCTATCCAGCCCTTGAGCCGCGCCTCCTCCAGCAGCTGCTGGCCGTTCTTGCCGGGGCCCAGGTCGTAGTCGCACATGACCACGTCGTAGGACTTGGCGCTGAGCATCTGCGTGGCCTCGCGGCCGTCGCGCGCGGTGTCCACGCGGCCGTCGCGCGCGGTGTCCACGCGGCGTGCGCCGCAGCGCAGCAGCAGGCCCTGGAGCACGGTGCGCATGGCCTCGAAGTCCTACACCAGCAGGAACTCGCTGTTGCGCAGGGGGTCGGCGATCTGCATGGCGGCCTTCCTAGGGCAGTTGGACGATGAAGCGGCCGCCGCCCAGCGCGCCGCCGTTGGCCAGGCGGGTGCTGCCGGTGTGCTCGCCGCGGCGGTGCAGCCCGGCGGCGCGGCGCGCGAAGAACAGGCCCAGGCCGGTGCTGCCGGTGCGCTCGTCGATGCCCTGGCGCGACGGGAAACCCTGGGCCAGCATGAAGTCCGGGAAGCCCTGGCCGTCGTCGGCCACCTCGATCTCCAGGCCCTGGGCGCCGGCGCGCAGCGACAGCCGCACCGTCTGCCGGGCATAGCGCACCGCGTTGAACAGGGACTGCATGACCACGCTGCCGATCAGGTCGTGGTCGAACACCCAGGCGTCCAGCCCCGGCTGGGCCTCGCACTGCAGCGTCAGGCCCTTGAGCGTCACCAGCGGCCGCACGCGCGCCAGCAGTTCCTGGGCGAACTCGTCCAGCGCCACCTCCACGGGCTCGAAGGGGTACATGCCCTCGTCGAGCTTGTACAGCGCCATCAGCTGCACCAGGTTGCCGTTGACGCGCTGCGTCTCGTACAGCGCCTGGGCGGTGGACAGCGCCGCCGCGGACGGCGGCTGGGCCTGCATCGTGGCCAGCTGCTGCAGCGCGTCCTCCAGGTAGGCGGCGATGACGCTGACCGAGTTCTTCATGTCGTGGGCCGCGGCGGCCACGAAGGTGGAGATGTCCATCGCTCGCCCTTTCTGTTGTCGTTTCGGCGAGGGTGCGATCACTCTACCTCCCCGGGGCGGCGAGTCCTCAGCGCGGCCGGCCGTCGGGAAAGGCCCGCACCAGCTCGTCCAGCGGCAGCGGCCGGCCCAGCAGAAAGCCCTGGCCGAAGCGGCAGCCGCAGGCGTTCAGCACGGCCAGCTGGGCGGCGTCCTCGATGCCTTCGGCGATGACCTCCAGCTGCAGGTGCTGGCCCAGGTCCACGATGGTCTGCGCGATGGCGCGGTCGCGGCCGCTGCCGGCCAGGTCGCGCACGAAGCTGCGGTCCATCTTCAGCGAGCTGATGGGCAGGGTCTTGAGCATGGCCAGCGACGAGTGGCCCATGCCGAAGTCGTCCAGCGAGATCTCGAAGCCGATCTCGCGCAGCCGGTGCATGACGCGACGGACCTGCTCGGGCTGGCGCATCAGCATGCTCTCGGTCAGCTCCAGCACCACCTGCGAGGCCGGCACGGCCAGCCGGGTGGACATGGCCTTCAGCGCGTCGGGCAGCGCGCCGCTGACGAACTCGCTGGCCGCCATGTTGACGTGCACCTTCAGCGGCGCCAGCGGGCCGCCCTGCAGCGAGGCCAGGTCCAGCAGCGCCCGGCCCATGACCCAGCGGCCGATGTCGATGATGAGGTCGCTCTGCTCGGCAATCGGGATGAAGACGTCCGGCGGCACCACCTCGCCGTCGGGCTTGCGCCAGCGCACCAGCGCCTCCACGCCGTGCAGCTGGCCCGAGACGATGTCGACGATGGGCTGGTAGGCCAGGCGCAGCTGGCCGGCCTGCAGCGCCTCGCGCAGCTGGGCCTCGATGGCCAGGCGGCGGGCCAGCTTGGCGCGCTGCTGGGCCAGCGTGTCGGGGCTGCTGGTGGAGAACACGCTGGCGCCGTTGCGGCCGTTCTGCTTGACGCGGTACATGGCCGCGTCGGCGCTGCGCAGCAGCTCCGGGCCGCTCAGCCCGTTGTCGGGGAAGCGCGCCACGCCCACGCTGGCCGACACGTTGAGTGCCACGTCCTCGTAGGCGAAGGGCTGGCTGGCGGCGGCCAGGATGGCGTCCACCAGCGCGGCCAGGCGCTCGCCGTCGCTGGCGTCGGGCAGCAGCACGGCGAACTCGTCGCCGCCCAGCCGGCCGACGCGGGCCGGCGGCGGCGCCAGCTCGCGCAGCCGCTGTGCAAAGCCTTTCAGCACCGCGTTGCCGGCCTCGTGGCCATAGGCGTCGTTGATGGGCTTGAAGCGGTCCAGGTCGATGAAGACCAGCGCGAAGCGCCCGCCCTGGCGCTGGCTGAGCGCGCAGTGGCGGTTGAGCTGGGTGTAGAAGTAGCCGCGGTTGTCCAGCTCGGTCATCTCGTCGACCTGGGCCAGGCGGCGGATGGCGGCCTCGGTCTCCAGCCGCTGGGCGGTCTGCGCGATCAGCGCGCCGATGGTGGCCGAGACCTTGGGCAGCTGCGCATCGGGCTGGCGCGACAGGCTGCTGTAGAACTCCAGCACGCCGGGGCGGTGGCGTTCGCCGTCGTCCGACACATAGGTGACCGGAAACACATAGCCCGACCACAGCCCGCACATGTTGGCGCTGCGGCGGCGCAGGAAGCGCCGGTCCGAGGACATGTCCTCCACCCACTCGGCCTCGCCGCTGGCCCAGACGCGGCCCACCAGGCCTTCGCCGGGCGCCATGCCCAGCGCGGCGCTGATGGCGCTGAACTGCTCCAGGTCGCGGTCCGGCGGATGCCAGAAATGCCGGCACTGCAGCTGGCCGTCGGCCTCACCGCCCTCCATGCTCCAGTAGGCGCCCCATTCCCAGCCGAGGTTGCGGCAGATGAGCTGGATGATGTGGATGATGGCGTCCTGCAGCGTGTGCGTGCCGACGAGGAACTCGGTCAGCGCATAGCCCAGGCGCTCGCGCACGGCGGCATGCGTGAGGTCGGTCACGTCCTGCAGCAGGCCGTGGCGCCAGCGCGGCCGGGCAGGGTCGGGCGGCAGCGGCGTCACGCGCAGCCAGCGCATGCCGCGCGCCAGGCCGATGACGCGCACGTCCAGCGGCTGCTGCGGCGGGCCGCCGGTCCACAGCCGGGTCAGCGCGGGCAGGTCGTCCTCGAAGACAGGGCCGAAACAGGCGTCCAGGCTGTCGGCGTGGTCGCCGGGCAGCTCCAGGTAGTCGCGGGCGTTGGCGGACAGCAGGCTCTGGCCGGTCAGCGGGTCGTACCACCACAGCCCGAAGCCGGCCGCACGCTCCAGGTCCGGCGGGCCGGGCGTGAGCAGGCCTGCCGCTTGCGGGCCGGGCGGCTGGGCCGGCGCCGGCATCCGTCGTTGGCGTGTCGTCATGCGCGAGGACGGCGCAAGTCGCATGCCAGGGCTGGCTACGGGACGCCGCCCCGCAAGCGTGCGGCGCTGCCCGCGCCCGCACACCGCTGGTGCGCCGCGGACGCGCTACGCTGGCGCCTTTGTCGCTGGGAGGCCGGGCTTGGGCATCGTGGTGTATTGGCTGGAAGGCGAGGGCGAGGCGGCGCTGCCGGTCTGCCAGGGGTTCGACGGCAAGGCGCTGACCGAGGCGCTGGCCTGTGCCGAGGCGCAGCGCCGCGCCGGGCATCGCCATGTCTGCATCTCCACCGAGCTGGATGCGCAGGTGGGCGCGGCGGGCGTGGCTGCGGTCGAGGGCGGGCGCACGCCCGATGGGCAGGCCTACGAGTGGTCCAAGGCCGGGCGTGCGGGCAAGCTCAGGCGGCGCTGAGCCGGCGGGGGCGGCTCCGTAAAATGCGTCGATGAATCCGGTCGTCGATGCTGCCGCTGCCCACAGCCCCCTCCTCAAGAACCTCAACCCCGAGCAGCTGGCCGCCGTCACCGCCGCCGCCGAGCCCGCCCTGATCCTGGCCGGCGCGGGCTCCGGCAAGACCCGGGTGCTGACCACTCGCATCGCCTGGCTGCTGCAGACGGGCCAGGTCAGCCCCGGCGGCGTGATGGCTGTGACCTTCACGAACAAGGCGGCCAAGGAGATGCTGACCCGGCT
>JBKBVY010000236.1:0-4887 GCA_046289335.1 Roseateles sp. | reverse complement strand
TGCCTCGCCGACGCCTTGCCTGGCCCAGCAAATCGCCCCGGCGCGGGCCATGCCCTATGCCACGCAGACTCCCAGATCCATCTGCACGTCCACCGTGCCGCGGCCGCTGGCCTTGTCGTAGACCACCGTGCCGGCGCTCTTGTTGAGCTTGCCGCGCCAGAAGGACAGACCCATGTGGTCGGCCTCGAAGCTGGGGTAGGTGTGCGTGGGGTCGATGTCGTAGGTCTGCGGCGCGGCCATGGCGGCGGTGGCGAACAGGGCGGCAGCGAACAGGGGCAGGGCTTTCATGCAGGGTCCTTCAAGACGTGGGGCAGGGGCGCCTGGCAGACGACGAACCAGGGCCGCGGTGATCGACATCATCCAGCCCGCCGTGACACCGGCTGTCAGCTGAACGCGGGATGGCCGTTAGCATGGCCGCATGCCCAGCCCCCGCCTGTTTCTCGCCGCCCTGTTGCTGCTGCTGGCCGGCTGCGCCAGCCTCTCGCCGCCGGCTGCCGATGGCTGGCGGCCGCTGGCCCCCGGCCTGGCCTACCGCGCCTGGGTGCCCTGGCCCGACAGCGAGGTGCAGGCCTTGCGCGTGGACCTGGACCGCGTGCGCGTGGCGCTGTCGCCGCCCGCCGAGGCCGGCCAGGCGCTGGACCAGATGGCCAGCGGCCGCGGCGCGCTGGCCAGCGTCAACGCATCCTTCTTCGACAAGCAGTTCCGCCCGCGCGGCCTGACCGTCAGCGACGGCCAGCCCTGGCCGCAGACGCTCAAGGCCCCCGCCGCGGCGCGCGACCCGCTGCTGGCCTGCGACGCCACCTGCAGCATCCGCTTCGACGCACCCGCCGTGCCCGAGCCCGGCTGGCGCATGGCCGTCAGCGGCACGCCCTGGCTGGTGCGCGACGGCCAGCCTCGCACGGCCGCGGACGACGCCACCTGCGCCAACCTTTGCGCGAACACGCATCCGCGCACGGCCGTGGGCCTGGATGCGTCGGGCCGCCAGCTCATCGTGTTGCTGGCCGTCGGCCGGCGCAGCGAGGTCAGGGGCCTGACGCTGGCGCAGACCGCGCAGCTGCTGCGCGAGCTGGGTGCGGTGCAGGCCTTCAACCTCGACGGCGGCGGCTCGTCCACGCTGCTGATCGGCGGCGAATCGCGCCTGCCGCGCCCCCTCAACGAGCCCGCGCTGCGCCGCGTGGCCAATGCCTTGCACCTGATGCCGCGATGAATCTGCGCTCCCTCGCTCCCCTGTCTGCGGCCCTGCTGCTGGCCGCCTGCACCACGCTGAAGCCACCCGAGAAGCCGGTCGAGAAGCGCTACGCCGCCGCCGAGCTGCAGGCGCTCACGCCGGCCGATTTCGCCTGGCCCGCCACCTCGGTGGACGGCGAGCGCGCCTTGCGCGAACAGGCGCTGGCCGAGCTGCGCGCGCGCATCGCGCTGCCGGCTGGCCCCGAGCGCGACGCGGCGCTGCCGGCCATCTTCGGTGCGGTGGCGCTGTTCAACACCGAGGTCGACGCCGCGCGTCCGCTGCTGCTGGCCGCGCTGCCGGGCCTGGGCGCGCGCGACGCCGATTACCAGCGCGCGCTGCTGACGGCCGCCCACACGCATTACGCCGCCGAAGCCGCGCCGCTTCTGTGGCCGCTGCTGCCGCAGCTCACCACGAGCAAGCCCTTCGCCATCGCCGCCTACACGCTGCTGCAGGCCGACGCCGGTGCCGCCGAGCGGCTGCGCCTGCGGGTGCCGCAGCAGTTCCCCAACTGGTCCGATGACGCGCGGCTGGCCGCGCTGATGCAGCGGCTGCAGCCGTCCGGCGCGGCGCAGCCCCCGGTGGCCGAACTGCTGGCCGCACCGCTGCGGCCCGGCTTTCCGGCCGTCTACAGCCTGCAGCGGCCCGGCCGCCAGTTCATGGGCCTGGCGCTGGTGCGCGCTGCGGACGGCCGCTTCGTGCGCGAGGCGGACGGCACGCTGTTCGCGCAGCCGCAGCTCGCGCGTGCGCTGTCCGACCTGCCCGGCACCATCACCAACGGCAACACGCCGCAGGGTCTGTTCACCATCGTCGGCGCCGGCACCGCCACCAACCCCTGGATCGGCCCCACGCCCTATCTGCACAGCAAGCTGCCCATCGAGGCCACGCCGGCCGAGTTCGAGCATGCCGACACCGACGCCGCCTGGAGCGAGGCCTTGTACGACAGCTTCCTGCCGCCCGCCTGGCGCGACTGGGCGCCCATCAAGGAGGCCTGGCTTGCCGGCCGCGCGGGGCGCGACGAGATCCTGCTGCACGGCACCGTCGTCAACCCCGCCTACTACCGCGGCGCCAGCTACTTTCCCGGCACGCCATCGGCCGGTTGCATGGTGTCGCACGAGGAATGGGACCCCGCCTCAGGTCGCCTGCTGCGCAGCGGCCAGCTGCGCCTGGCACAGGCCTATGCCGCGGCCAGCCCGCGCGCCGACCTGGCGGGCTATCTGATCGTCGTGGAGCTGCCGGGCGAGGGTGCGGTGACGCCGGCCGAGGCCCAGGCGCTGGTGACGGCGGCGGGCCGATGAACGCGCTGCGGTACGGCCTGCTGCTGGCCCTGCTCGGTCTGCTGGCGCCGGCCCGGGCCGACCAGCCGGCTCGGCTGCTGCCCAGCGCCGATGGGCAGGAGCTGATCGACGCCGCCGCGGGCCTGGCCTGGGCGCGCTGCCCGCAAGGCCAGCGCTGGGACGGCCGGCGCTGCGCGGGCGAGGCGGTGCTGGCCACGCATCCACAGGCATTGGCTTTTGCGCGGGCGCACGCCCAGGCCGAGGGGCGGCCCTGGCGGCTGCCGCGGGTGCCGGAGTTGAAGCATTTCTTCGAGCGCCTGCCGCTGGGCCAGGAGGCGGCGCTGCTGGCCTCGGCCGGGCCGGCCGGCTGGTACTGGACCGGCACGACCCGCATCGACAGCGAGGTGGTCAACCCCTATGCCTACCGCAACGTGGAGCGCGGCGCGACGCAGCGGCAGGTGGACCGGCTGGTGGTGAACACCGGCTGGGCCGTGCAGCAGCCCGGCGGCGCCGTGCGTGGCGACATGGCCAGGCGCGAGACGCTGGCCGTGCGGCTGGTGAGGCCGCTGCAACCCTGAGCGGCCATGGACCTGCTGAAGACCTTCGCGCTGTTCGTCGCCACGGCCCTGGCCGAGATCGTCGGCTGCTACCTGCCCTGGCTGTGGCTGAAGCAGGGTGGCTCGGCCTGGCTGCTGCTGCCGGCCGCCGCCAGCCTGGTGCTGTTCGCCTGGCTGCTGACGCTGCATCCCACCGCCGCCGGCCGCATCTACGCGGCCTATGGCGGCGTCTACATCGGCGTGGCCATCGTCTGGCTGATGCTGGTGGACGGCGTCAGGCCGACGATGACCGACTGGGTCGGCGTGGGCCTGTGCTGTGCCGGCATGGCAGTCATCATGCTGGGGGCGCGGCCGTCCGCCTGAAGGCGCCGCGCCTGGCGCCGTCAGAGGGCTGCCGTCGGGTAGCTGCCCGGCACCAGGATGTCCCGCGTCACGTTCGTCAGCTGCGTGTGGCCGCAGAAGGCCATGGTCACGTCCAGCTCCTTGTGCAGCATCTGCAGCATCTTGGTGACGCCGGCCTCGCCCATCGCGCCCAGGCCGTAGACCATGGCGCGGCCCACCATCGTGCCCTTGGCGCCCAGCGCCCAGGCCTTCAGCACGTCCTGGCCGGAGCGGATGCCGCCGTCCATCCAGACCTCGATCCGGTCGCCCACCGCGGCCACGATGGCCGGCAGTGCGCGGATGCTGCTGGGCGCTCCGTCCAGCTGCCGGCCGCCGTGGTTGCTGACGACGATGGCGTCGGCCCCCGCCTGCACGGCCAGCTGGGCGTCTTCCACTTCCATGATGCCCTTGAGGATCAGCTTGCCGCCCCAGCGCTCCTTGACCCAGGCGATGTCGGCCCAGGACAGGCGCGGGTCGAACTGCTCGTTGGTCCAGGCCGAGAGGGACCGCATGTCGCTGACACCCTTCACATGGCCCACCAGGTTGCGGAAGGTGTGGCGGCGTGTGCCGGCCATGCCCAGCACCCAGCGCGGCTTGGTGGCGAGGTTGAGGAGGTTCTTCAGCGTGGGCCGCGGCGGCGCGGTCAGGCCGTTCTTCAGGTCCTTGTGGCGCTGGCCGATGACCTGCAGGTCCAGCGTCAGCACCAGCGCCGAGCATTTGGCGGCCTTGCAGCGGTCGATCATGCGGGCCATGGCCTCGCGGTCGCGCATCATGTAGAGCTGAAACCAGAACGGCGCCGAGGTGTTCTCGGCGATGTCCTCGATGGAGCAGATGCTCATCGTGGACAGCGTGAACGGGATGCCGAACTTCTCGGCCGCGCGGGCGGCGTGGATCTCGCCGTCGGCATGCTGCATGCCGGTCAGGCCCACGGGCGCGATGGCCACGGGCATCTTGGCGTCCTGGCCGATCATCTTCACCGCCGTGCTGCGGTTCTCCATGTTGACCGCCACGCGCTGGCGCAGCTTGATGGCCTGGAAGTCGGTCTCGTTGGCGCGGTAGGTGGTCTCGGTCCAGGAGCCGGAGTCGGCGTAGTCGTAGAACATGCGCGGCACGCGCTTCTCGGCCAGTTGGCGCAGGTCTTCGACGCAGGTGATGACGGGCATGGCGGATGGCTTCTGAGCGAGGCCCGCATGCTAGGCCGGCGCGGCGCGCGCGGCGCGGAAAAAACCTCAGGCCGGGCCGGAAGGGTTTTCCGCCTGCAGCGCGCGGCAGTGCGCATGCAGCCAGGCCGCGAAGGCCTCGGCCGCGGCGCTGGGCCGGTGCACCAGCAGGCCGTAGTGGCGCTCGGCCGGCACGGTCAGCGCGAAGGGCTGCACCAGCCGCCCCTCGGCCAGCTCGTGGCGGGCCAGGCTCAGCCGCGCCAGCGCCACGCCCTGGCCGGCCAGCG
>JBKBVY010000235.1:0-4890 GCA_046289335.1 Roseateles sp. | reverse complement strand
CGCTGAAGTCGCTGGCCGGCAGGTCCAGCGAGAAGGTGCCGGTGAACGACTGGCCGGCCACGCCGGCGATGTCGGAGAACGCGATGCTGCCGTCGAAGCGGTAGTCGGCTGCCGAGGCCGCGGCGGCGCTCAGGCTGAGGACGGCGGCGGCCAGCACCGTGCGCAGGGGAGTGAGTTGGTTCATGGTGGATGCGATGAGCAGGTGGCGGTTCAGAACTGGAAGCTGCTGGCGTTCAGCGATGCGCAGCTGAGGTTCTTCAGCAGCAGCAGCGGACGGCGCGGACCGGGGCCGGCGGCGTCCGGGTCCATGGAGACCAGCGCGTCGCTGATGCCGCTGCGGGCGCAGCTGACATGGCCACTGTCCAGCGGTGCGGGCGCCGTGACGCCGGCCGCGCGCAGCACGGCGCGCAGGTTGATGACGTCCGCGCCCGGGGTGAAGTCGGCAATGGTGGCGCCGCCCGTGAAGCTGGCGCTGAACGCGAACTGGTCACGCCCCGCGCCGCCGGTCAGCGTGGGCCGCAGCGCGCCGACCGTGATGAGGTCGTCGCCCGCCGTGCCGACGACCGTGGCGCTGGCCGCGGTGATGTAGCTGTTGTAGAGGTTCAGGCCCAGCACGACGGGGTCGTGGTCGGACGAGCGGTAGGGCGTCGGCTGGTAGGGGTCGGGCGCGCAGCTGCCGCAGGCCGGCTGCTTGAACTCCTGGTTGTAGTCGTGTGCCAGCGACTCGTCGGCATTGATGTGCCAGTGCGCCGCGGCGCTGACCTTGGGCGAGGCGGCGCTGCTGGTGATGGCATGGTCCAGCCGGCCGGCGGCGCCGTCGAACACGTAGGAATAGCCGAAGCTGTTGAAGCGGCCGATCTGGTCGACGAAGCCGTTGTCGGTCAGCGCCGTGATGGGGTCTTCCATCGCGTAGGCGTTGAAGTCGCCCACCAGCACCACGTCGTTGCTGCCGCTGCTGCTCTGCAGCTGCGCGACGAAGCTGCGCAGCTGGGTGGCCTGGGACACGCGGCGGGCGTTGTAGCAGCCCTGGCCGTCGCCCTGGTCGGCGTCCGGGTCGGTCGAGGACGAGGGGCAACTGCCCTTGCTCTTCAGGTGGTTGACGGCCAGCGTGAACCTCTGGCCGTTGGCCATGGCGAAGGTCTGGGCCACGGTCGGGCGGTCGTTGATGCTGGCGTTGTCCACCACCGAGTTGCCCACCGCGCTGAGCTTGGCGGGCTTGTAGATGATGGTGGTCTTGATCGCGTCGGTGCCCACCACGCCGGCCGCCGCGCCGGGCGCCACCGCATAGGTGCCGCTGCCCATCTTGGCGTTCAGCGCGGCCACCAGGTTCTGCGCGGCGACGGTGTTGTTCTGGATCTCCATCAGGCCCAGCGCGTCGGCGTCCAGCGCGCTGATGGCGGCCACGATCTTGGCCTGCTGGCGGGCGAACTCGTCGGCATTGCTGGCGCCGCGGCAGCTGCTGGACGCGGACTGGCCCGCGACGCAGGTCTGGCCGGTCTGGCCGCTGGCGGTCTGGCCGTTGGTGAAGGTGGTGAAGTAGTTCAGCACGTTGAAGCTGGCCAGCTTCACATTGCCGCCCACGGCCGGCGGCGTGGCGGTGCGCGGGTTGCTGACGACGTACTGCAGCGCCGCGTTGTCCAGCGGCAGGATGCGGTAGGCGCCCGGACCCGAGCTGGTGGACGTCGTCGGGCCGAAGTCGATGACGCCGGTGATGGCCCCCACCGTGTCGCCGGCGCGCAGCGCGCCGTTGGGGCCGGTGAAGGGCGTCGGGTTGACGTTCTGCAGCGTGCTGCCGTCTTCCAGCACGATGAGGCGGGCGGCGTTGTCGGCCGCCAGGGCCTGCGCCTGCGGGCCGGGGCGGTGCTTGTTCGTGGGCGTCTCCAGCCGGCCGCCGGCCGACAGCGTCAGCTGGCCGAAGCGGGCCTGGAAGTAGTTCTGCCCCACCGTCAGCGGCCCGGCCAGCGTGACCAGCATGCCTTCATAGCGCTCCAGGCCGCCGGACACCGGCAGGCTGATGGGCGTGGGCGTGATGCTGTAGCCGGGGCTGGCGCTGGCGATGACGGGGCTGGTGATCTGCGTGATGGTGCTGCCGCCGGAGGCGAACTCGGCCACGGTGCCGCTCAGCCGCACCAGTTGGCCGGCGGCCACGGTGGGCGCGGTGCTGGTGAAGACGAAGATGCCGTCCGAGGTCGCCGGGTTGTTGTCGCCCACCAGCGCCTGCATGAAGAAGCCGGTGTTGGTCAGGCGGGTCACGACGCCTTCGGTCACGACGCTCTGGCCGGTCAGCGGGCTGCTGGCGCCGCTGCCCTGGATCTCGTAGATGGCCTTGGACGCGGCCGGTGCGGGCGCCGGTGCGGGTGCCGGGGCCGGGGCAGGCGCGCCGCTGCATGGCGCCAGCGGGCTGGCGCTGTTGCGCGGCGTGGGCACGGCCGACGTGAAGCCGGTGCCGCAGCCGTTGTCGTTGCGCAGTGCGGCGGTCGTGTTGCTCAGCGAGTAGATGTAGAAGTCGGCTGCGGCCGGCGTTGCGCCGGTCAGCAGCGTGGTGCTGGTGGACAGCGCCACGCGGCCGCTGGAGCCGCCCATGGCGATGTTGCCGATGGCGTCCGGCGTCGGCAGCGCCGCGCTGCCGCCCGTGCCGGCGGCCTGCTGCACCAGCAGGTACTGGCCCGGCTTGAGCTTGAGCGCCGGCAGCGCCGTGGCCTGCCAGGCGGACGAGGCGCCAAAAGTGCCCGGCCCGTATTGCACCGACCAGCCCGTCAGGTCCACCTCCTCGCTGCCGTTGTTGAACAGCTCGATGAAGTCGTTCTTCAGGGTGGCGCCGCTGTTGCCGCCACCGCCGTAGACCTGGCTGATGACGACGGCCGCCGAGGCCAGCGGCGTCGCAAAGGCTGCGGCGAGCAGCGAGACGAGGAGTCGGAGTTTCATGACGGGTTGGTAAGAATTGAACGGGCGGCGCGGATGCTAGGGATGCTTGATGACGATTTGACCCACCGCGTTCGAGGGGGGTGGGCTGGGGCATGATGCGGGCCCATGTCGCCTGCACTGCTTTTGATCGGGGTTCTCACGTATTTCGCGCTGCTGCTGGTGCTGGCGCGGTGCGTCTCGCACGGTTCGGGTGCTGAGGGTTTCTACGTGGGGGGCAGGGAAAGTCCCTGGCCGGTGGTCGCGTTCGGAATGATCGGAACGTCGCTTTCAGGCGTCACTTTCATCAGCGTGCCGGGCTCGGTGGCGGCCAACGGCTTCACCTATCTGCAGATCGCCATCGGCCAGGTGGCCGGCTACGTGGTCATCGCGCTGCTGCTGCTGCCGGCCTACCACCGGCTGCGGCTGGCCTCCATCTATGGCCTGCTGGGCGAACGCCTGGGGCCGGCGGCGCAGCGGCTGGGCTCGGCCTACTTCGTGCTGAGCCGCACGCTGGGCGCCACCGCGCGGCTCTACCTGGTCGTGGCCGTGCTGCACACGCTGATCCTGGCGCCGCTGGGCCTGCCGTTCTGGCTGGGGGCCGCGGTGGTGCTGGTGATGATCCTGCTCTACACGGTGGAGGGCGGCGTGAAGGCGCTGGTGTGGACCGACACGTTGCAGACCGCCGGCATGCTGACCGGCCTCATCGTCTGCACCGCGCTGCTGTGGCGGCCCGATGCCTTCGCGCAGCTGGACGCCGCGGGCCTGTCGCGCGTGTGGGTGGGCGACCCGTTGAGCCGCGACTTCTCGGTCAAGGCGTTGCTGGCCGGCATGTTCATCGCCATCGCGATGACCGGGCTGGACCAGGAAATGATGCAGAAGAGCCTGTCGGTCGCGAAGCTGCGCGACGCGCAGAAGAACCTGCTGGTGCTGGCCGTGCTGATGCTGGCGGTGGTGGCGCTGTTCCTGCTGCTGGGCGGGCTGCTGGCGCTGTTCGCGCAGGAGCAGGGCCTGGCGGCCAAGGGCGATGCGCTGTTCCCCACCGTCGTCATGCAGCATCTGCCGGCCTGGGTGCAGATCGTCTTCGTGCTGGCGCTGGTGTCGGCCCTGCTGCCCAGCGCCGACGGCGCGCTGACCGCGCTGACGGCCAGCACCTGCCTGGACCTGCTGCGCATCGGCAAGGAAGACACCCGCACGCGCCAGCGCGTGCATCTGGGCTTTGCCGCGCTGTTCCTCGCGCTGGTGCTGGGCTTCGAGGCGCTGGGCAGCATCAGCATGATCTACCTGATCCTGAAGCTGGCCGGCTACACCTACGGGCCGCTGCTGGGCCTGTTCGCGTTCGCGATGTTCACGCCGCGGGCGGTGTCAGGTCGTGCGCTGGTGGCGGTCTGCCTGGCGGCGCCGGCGCTGTGCGCGGTGCTGGACTTCGGCCAGCCCTGGGGCGGGTATCAGATCGGGCTGGAGCTGCTGCTGCTCAACGGGTTGCTGACCTGGGCCGGCCTGTGGACGGCGGCGCGGCGCAGGGGGTGATCTCCGGCTGCGGTGCGTGCCTCGGGCGACACTGCGCGTCCCATGCCCACTGACGCCGCCGCGCCCCAGTCCCTGCCCCGCATGCTCGCCGCCTTCGTGCGCGAGCACTGGCGCGCCTATGCGTCGGCCGCGGCCATGCTCAGCTGCATCGCGGCGCTGACGGTCTGGATCCCGCGTCAGGTGGGCCATGTGGTCGACGAGCTGGTGGCCGGCGGCCTGCAGGGCGATGCGCTGCTGCGGCAGCTGGGCCTGCTGGTGGTGGCCGGCCTCGTCATCTACCTGCTGCGCGTGGGCTGGCGGCTGACGCTGTTCAAGGCCGCCTACCGGCTCGGCGCGCGGCTGCGCACGCGGCTGTTCGCGCGGCTGGCGCTGCAGGGGCCGGCCTACATCCAGCAGCAGCGCCCCGGCGACCTGATGGCGCTGGCCACCAACGACAGCGACACCGTCGAGAAGGCCGCC
>JBKBVY010000234.1:0-4900 GCA_046289335.1 Roseateles sp. | reverse complement strand
CGGCGTGGGTGTGGCGACGCTCACCGCGCGGCGGGCCGCGTCAGCGTGACCGAGAAGGCCAGCCGCTTGCCGTCGGGGCTGGCCGCGATGTTGCGGATGGCGCCGCCCAGCTCGGGCACATCGGCCAGCGGCTGGAAGGCGCTGCCGGGCTTGCCGTCCCAGCGCAGCAGCTGGTGGCCGCGCGCCATCAGCAGCGAGCCGTCGGGCAGCGCCGCGAAGTACTGCGCGCGGCTGGCGGGCTGGTCGCCTTCGCGCAGCGGCGGCGTCTCGACCAGCGGCTGCGGCTTGGCGTCGCCCGGGCCTTGTGCGGCGATGACCCAGCGCTGCGGGTCGGTCTGGTCCACGAACAGCGCACGCCGGCCGTCCGCCGTGCGGCCCAGCGCCCGGCCCGGCTTGTCGGTCAGCAGCGTCTGCTGGCCGGTGGTGCGCGAGATCAGCACGGCGCGGTGGGCGTTGCGGCCGGGCGCGTCGTCGACCAGGAAGGCAGCCAGCAGGTCGGGGCCCACCCAGGCGTGGTAGCCGATGCGCTTGGTGGCCACGACGGGCGCGACGGGTCGGCCGTCCCAGCCAAACAGCCACAGCGAGGGCTGGTTCATCTCGATGCCGTAGGCCGGGTCGGCGGTGACGACGCGGATGGCCGAGAAGCCGCTGCCATCGGCCAGCGGCGTGGGCGAGTACAAGTTCTCGGGCGTCGCCGTGACGGCCGTGGTCGCGCCGGTGGCGAGGTCGTGGCGGTAGATGTTGTTCGAGCCCGTGCGGCCCGAGGTGTAGACCACCGCCGAACCGTCCGCCGTGAAGGCCGGCTGGAAGCTGCTGCCCTTGCCCGGCGTGATGTTGCGAACCTCGCTGACCTGGCCGGCCTGCAGGTCCAGCCGGGCGACGAAGACCGCCACGTCGGGCAGCGCGTCGGCGGCGCGGGTGGCGGGCACCGCGAGGGCGGCCAGCGCGAGCAGCAGGGTCTGGGCGAGGCGGCGGACGGAGAGGCTCATGGCATGCCTGTGCGGTCGTTCAGCGGACCGCGAGTGTCCCCCAAGCCAGGCCGGCAGCGGGCTGCTAGAAATTGAACGCCAGCCGCAGCCCGCCCCAGTGGCGGCCGTTGACGACGATGGGGGCCGAGGCCTCCTTCAGCAGCACGAAGCGCCCGCCGCCCATGTCGCGGCGGTAGGTCTGCAGCAGGAAGGGCCGGGTGTTGCGCGCCGAAGCCAGGCCGGTGCGGTCGTTGAAGATGCGGCGGTAGCGGCTGTTGGCGGTGTTCCACACCGTGTCGCCGGGCCGCTGCGGCTGGCAGTACTTGCGGTTGTGCGTTGCGATGTAGCCGTTGCGGTCGGCGGCGATGCAGAAGACGATCTTGTCGCTGAGCCCCAGCGCCTTCTCCTGCACCGCCGGGAAGAGGCGGTCGGTGAGCTGACAGAAACGCGTCGTATGCTGCTGCGGCTCGGTGCCCTCGATGGGGCGGTAGCTCTCATCGAACAGGTCGGCCTCGCTGATCTGCCCCTGCTGCAACGCCTGCTCCAGCTGCGCGCTGATCTCGGCAGCAGCCTGCTGGGCGGCCCGGATGAAGGGCATGTCGTCGACCTCGACGCCACTCTCGGCGATCTGCTCGACCAGCTCCTCCGACATGCGCAGAAAGCGGTCGCTGCCGTCGAAGGCCACCTTGAGGCCGTGGGTGGCCTGCAGCACCTCGCGCTCCAGCTCCTGGGCGCGCTCGTTGAGCAGCCGCATCTGCTGGCCGCTCTCGGCGGCCGACGCGGCGATGCGCTGCACGTCCGCCTCCACCTCGTGGAAGGCAGCGTGGATCTGGCTGGGCTTGGCCGGGTTGTCGGCCAGCTCGACGCTGAAGCGGTCGATGCGCTCCTGCAACGATGCGATGGCGCTGACGATGGCCTTGGACGAGGACTCGACCTGGCCGGCCAGCGCCTTCACGGCCTCGGCGACGACCGCAAAGCCGCGTCCCGCCTCGCCAGCATGCTTGGCCTCGACGGCGGCGTTGAAGGCCACCAAGCGTGTCTGCAGCGAGATCTTGGTGATCTCGGCCGCCGCGTCGGACACCTGGGCCAGCGTGCTGGCCATGCCGACCACCTCGCCGCCCACGCCACCCAGCGCGTCACGGGCGCGCTGCACCGCGGCGACGCTTTGTGCCGTGGCCGTGGCGATGGCTGCCTGGGCCTGACCGATCTGGTTGAGCTGCTGAGCCAGCGCCTGCATGGCCTGGCCTTGCATCTGGACGACGCGCTGGGTGTCCTCCAGCACGCCGCGCACCTCGGCCGCGTCCTTGCCCACCGTCGAGATGGAGCGCGACAGCCGCTTGACGACGTTCAGGGCTGCACCGTCGTCACGCCGGGTCGGTTCTTCCGGGGCACCGGTGCGGGTTGTCTCCTGGCGCTTCATCCATCCGAGCATGCCTTGTCCCTTGCTGGAGCCGGATGCGCCGTTGTGCGGCCCGACCCTGACCTACCAGTCGCGCAGCTTAACGCGCAACCTGGCGATGGACTGACTGTGCAACTGACAGACGCGCGACTCCGTGACCTTGAGCACGGCCGCGATCTCCTTGAGATTCATGTCGTGCTCGTAGTACATGCTCATCACGAACTGCTCGCGCTCGGGCAGGTTCTTGATGGCGGCCACCAGCGCCTCGCGCATGCGATGGTCCTGCAGCTGGGCCATGGGATTGGCGGACTCGTCGGCCACATGGCGATCGAGGAAGTTCTCGTCGCCGTCGTCGCCCGACATGTCCTCCAGGTAGACCAGCTGCGTGCCGCGCACCTTGGACAGCAGGTCCTGGTAGTCCGCCAGCGTCAGGCCCATCTCGGCGGCGATCTCGGTCTCGCTGGGCGCGCGGCCCAGGCGCTGCTCGACCTTGTGCACCGCGACCTCGATCTCGCGTTGCTGGCGGCGCGTGCCGCGGCTCATCCAGTCGCCGCCGCGCAGCTCGTCGAGCATGGCGCCGCGGATGCGCTGGGTGGCAAAGGTCTCGAACTGCACCCCCTGCCCGGCATCGAAGCGCGACAGCGCGTCGGTCAGGCCGATCAGGCCCACCTGGATGAGGTCGTCCACCTCCACGTTGGCTGGCAGCTTGGCGATCATCTGGTGTGCCAGGCGTCGGACCAGCGGGCTGTACTGCTTGATCAGCGAGCTGTTGTCGAGGCGGCCTTTGGGCGTGTACATGGTCAGCTCAGTGCGCAGCGATGAAGGGAGACGACGCTAAGCGCGCCGGGCGCAGCGGGGTCGCGTCGGACGCGGCATGGATGGCCGCGCCGGGCGGGGCGGCCAGCAGCAGCTCGCGGGCCAGGTGGCGCAATTCAGGCGACAGCGGCGCGTTGGGCGTGCGGGGGTCCAGGCAGGCCCAGTCGCGCAGCACCGCGCCGAGAAAGCCGTCGGCGCAGGAATGAAGCTGCTGCGCGATGCGGGTGGCCACGCGCAGCTGGGGTTGGCAGGCCATCAGCAGACTGTAGACCAACAGCCCCGCACGTTGTGTGAGCCATTTCATGCCCGCATAGGCTTCGGTGACGCTGAGCGGGTCGGTGTCGGCCAGCAGCAGCGGGCGCACCTCGCGCAGCGCCACCACGCGCGCCAGCTCCGAGGCCGGTGCATGCAGCAGGATGACGTCGGCCTCCGGCGCCGCGGCGGCCACGGCCTCCAGGAAGGCGGCCGCCGAGCCCTGGGCATTGATGTAGCGCAGCGGCAGGCCACGCGCCGCCAGGTAGGACACGCGCGGCGACAGCTGCTCGATGCAGTTGGACAGGTCCACCTGCGCCAGCTCCGACGACGGCGGCGAATGCTCGCCGGCATCGACCACCAGCGTGTGCAGGTTCAGCTCGGCGAAGGCGCTGCACAGGCCTTCCAGCAGCAGGCCGGCGCCCATCACGCGCGGGTTGCTGACGACGGGGACGAAGCGCGTCTTGGACGCGGCGAACAGGCGGCGCAGGCCGTGGGCTTGATCCTGGAGCATCCGGCCTCCTCCTAGTGAACGGCCCTCAGCCCCGCGTCGGTCAGCGGTGCGCCGGCGAAGATCAGGTTCACGTCGGTGTTGTCCATGCGCCAGGCGCCGGCGGCGGGGCTCTTCAGCGCGCGTTGCACCAGCGCCACGCTGGGCAGGCGATGCCAGTCCTCCGGCACGCGCTGGCCGTTGGCCACGCCCAGCACCTTCAGGCGGTGGCGGATCAAGGTGTCCAGCGCCGGGGCCAGCTTGACGGCCTCGTCGATCTTGCTGAGCACGACGCCCTCGCAGGCCGCGGCCTTCCAGGCGTTGACGACGTCTTCGATCGTCTCGCCCTGCTGCGCGGCGTTGATGACCAGCAGCTTCTTGATGCTGGGGTGGGCCAGCATCTCCAGCAGCTCCTGCGTGCGGCTGTCGCGCTGGGCCATGCCGGCGGTGTCGATGAGCACCAGCTTCTTGCTGGACAGCAGGTCCAGCAGGTCGTCCAGCGAGGCGCGGTCGTGCGCGGTGTGCACCGGCACGCCGAGGATGCGGCCATAGGCGCGCAGCTGCTCATGGGCACCGACGCGGTAGGCGTCCAGCGTGATCAGGCCCAGCTGGCCGGCGCCGTACTTGGTCGCGAAGTGCGCGGCCAGCTTGGCGGTGGTGGTGGTCTTGCCGACGCCGGTGGAGCCGATCAGCGCGAACACGCCGCCGCGGTCCTCGATGGCCGGCGCGGCCTCGTCGGTCTGCAGGTTGCGCGACAGCACATGGGCGGCCCAGGCGGTCTCGTCGGCGGGGTCTTGGGGCGAGCCGGCCTTGAAGTCGGACGGGCAGCTCTCGGCCAGCTTGCGCACCAGGGCGGGCGAAAAGCCCAGCTCCAGCAGCTTCTGCGTCAGCCGCGCCTGCACGGGCTGGCGCTGCAGCTTTTCCATGAAGGCCAGCGACGAGAAGCGCTCCTCGATGAGGCCGCGCATCTGGCGC
>JBKBVY010000233.1:0-4912 GCA_046289335.1 Roseateles sp. | reverse complement strand
GCCGCGCTCGGCCAGCAGGAAGCGCCGCCGCGGCTCGCGCAGCCGCGGCGCGAAGGCGTCCACGCCGTAGTCGCGCAGCGCCTCGCGGGCCAGGTCGGGGCGGATGCCGGCGCTGGCATAGGTATCCAGGAACACCTGGATGGCCAGCGCGGCGATGGCGGTCACGTCGTCCGGCCGGGCCGGGCGCAGGGTAGGGGTGGGCGGCATGGGGGCTTGGCGGTGGGGCAGGCGCCGCAGCATAGGCGCGTGGGCTTCCAAGGCTTGGAAGTCATGCTCCCGGTTTGCTTGCTGTGAGCGGCGGCGCGGCGCCTCTAAGTTCCGGGTTCCCTACAGACCGCCAAGTTCGATCGGAGGCTGCTCATGAAACGCGTCCTGCTGTTCCTGCTCACCAACCTGGGCGTCATGCTGGTGCTAGGACTGGCCGTGCACCTGCTGGGGCTGAACCAGTTCCTCACCGCCAACGGCCTGAGCCTGGGCGGCCTGCTGGCCTTTGCGGCCGTGATGGGCTTTGGCGGCGCCTTCATCTCGCTGCTGATCAGCAAGCCCATGGCCAAGTGGACGGCGGGCGTGCAGATCATCGACGACTCGCCCGACCCCACGCACCGCTGGCTGGTCACTACCGTCGTGCGCTTCTCGGCCGCGGCCGGCATCCGCCCGCCCGAGGTGGGCATCTACGCCGGGCCGCCCAATGCCTTCGCGACCGGCGCGTTCAAGAACTCGGCGCTGGTGGCCGTGTCCACCGGGCTGCTGCAGTCCATGAGCCGCGAGGAGGTGGAGGCCGTCATCGGCCATGAGGTGGCCCACGTTGCCAACGGCGACATGGTCACGCTGGCGCTGATCCAGGGCGTCATGAACACCTTCGTCGTGTTCCTGTCGCGGGCCATCGGCTATGTCGTCGACAAGCTGGTGCTGCGCAACACCCAGGACGGGCCCGGCATGGGCTACTACGTGACCACGGTGGTGCTGGACCTGCTGCTGGGCGTGCTGGCGGCGCTGGTGGTGGCCTGGTTCTCGCGGCAGCGCGAGTTCCGCGCCGACGCCGATGCCGCGCGGCTGATGGGTCGCAAGCAGCCCATGATCCATGCGTTGGCCCGGCTGCATGGGCTGGACCCGGGCGAGATGCCCAAGTCGCTGCAGGCCATGGGCATCAGCGCGCGGCCCGGCGGCTGGCTGGCCTGGTTCTCCAGCCACCCGCCGATGGAGCAGCGCATCGCCCGGCTGCAGCAGGCGCCGCTGCAGTGATCAAGCGCTGGGGTCGCGACAATCGGTGGCCCCAGCGACTGCCCTGCCGCCCATGCCCGTCCTGCCCACCAAGCTGCCGAATACCGGCACCACCATCTTCACCGTCATGTCGGCGCTGGCCGCCGAGCATGGTGCCGTCAACCTGGGCCAGGGGTTTCCGGACTTCGGCGCCGACCCCGTGCTGCTGCAGGCCGTCACCGACGCGATGGCCGCTGGCCACAACCAGTACGCGCCCATGACCGGCGTGCCGGCGCTGCGCCAGGCGGTGGCGCGCAAGCTGAACACGGTCTACGGATCGGCCTACGATGCGGACCGTGACATCACCATCACCGCCGGCGGCACCCAAGGCCTGATCACTGCGCTGCACGCCTGCGTGGGCGCGGGCGACGAGGTGCTCATCATCGAGCCCGCCTACGACAGCTACGACCCGGCCATCCGCCTGGCCGGCGCGGTGCCGGTGGGCGTGGCGATGACGGCGGATTACCGCATCGACTGGTCGGCCGTGCGCGCCGCGCTGACGCCGCGCACTCGGGCCCTCGTCATCAACACGCCACACAACCCCAGTGGCCGCGTCGCCAGCGCGGACGATCTGCGCGAGCTGGCCGCCATCGCCGAGCAGCACGACCTGTTCGTCGTCAGCGACGAGGTCTACGAGCACATGGTGTTCGACGGTGCGCCGCACCAGAGCGTGGCCCGCTGGCCCGGGCTGCGCGAGCGCAGCTTCGTGGTCGGCAGCTTCGGCAAGACCTTCCACGTGACCGGCTGGAAGGTGGGCTTCGTCGCGGCGCCGCCGGCGCTGTCCGCGGCCTTCCGCCGCCTGCACCAGTACACCGTGTTCAGCGTGCACACGCCCACCCAGCATGCGCTGGCGGCCTATCTCGCCGACCCCGCGCCTTGGACCGGGCTGAGCGGCTTCTACCAGGCCAAGCGCGACGCCTTCCGCGCCGGGCTGGCGCAGACGCCGCTGAAGCTGCTGCCCTGCGAGGGCACCTATTTCCAGACCGTGGACTACGCGGCGGTGTCCGACCTGCCGGAGCCGGAATTCGCCCGCTGGCTGACCACCGAGGTCGGCGTGGCGGCCATCCCGCTGTCGGTCTTCTACCAGCGGCCGCAGCAGCGCAGCCATGTGCGCTTCTGCTTCGCCAAGCGCGACGACACGCTGGCGCTGGCGCTGCAGCGGCTGGCGCGGCTGGGCTGAGCGCGTGGCACGGCCCGTGCTAACCCTGATGGTGAAGGGTCGGCAGGGCGGCCGAGGACGCCGCCGGTTGTGACCCTGTTCACGGAGGCCTTCATGTTGCACCACGCGCGTGCCCATCTCGATGCACCAAAGCGGGCCGTGGTCGCCCCCAGGGCGACGGCCGGCGAGCTGCTCGGCAAGACCATCAACCTGTCGGGCCGGCGGCGCTTCACGTCGCAGCGGCTGGTTCTGTATGCGGTGTTGGCCCTGCAGGGGCGTGAGGGGGCGCTGACGACCGCGCATGACGCGCTGGCCACCTTCAGCCAGGCGCACAGCGCGCTGCTGGAGGGCGAGCTCTCGCCGGCCGCGCTGGGCGGCGAACTGCCGGACGCCTACTTCGGCGCCGACCGCGCCGCGGAACGCATTGCCGGTTTCATCGAGCTGGCGCGGCGCACGCTGGAGGCCATCGGCGCCGCGCAGCGCAACGCCCCCGGGCTGCTGGAAGAGCTGGTCGAGGCGGCCACGCCGCTGCTGGGCACGCTGAACCGCCTGACCCAGGTCTACGAGGACATGGCCCGCCAGCATGCGGCCTCGGCCAAGAAGCAGCTGACGACGGTGATGGGCGACATCGAGCAGATCGCCAAGCATGCGCGCATCGTGTCCTTCAATGCCCAGGTGGTGGCCGCCCGCGCCGGGGCGTCGGGCCGCGAGTTCGCTGTGGTGTCGGGCGAGCTGACCCACATCACCGGCCAGCTGGACGGCCTGGTGCGCGAGGCGGTGCGCAGCGCGGTGGCCTGAAAGGCGCAGCATTCGGCAAGGGGCAACCGAGCTTTCGGCGCGCCTTCGGAATAACCCTGGCGCCGGCTCGGCCGGACAATCACGGCTTTCCTGCATCTGCACCGACCGCTGCCATGCCCACCCCTTACCGTTCCAAGACCTCCACCGCCGGCCGCAACATGGCAGGCGCCCGTTCGCTGTGGCGCGCCACGGGCATGAAGGACGATGACTTCGCCAAGCCCATCATCGCCATCGCCAACTCCTTCACCCAGTTCGTGCCCGGCCACGTGCACCTGAAGGACCTGGGCCAGCTGGTGGCGCGCGAGATCGAGGCGGCGGGCGGCGTGGCCAAGGAGTTCAACACCATCGCCGTGGACGACGGCATCGCGATGGGCCATGACGGCATGCTGTACTCGCTGCCCAGCCGCGACATCATTGCCGACTCGGTCGAATACATGGTCAACGCCCACTGCGCCGACGCGCTGGTGTGCATCTCCAACTGCGACAAGATCACCCCCGGCATGCTGATGGCCGCGATGCGGCTGAACATCCCCGTCGTGTTCGTCTCCGGCGGTCCGATGGAAGCCGGCAAGGTGCGCCTGGCGGTGCCCGAGACGGCCACCGTGAAGTTCAAGAAGCTGGACCTGATCGACGCCATGGTGATGGCTGCGGACAGCAAGGTCAGCGATGCCGACGTGGCCGAGGTCGAGCGTTCCGCCTGCCCCACCTGCGGCAGCTGCTCGGGCATGTTCACCGCCAATTCCATGAACTGCCTGACCGAGGCGCTGGGCCTGTCCCTGCCGGGCAACGGCACGGTGCTGGCCACGCACGCCGACCGCGAGCAGCTGTTCAAGCGCGCCGGCCGCCTGATCGTGGAGCTGGCCAAGCGCCACTACGAAGGCGGCGACGAGACTCTGCTGCCGCGCGCCATCGGCAAGAAGGCGTTCGAGAACGCGATGACGCTGGACATCGCGATGGGCGGCTCCACCAACACCATCCTGCACATCCTGGCCGCGGCCCAGGAGGCCGGCATCGACTTCACGATGGCCGACGTGGACCGCCTGTCGCGCGTGGTGCCGCAGCTGTGCAAGGTGGCGCCCAACACCGACAAGTACCACATCGAGGATGTGCACCGCGCCGGCGGCATCATGGCCATCCTCGGCTCGCTGGCCCGCGCCGGCAAGCTGCACACCGACGTGCCCACCGTCCACAGCAAGACGATGGCGGACGCCATCGCGCAGTGGGACGTGACCGTCAGCACCGACGAGGCCGTGCGCCAGTTCTACCTGGCCGGCCCGGCCGGCATCCCGACGCAAGTGGCCTTCAGCCAGGCCACCCGCTGGCCCAGCCTGGACCTGGACCGCGCCCAGGGCTGCATCCGCTCGGTGGAGCATGCCTACAGCCAGGAAGGCGGCCTGGCCGTGCTGCGCGGCAACATCGCGCTGGACGGCTGCGTCGTGAAGACCGCGGGCGTGGACGACAGCCTGCTGGTGTTCGAGGGCCCGGCCCATGTGGTCGAGAGCCAGGACGAGGCGGTCGCCAACATCCTGGACGACAAGGTCAAGGCCGGCGACGTGGTCGTGGTGCGCGCGCCGGGCGGCGATCGCGAGCTCGAGCTCGTCGCGATCGAGGGCTGAGCGATCAAGCCTCGAAGATCGCGCGGAAGTGGTGCTCCATCCGCGCCATCGCGTCGTCGAGCGTGATCGCGCGGCCCGT
>JBKBVY010000232.1:0-4966 GCA_046289335.1 Roseateles sp. | reverse complement strand
CGGAGACGCGGCTGGACTTCGATCAGCCCGCCGAAGCGGTCGAGCGCCAGATCCGCGCCTTCGTCCGCTGCGCCAAGCTGGCCCGCGAGGCGGGCTACGACGGCGTGGAGGTGATGGGCAGCGAGGGCTACTTCATCAACCAGTTCCTCGTCACGCACACCAACCAGCGCACCGACGAATGGGGCGGCTCGTACGAGAACCGCATGCGGCTGCCGCTGGAAATCCTGGCGCGCATGCGCGAGGCGGTGGGGCCGGACTTCATCATCATCTACCGGCTCTCGATGCTGGACCTCATCCCCAACGGCAGCAGCTGGGACGAGGTGCTGGAGCTGGCGCGGCGCGTGGCGCGCGGGGGTGCCACCATCATCAACACCGGCATCGGCTGGCACGAGGCGCGCGTGCCGACCATCGCGACCAGCGTGCCGCGCGCGGGCTTCGCCTGGGTGACCGCCAAGCTGCGGGCGCAGCTGCGGGCCGAGGGCATCACGACGCCGCTGATCACCAGCAACCGCATCAACACGCCGGAGGTGGCCGAAGGGCTGCTGGCGGACGGCAGCGCCGACATGGTGTCCATGGCCCGCCCCTTCCTGGCCGACCCCGAGTTCGTCAAGAAGGCGCGCCAGGGCCGGGCGGACGAGATCAACACCTGCATCGCCTGCAACCAGGCCTGCCTGGACCATACCTTCCAGCAGCAGATCTCCACCTGCCTGGTGAATCCCCGCGCGGCCTACGAGCAGATCCTGGTGGTGCGGCCGGTGCAGGGGGCGGGCAAGCGCATCGCGGTCGTCGGCGCCGGCCCGGCGGGCCTGGCCGCAGCAACCACGCTGGCCGAGCGCGGCCATGCGGTGACGCTGTTCGACGCGGCGGCCGAGATCGGCGGCCAGTTCAACATGGCCAGACGCATTCCGGGCAAGGAGGAGTTCAGCGAGACGCTGCGCTACTTCCGCCGCCGCCTGGAGATCACCGGCGTGGACCTGCGACTGAACACGCGCGTGGCGGCCGACGACCTGAAGGGCTTCGACGAGGTGCTGCTGGCCACCGGCGTCAGCGCGCGCGACCCGCGCATCGCGGGCCAGGCCGAGGGCCAGGCGCGCGGCCAGGTGCTGAGCTACATCGACGTGCTGCGCCACGACAAGCCGGTGGGCGCGCGCGTGGCCATCGTCGGTGCGGGCGGCATCGGCTTCGACATGGCGGAGTACCTGCTGGAAGCCGGCCATTCGCTGACGCTGGACCCGGCGGCCTGGCGGCGCCACTGGGGCGTGGGTGACCCGGAGCAGGTGCGCGCCGGCCTGCTGCGGCCGGCGCCGGATCCGGCCACCCGCCAGATCACGCTGCTGCAGCGCAAGACCGGCAAGCTGGGCGCGGGCCTGGGCAAGACCACCGGCTGGATCCATCGCGCAGCGCTGAAGATGAAGCAGGTGGACATGCTGGCCGGCGTGAACTACGAGCGCATCACGCCCGAGGGGCTGTGGGTCAGCTACGGCGAGAAGCGTGCCGACGCGCAGCTGATCGAGGCCGACACCATCGTGCTGTGCGCGGGCCAGGAGCCGCTGCGCGAGCTGGAGGCGCCGCTGAAGGCCGCCGGCATCAGCGTCCACCTGGTGGGCGGCGCGCTGGAAGCCGGTGAGCTGGACGCCAAGCGGGCCATCCGCCAGGGAACGGAGCTGGCCTGCCGGCTGTGACGAAGCAGCGGCTCAGTGCTGCGACAGCTCCCACAGCTGGTACAGCGTGTGGCAGTCCTCCTCGGTGACGTCCAGGCCCCGGGCGAGGTCGAAGCTGGAGTCGTACCAGCCGCAGTCCACCTTGGCCGCGCTGGCGGCGGGGGCCGCTGAAGCGCGCGGGAGCGCGCCGGCGGGCTGCTTGGTGTTGGCCCAGGGGAACTGCGAGGAGCTGAAGAATTGCATGGCGGTCTCCGGTGCTGCGGTGTCCGACGTCGTGGAAAACGTCACACCTTCAGCATCGGCGCCAGGCCGCCACCCGCCCATCACCCAGAGGGCGGAACGGCGGGGGATGGACGTCGGCCCCCTCCCCCCGGTTCCCCCCAAAAGAGGGACTTAAAACGGGGTCAGAGTCAATTAATCCGTTGAGCGACTCAGCTCGCGGCAGGCGTCGCTGCCTATCCAGCGCGCGGACTTCTCCGACCGCCGAGCCAGCGACTGCGCCAATGTGAGCGCAGGCTCACGCAGCGTGGTGCTGCGCTTGCCGATCTGCCGCAGCGCCCAGTTCACGGCCTTCTTGACGAAGTTGCGCCCGTCCCCCGCCGCGGCCTCGATGAGCGGCAGGCGGGCGAGGAAGTCGGCATCCGGCCGCGCCTTCTGGTGCACCGCCGCCACCGCCAGCAGCGCAAAGCCGGCGCGCTTCTCGAACTCGGGCTCGCGCGCCGCCCAGCGCGGGATGGCGGCCCAGGCCAGCGGGCTCCTGACGAAGGCATTGAGGCAGGCCTGGTCGCAGACGTCCCAGGCGCGCAGGCTGCTCACCCAGTGGTCCATCTGCGCGAGCGTGAGCCGTGCTGGCTCGGCGACCATGCCGGCCAGGATCTGCGCGTCGGGGATGCCGCTGTCCCACAGCGCCAGGGCCAGTTCGTGGTCGCGCCCCAACTCGCGGGCCAGCGCGCGCAGCGCGGGCACGGCCAGGCCCAGCCGGCCCTCGCCGGTCAGGCCGAACCGGGCCATGGCGTCCAGCTGCTCGGGACGGGCCTGGGCCCGCAGCGCAGCCAGCACCTCCTCCAGCCGGGTTCTGTGCTTATTCGGCATGCGCGGATTCTGCGGCGCGCGGCCGACGCAGAATGCCGGCTTCGACACCTAGCCCCCCCACGCACCGATGAAGCTCACCCACCGCTTCGCCGCGCTGGCTGCCGCGACCCTGCTGGCCATCGCCCCCCTCGCCCACGCCGCACCCGGCCCGGGCGTGTCCTGGCAGGCCGCCGCGGCCGATGCCGACATCGACCGCTTCTTCACGCAGGCCAAGGCGGAAAAGAAGCCGGTGCTGCTGTACTGGGGCGCCAAGTGGTGCCCGCCCTGCAACCAGCTGAAGGCCACACTGTTCAACCGCGCGGACTTCATCGAGCAGAGCAAGTCCTTCGTGGCCGTCAACATCGACGGCGACGCGCCCGGCGCGCAGAAGCTGGGCACGCGCTTCAAGGTGCGGGGCTATCCGACGCTGATCCTGTTCAACCCCGGCGGCACCGAGATCACCCGCCTGCCCGGCGAGGCCGATGCGGCGCAGGTGATGTCGGTGCTGCAGCTGGGCCTGGCCGGCGGCCGGCCGGTGAAGGCCGTGCTGGCCGACGCCAAGGCGGGCAAGAAGCTGTCGGCCAACGAATGGCGGCTGCTGGGCTTCTACGGCTGGGAGACCGACGAGCAGCAGCTGCTGCCCGCCGCCGAGCGCCCGGCCACGCTGGCCCAGCTGGCCCGCGCCAGCGAAGGCGCCGATGCCGAGACCGCCACGCGGCTGTGGCTGAAGTCCATGGGCACGCTGGCCGAGGGCAAGACGGCCGACCCGGCGCAGCTGCCGCGGTTGCGCGCGCTGCTGGCCGACGCCGCGCAGGCGCGGTCGCAGATGGATGTGCTGGCCAACGAGGCGCCCGATCTGGTCAAGGCGCTGACCCCGCAGCCGGGCGACGCGCGCACGGCGCTGCTGGCCGACTACGACGCCGCGCTGAAGCGCCTGACCGCCGACGCCACGCTGTCGCGCGCCGACCGGCTGAATGCGCTGCAGGCCCGCATCGAGCTGGCGCGGCTGGACAGCGCCAAGGCCGAGGTGAACCCCGCCCGCATGCCCGCGGCCCTGCTGGCCGAGGCGCGCGAGCAGACGGCCCGCGCCCACCGCGAGATCACCGACGGCTACGAACGCCAGGCCGTCATCACCCAAGCCGCCCACCTGCTGGGCCGCGCCGGGCTGTGGAAGGAGAGCGACGACCTGCTGAAGGCCGCGCTGGCCCGCAGCCACTCGCCCTACTACCTGATGAGCCAGCTGGGCGGCAACGCGAAGAAGCAGGGCCGCAAGGCGGACGCGCTGCGCTGGTACGAGGAGGCCTTCAACAAGAGCGAGGGCCCGGCGACGCGGCTGCAGTGGGGCGCCAGCTACCTGGGCGCGCTGGTGGAGCTGAGCCCCGAGGACGCACCGCGCATCGAGAAGGCCGCGGCCCAGCTGTTCTCCGAGGCCGAGAAGGATCCCGGCGCCTTCTACGAGCGCAGCGAACGCTCGCTGAAGAAGGTGGCCGAGCTGCTGGCCGGCTGGAACAAGGGCGGCGCCCAGGCCGCCGCCGTGGGCCGGCTCAAGGCCCAGCTGGACGGCGTCTGCGGCAAGCTGGACGCGGCCGACGCCAAGGCGAAGTCGGCCTGCCAAGGGCTGATGAAGAAGGCCTGAGGCCTCAGAACGTGTGAACGAACCGCGCCCGCCGAGCGTTGAGCAACGCATGAGTGCTGCGACGGTCGGGGACGAGGGCGAACAGGCCCAGGCGAGTCTGTTCGGTGCAGGGGAGTTGGCTGGCCCAGGCCAGGCGCAGCGGCCACCTGGCGGTCAAGCGCCAGCGCGGGTGATGTCGCCGCAGCGCCATCAGGTCGAGTTGCGGCCGGTCGATCTGGACGCGCTGCTGGCGCCCGATCACGCGGCGCGCACCGTCTGGGCGTTCGTGCAGACGATGGATCTGGCGCCGCTGTACGCGCGCATCAAGTCGGTGGTCGGGCGTGGCGGTGCCCCGGCCATCGACCCGGCGATCCTGGTGGCGCTGTGGTTGTGGGCCACGATCGACGGCGTGGGCTCTGCGCGCGAGGTCGATCGGCTGTGCGAGCGCGACGATGCTTACCGCTGGATCTGCGGCGGCGTGGGCGTCAACTACCACTCGCTGGCCGACTTCCGCACCCAGCACGAGGCGTGGCTGGACGCGCAGCTCACCCGCTCGATCGCCGCACTGATGGATCGGCGCCTGGTCACGCTCAACGTGGTGGCCCAAGACGGGCTGCGG
>JBKBVY010000231.1:0-4983 GCA_046289335.1 Roseateles sp. | reverse complement strand
GCGGCCGGGTCGTCCAGCTCCAGGCTGGGCAGGGCCAGGCCCTCGACGCGCATGGCCTGGGCCAGCATCTTCTCGCCCAGCTCGCGCGACTCTTCCTGCTCCAGGTCCTTCAGGTAGTGGCGTATCTTTGAGCGCGCACGGCCCGTGCGCACGAAGCTCAGCCAGGCCGGGTTGGGGCTGGCGCCGGGCGCGGTGATGATCTCGACCACGTCGCCGCTCTTGAGCTCCGCGCGCAGCGGCACGGCCTCGCCGTTGACCTGGGCGGCCACGCAGTGGTCGCCGACGTCGGAGTGGATGGCGTAGGCGAAGTCCACCGGCGTGGCGCCCTTGGGCAGGGCCATGATCTTGGACTTGGGCGTGAAGACGTAGATGGAGTCCGGGAACAGGTCGATCTTGACGTGCTCCAGGAACTCGTTGGCGTCGCGCGTCTCGTCCTGAATGTCGATCAGGCTTTGCAGCCAGCGCGCATTGGCCTGCTGGGCGATCAGCGCCGAGGCCTCCTTGCCGCGGCTCTTGTAGATCCAGTGCGCGGCCACGCCCTGCTCGGCGATCTGGTGCATACCCCCGGTGCGCAGCTGGAACTCCAGCGGCGTGCCCAGCGGGCCCATCAGTGTCGTGTGCAGCGACTGGTAGCCGTTGTCCTTGGGGTTGGCGATGTAGTCCTTGAAGCGCCCGGTCTGCGGCTTGTAGAGCTGGTGCAGCACGCCCAGGGCCGTGTAGCACTGCAGCGGGTCTTCCGTGAGGATGCGAAAGCCGAAGATGTCGTTGACCTGGGCGAAGCTCATCAGCCCCTTGTCGCGCATCTTCTTGTAGATGGAGTAGACCGTCTTCTCGCGGCCCTGCACCTGCACGCGCAGGCTGGCGCGGGCGAAGGCGGCGCGGATCTCGCCCTCGATGCGCGACACCAGGTCGCGGCGGTTGCCGCGCGCCTTGGCGACGGCCTTGGACAGCGCCGCATAGCGCCAGGGGTGGAAGTACTGGAAGGACAGGTCTTCCAGCTCGCGGAAGGTCTGGTTCAGGCCCAGGCGGTGGGCGATGGGCGCGTAGATGTCGAAGGTCTCGCGCGCGATGCGGCGGGCCTTGTGCGGCGCCATCGCGCCCATGGTGCGCATGTTGTGCAGCCGGTCGGCCAGCTTGATGAGGATGACGCGCAGGTCGCGCGCCATCGCCAGCAGCATCTTGCGGAAGGACTCGGCCTGCGACTCCTCCTTGGTCGAGAACTGCAGCTTGTCCAGCTTCGTCAGGCCGTCCACCAGGTCGGCGGTGGTGGCGTCGAACTTCTCGATCAGCTCGGCCTTGGAGACGCCGCAGTCCTCCACCACGTCGTGCATCAGCGCGGCCATCAGCGCCTGGGCATCCAGCCGCCATTCGGCGCAGATGCCGGCCACCGCGATGGGGTGGGTGATGTAGGGCTCGCCGGTGGCGCGCTTCTGGCCCAGGTGGGCCTCGTCGGCGAATTTGTAGGCCTCGCGCACCCGCTTGACCTCGGCCTTGCTCAGGTAACCCAGCTTGGGGAGCAGCGCGTCGAAGGAGGCGGCCTCAGCCGGCGTCGGGGGCGCGGCCGGGCGCAGTCCGGGCAGCGTGAACCAGGCGGTGAGGGAGCGTTGGGCCATGCGCCCGAATTTAGCCTATGCCCCAAAGGCAACGGGCGTCCTGGGACGCCCGTCGTGCAGGGGATCAGCGCGTGCTTAGACCGGCACCTTGCGCAGCATCTCCAGACCCACTTCGCCGGCGGCGATTTCGCGCAGCGCCGTCACGCCGGGCTTGTTCTTGCTCTCGATGCGGGGGCTGTGGCCCTGGCTCAGCATGCGCGCGCGGTAGGTGGCGGCCAGCACGAGCTGGAAGCGGTTGGGGATCTTGGTCAGGCAGTCTTCGACGGTGATGCGGGCCATGGTTTTCCTTGAAAGAAGCGCGATCAGGGCAGATCGAGCGCCTGAAAGACGGCGGAGCGGTTGCGACGCTGAGCCGCGTATTTTAGCCGCTGCGCGTGGACGATGGTCTTGAGGTCGAAGACGGCGGTGTCGAACACCGCGTTGACGACGATGTAGTCGAAGTGCCGCGCCTGGGCCACCTCGACGCGCGCGTTGTTCATGCGCTTGGCGATCACCTCGGGCTCGGTATCGCCGCGGCGGTTCAGCCGCAGGCGCAACTCGTCCCAGCTGGGCGGCAGGATGAAGATCAGCACCGCATAGGGGAACAGCTGCTTGATCTGCAGCGCGCCCTGGTAGTCGATCTCCAGCACCACGTCCTCGCCGTGCTGCAGCCGGCTCTCGATGCCGGCGCGCGAGGTGCCGTACAGGTTGCCGTGCACCTCCGCCCATTCGAAGAACTCGCCGCGGGCGGCCATGGCGCGGAACTCGTCCGGCGAGATGAACCAGTACTCCCGGCCATGCTGCTCCTGGCCGCGCGGCGCGCGCGAGGTGTGGGAGATGGAGACGGCCAGCTTGGCGTCCAGCTCCAACAGCGCCTTCACGAGACTGGACTTGCCCGCGCCGCTGGGCGCGGCAACGACGAAGAGATTGCCTGGGTATTCCATGGATGAGCGCGGGCGCGGCGCGGCCCCGGTTGGGCCGCAGCAAAGGGCATAACTTTAACTTGGGCCCCCGCCGCCACGCCCGCGCTTGGGCGGGCGGAGCGTGGCAGAGGTCTCAGCCCAGGGCCGTGGCGGCCAGGCCCAGCACCCCGCATCCGCCCAGCAGCGGCAGCACGCCCAGCTTGAAGCGGAACAGCGCCACGCCCGCGACCACGGCGATCAGCGCGGCCAGCGCGTCGAAGCGCCCGGACCAGCCCTGGGGCCACAGCACATGCCAGGCGAAGAACAGCGCCAGGTTGAGGATGACGCCCACCACGGCGGCCGTGATGGCCGTCAGCGGTGCGGTGAAGCGCAACTGGCCGTGCGTGGACTCGATGAGCGGCCCGCCGGCCAGCACGAAGACGAACGACGGCAGGAAGGTGAAGAAGGTGACGACGGCCGCTGCCACGGCGCCGGCCAGGAACAGCGCGTCCGGGCCCAGCAGCTGCTGGGTCCAGCCGCCCACGAAGCCGACGAAGGCCACCACCATGATCAGCGGGCCCGGCGTGGTCTCGCCCAGCGCCAGGCCGTCCATCATCTGCGCGCCGGTCAGCCACTGGTGGTGCTCGACCGCGCCCTGGTAGACATAGGGCAGCACCGCGTAGGCGCCGCCGAAGGTCAGCAGCGCGGCCTTGGTGAAGAACCAGCCCATCTGCGTCAGCGCGCCCGGCAGGCCTTGCGTGAGCACCAGCGCCAGCATCGCAGCGGCCCACAGGCCCCCGCCGATGCCCAGCACCCAGGCCAGCCGGCGGCGGCTGAAGCGGGCATGGGGCGGCGTGGGCGTGTCGTCGCCGATGACGGCCGGGCCCGACCCCGGCCCCGGCCCCGGCCCCGGCCCGCCGGCGCCATGGCTGCCGCCGAGGACAAAGCGCTGCGGCGCGTGCCGGCCGCCGATGTGGCCGATGAGTGCGGCCGCCCCCACGATGAGCGGGAAGGGCAGGTCCAGCGCGAAGATGGCCACGAAGGCGGCTGCGGCAATGCCCCACAGCCAGCCGTTGCTCAGCACGCGGCTGCCGATGCGATGGGCCGCATGTGCGACCAGTGCCGTCACGGCCGGCTTCAGGCCATAGAACAGTCCGGCCACCAGCGGCTGCTGGCCCCAGGCCATGTAGACCCAGGACAGCGCGATCAGGATGAGCAGCGACGGCAGCACGAACAGCGCGCCGGCCACGATGCCGCCCCAGCTGCGGTGCATCAGCCAGCCGATGTAGGTGGCCAGCTGCTGGGCCTCGGGGCCGGGCAGCAGCATGCAGTAGTTCAGCGCGTGCAGAAAGCGCTTCTCGCTGATCCAGCGCCGCCGCTCCACCAGCTCGGTGTGCATGGTGGCTATCTGACCGGCCGGCCCGCCGAAGCTGATGAAGCCCAGCTTGAGCCAGAAGCGCAGGGCCTCGCGGAAGGGGATGGGCGCGGCAGGGGGCGTCATGGGGTGGGCAGCGGGCGCGACGCCGCGCACTGTAGGGCCTGACCATGACGGCACTCACTTTCGCTCACGCGGTTGAGTGGTTCTGAGCGCTTTGCCGGGGTAAGGTCAGGCCTTCTTCGCTTGTCTCCTCCACCCACCTGCGGTGGATTCCACCCTTCGGTCCGCTGCGCGGCCGAAGGGTTTTTTTCAGGCGCGGGCGATGCGGCGCCGGCTCAGCACGGGGCCGCCATCGTCGATGCGGACATGGTCCGACACCTCGAAGCCGGCCTCGGCCAGCGCCTGGGCCAGCGGCGCTGCGGCCTCGGATGGCTGGCCCAGCCGGGCCTGGGCCGCTTCGTCGAGGAAGGACAGGTAGATGGTCTGGCGCGGCAGCAGCGCCGCCAGGTGGCTGCGCCAGGCATCGCCCAGCCGCTGCTGGGCCTGGCCCGGGTCGCCGCGGTAGAAGCGCGCGCCCAGCGCCTGCCAGAACGGCGCGGTGCCGTCTGCATCACGCCAGCCCGGCAGCTCGGCGATGACGGCCGGCGGGGCCTCGCCAGGCCGTGCGGCCAGCTGGTCCAGCGCGGCGGCGATCAGCGCGCGCCAGGCCGCGGTCTGGCCGGTGGCGTCCAGCGCCGGCGCGGCCTGGAAGTCGCACAGCTCGGCCTGGCCGGTCAGGTCGTTGCCCAGCAGCAGCGTGGTCTGTACGCGGAACAGCCCCAGCTCCTGCGCCGCATGCACGACGCGGCCGACGTGGAAGTGGTAGCGCGGCAGCACCAGGCCCAGCCGCGGCAGCAGGCGCAGCGAGGCGCTGCCGTCGGCCAGTGCCAGGCGCAGGCCGTCGCCCTCGGGCGTGATGACGATGGGATCGCTCATGCGCCACCTCCGGGGTTCAGCGGCGTGGCCAGCAGGCGCTCGCCGGCGCGTGCGCCCAGCGCGGCGGCCTCGGCCTCGCCCAGCGTGTCGCCCACCTCGGCCAGCACGGCGCCGAACGCGGCGCGCGACGGGCGCA
>JBKBVY010000230.1:0-5006 GCA_046289335.1 Roseateles sp. | reverse complement strand
CGGCGGGGCGGTCGCCCCAGCTCAGCCAGGGCAGGCCGTAGAACACCAGCTGCGTCAGCACCACCAGCGCCCAGCGCCAGCGAGCGAAGTAGCCATCCACCGCCCGGGGCTGGATCTTGTCCTCGGAGCGGTACAGCCGGATGACGGCGGTGGCGTCGCCCTTGCCGGGCGTGGTCGGAGCGGTCATGGAGAGGTCATCGAGCGGCCGCTGCCACGTTCTGCGATTGCGACAGGCCCCAGACGTAGGCGGACAGCACGCGGATCTGCTCCGGCGTCAGCCGCTCGGCATGCGCCGGCATCTGGTTGTGCTTGCCGCCGTTGATCATCGCGACGATGGCTTGCTCGCCCCAGCCGTGCAGCCAGATCTTGTCGGAGAGATTCGGCGCGCCCAGCGCCGGGTTGCCCTTGCCGCCCACGCCATGGCAGGCCGCGCAGGCGCTGAACTTGGGCTGGCCCAGCTGCGCATAGAGCGGGTTGTGCGGGCTGCCGGACAGCGACAACACGTAGTGGGCGACGTTGCGCACGTCGTCGCTGCCGCCCACCGCCGCGGCCATGGGGGGCATGACGCCCACGCGGCCGTTGGTGATGGTCTCGCTGATGGCCTCGAACGTGCCGCCCCACAGCCAGTCCTTGTCGGTCAGGTTGGGGAATCCCTTGGAGCCCTTGGCATCGGCGCCATGGCATTGCGCGCAGTTATTGGCGAACAGGCGCTCGCCGATGGCGTGGGCCTTGGGGTCGCGCGCCAGGTCCTCGGGCGCCATGGCGCTGAAGCTGGCATAGACGGGCGCCATCGTGGCCCGCGCCTTGGCCGTGTCGCTGGCATGCTCGCCCAGGCTGGTCCAGCCCAGCTTGCCGGCCTGGCTGCCCAGGCCCGGATAGAGGGCCAGGTAGATGCCGGCGAACACGATGGTCAGCACGAACAAGCCCATCCACCACATCGGCAGCGGGTTGTTCAGCTCGCGCAGGTCCTCGTCCCACACATGGCCGGTGGTGTTGTCGCTGGCCATGACCTGGCGGCGGCTGGCGATGAACAGCAGCACCGCGCAGGCGAGCAGGCCCAGGACGGTGGCGGCCGCGATGAAGACGGACCAGCCGCTGGAGAAGAAGTCGCTCATGCCTCGTCTCCTTCGAGCGGGAGTTGCGATGCGGCCTCGAAGCGGCCGCGCCAGGCCCAGACCGCGATGCCGATGAAGACGGCCAGCGACAGCAGCGTCACGGCCACACGGAGTTCATTGATGCCCATGTCGAGGGCTCCTTACTTGAGCGCGGTGCCGAGCACCTGCAGATAGGCCACCAGGGCGTCCATCTCGGTCTTGCCGGCCACCTCCTGGGCGGACGACTTGATCTGGTCGTCGGTGTAGGGCACGCCGAGGGTGCGCATGGCCGACAGGCGGGCCGGCAGCCCGGCGGCGTCCACCGGCGTGGTGGACAGCCAGGGGTAGGCCGGCATGTTGGACTCGGGCACGAGGTCGCGCGGGTTGTTCAGGTGGATGCGATGCCAGTCGTCGCTGTAGCGGCCGCCGACGCGGTGCAGGTCCGGGCCGGTGCGCTTGCTGCCCCACTGGAAGGGGTAGTCGTAGACGAACTCGCCTGCCGTGGAGTAGTGGCCGTAGCGCAGCGTCTCGGCGAACAGCGGGCGCACCATCTGCGAGTGGCAGTTGTAGCAACCCTCGCGCAGATAGATGTCGCGGCCGGCGAGCTGCAGCGGCGTGTAGGGCTTGAGGCCGGGCGCGGCCTGGGTGGTCGAACGCTGGAAGAACAGCGGCACGATCTCGACGATGCCGCCGACCAGCACGGTCAGCAGCACCAGCACGATCATCAGGAAGTTGCTGGTCTCGATGCGCTGGTGACCGGTGACAGCTTGGTTGTGGGTACTCATGTTCTTTCCTCAGGCGTGGGCCATCGCGGGGGCGGGGATGCGCACCTGCTGCGGCGAGCCAGCCTGCATGGTCTTCACCACGTTCCAGGCCATGATGCCCATGCCGCCCAGGTAGAGCAGGCCACCGGCCAGGCGGATCACGTAGAAGGGCCAGGTGGCCTTCACGCTCTCGACGAAGGTGTAGACCAGCGTGCCGTCGGGGTTGACCGCGCGCCACATCAGGCCTTGCATGACGCCGGCAATCCACATCGCGGCGATGTAGAGCACGATGCCCAGCGTCGCGATCCAGAAGTGCAGCTCGATGGCGCGCTTGGAGAACATCTCCGTGCGGCCGTACATGCGTGGGATCAGGTGGTACAGGCAGCCCATGGACACCAGGCCCACCCAACCCAGCGCGCCGCTGTGCACATGGCCCACCGTCCAGTCGGTGTAGTGCGACAGCGCATTGACCGTCTTGATGGACATCATCGGGCCCTCGAAGGTCGACATGCCGTAGAACGACAGCGACACGATGAGGAACTTCAGGATGGGGTCGTCACGCAGCTTGTGCCAGGCACCGCTGAGGGTCATGATGCCGTTGATCATGCCGCCCCAGCTGGGCGCCAGCAGCACCAGGCTGAACAGCATGCCGATGCTCTGCGCCCAGTCGGGCAGCGCGGTGTAGTGCAGGTGGTGCGGGCCCGCCCACATGTAGGTGAAGATCAGCGCCCAGAAGTGGACGATGGACAGCCGGTAGCTGTAGACCGGGCGCTCGGCCTGCTTGGGGATGTAGTAGTACATCATCCCGAGGAAGCCCGCGGTCAGGAAGAAGCCCACCGCGTTATGGCCGTACCACCACTGCACCATGGCGTCCTGCACGCCGGCATAGGCCGAGTAGCTCTTCAGCAGCCCGACCGGAATGGCCGCGCTGTTGACGATGTGCAGCAGCGCCACCGCGATGATGAAGGCGCCGAAGAACCAGTTGGCCACATAGATGTGGCGCACCTTGCGCGTGCCCACCGTGCCGAAGAACACCACCGCATAGGCCACCCAGACGACGGCGATCAGGATGTCGATGGGCCATTCCAGCTCGGCGTACTCCTTGCCGGAGGTGTAGCCCAAGGGCAGCGTGATGGCGGCGGCCAGGATGACCAGTTGCCAGCCCCAGAACGTGAACCACGCCAGCTTGGGGCAGAACAGCCGGGCCTGGCCGGTGCGCTGCACCACGTGATAGCTGGTGGCGAACAGCGTGCAGCCGCCGAACGCGAAGATCACCGCATTGGTGTGCAGCGGGCGCAGCCGGCCGTAGCTCAGCCAGGGAATGCCGAAGTTCAGCTCGGGCCAGGCCAGCTGGGCAGCGATCAGCACACCCACCAGCATGCCCACCACCCCCCACAGGACCGCAGCCAGCGCAAACGCGCGCACCGGTCCGTCCTCGTACATCGCCCCGGTGGTGGCCAGGGCCTTTTCGTTCGCCATCGCGACTCCTTCAGTCTGATGCGAACGATTCTTCGCGCCGGCCGGCCTAGACGCCTTGATCCTCGTCAACCAGGATGCGTTCACCCTCATGGGCGAGGTCGTCGAGCTGGCCGGCGTTCACCGCCCAGCCGAAAACGACCACGATGAGCAGCACCAGCACCACCGAGAAGGGAATGAGCAGGTAGAGGATGTCCATCAGCGATTGAGCCTTTGCGCGTTGAGCACGACCAGCAGCGAGCTGGCGGCCATGCCGATGCCGGCGGCCAGCGGCGGCAACCAACCGGCCAGGGCCAGCGGCACGCAGGCCAGGTTGTAGAGCGCTGCCCAGGCCAGGTTCTGGCGCAGCACGCGGCGCGTCTTGTGCGCCAGGGTCAGGGCTTGCGGCAGGGCCATCAGCCGGTCGGACACGAGCAGCGCGTCCGCCGTGCTGCGCGCCAGCATGGCACCCTCGCCCATCGCGATGCGCACGTCCGCGGCGGCCAGCACCGGCGCGTCGTTGATGCCGTCGCCCACCATCAGCACGGTCTCACCGTCGGCCTGCCAGGCGCGCACCGCCGCGAGCTTGGATGCGGGCGTGGCGCCGGCCTGCCAGTCGCTGATGCCCAAGCCCGACGCCATGCGCGCCACGGCCTGCGGCTGGTCGCCGGACAGCAGCCGCACGCGCTGGCCGGCCGCACGCAGGGCCGCCACCGCCTCGGCCGCATCGGCACGCGGCGCCTCGGCTAGGTCCAGCCACAGCACGCAGTCGTCGCAGCCGAAGGCCAGGCGCGCATCGGCGTCGGGCTGCGCCCTCACCCAGCCCGGCGCGCCCAGCCGCCACAGGCGACCGTCGGCATCATGGGCTTGCACGCCACGCCCCGGCAGTTCGCGCACGTCAGCCCAGCGGCCGGCCTCGCGGTCGTCGGCCAGCGCACGCGCATGCGGATGGCGCGAACAGGCCGCCAGGCCTCGGGCCTTGGCCAGCAGCGCATCGGCATCGCCGCCCTCGGCCCAGTGGCGGCGCAGCTGCAACCGCTGCTCGCTGAGCGTGCCGGTCTTGTCGAACACCACGGTGTTGACCGCGCACAGCCGCTCCAGCGCCGACAGGTCGGCCAGCAGCAGGCCGCGCCGCGCCAGCGCGCCGCTGGCCGTCAGCCAGGCCGCGGGCGCGGCCAGCGTCAGCGCGCAGGGGCAGGTGACGATGAGCACGGCCACCGCGACGGCCAGCGCGCGCGAGGGCTCCACCCACCACCAGGCCAGGCCGGCGCCCAGCGCCAGCAACAACACGACGGCCGTGAAGCCGGCGGCCACATGCTCCAGCACACCGGGCAGCAGCGGCCGCTGGCTCTGGGCCTGCTGCATCAGGCGCACGATGCCCTGGGCCGTGGTGTCCGCGCCCACGCGCTGCACGCGCACGACCAGCGGTCCGTCCAGGTTGATGCTGCCGGCCACGACCGCGTCGCCCGCGGCCTTGACCACCGGTGCGGACTCGCCCGTCAGCAGCGCCTCGTTGACCCAGCCCTGCCCCTCCAGCACCAGGCCGTCGGCGGCGAAGGCCTCGCCCGCGGCGACGCGGATGCGCTCGCCAGGACGCAGCGCCTCGGGCGCCACGCGCTCGCTGCTGCCGTCGTCGCGCAGCCGCTCAGCCGCACTGGGCAAGGCGCCGGCCACGGCCTCCAGCGCATCCGCC
>JBKBVY010000229.1:0-5041 GCA_046289335.1 Roseateles sp. | reverse complement strand
CCAGGCGCGGCTGTCGCCGATGTGGGCCAGCGCGTAGCGGCGGCCGCGCAGCGCGATGGCGGTCAGCGTCGTCAGCGCCTCGCGCGGCTGGCCGTCCGGGCCGGGGCGGCGGTTGTGGGCGGCCAGCCAGGCGTTCTGGTGGCCCAGCAGCCGGTCCAGCGCGACGCTGGCATCCCAGTCCGCCGGCACGGCATGGAAGTCGCGCAGCAGGCTCATCACCGAGGTCTGCGCCGCCATCAGCCCGTCGCCGCTCTCGCTGCCGCTGACGCCATCGGCCAGCGCCGCCACCCAGCCGCGCTCGGCCTCGTGCAGCTGCGGCGCCTGCACGCCCGCGAAGTCCTCGTTGCGCGTGCGTTTGCCCTGCAGGCTGGACAGGCCGGTGTCGAGTTCGAAGCGCATGGATGGGAGTGGATCACCGGCGGCGACGATCCCGCAGTTGGTGCAATTCAGGGGTGAGTGCACCCGCGCCGGGCTCGACAACGCTTCGGCGTGGGGCGCCGCATGCGATTCTTCACGCTGCGGCCGGTCTGGAGGCCAGCTTCTTCGCTGGCACATCGCTTGCGATGCAAGGGACGGACCAGGAGTGCCGCATGAAGAGGAAGTTGAAACTCGTGATGGTGGGCAACGGCATGGCCGGCGTGCGCACGCTGGAGGAGCTGCTGAAGATCGCGCCCGACCTCTACGACATCACCGTGTTCGGCGCCGAGCCGCATCCCAACTACAACCGCATCCTCCTCAGCCCGGTGCTGGCCGGCGAGCAGACGCTGGACGAGATCGTGCTGAACCCGCTGGACTGGTACGCGGCGCACGGCATCACGCTGCACCTGGGCAAGACCGTCACGCAGATCGACCGCCGCCACCGCCGCGTCGTCGCCGCGGACGGCACCACGGCCGCCTACGACCGGCTGCTGATCGCCACCGGCTCCAACCCCTTCATCCTCCCCGTGCCGGGCCGCGAGCTGGACGGCGTGATCGCCTACCGCAACATCGCCGACACGCAGACCATGATCGACGCGGCCGGCAAGTACCGCCATGCGGTGGTCATCGGCGGCGGCCTGCTGGGCCTGGAGGCCGCCAACGGCCTGATGCTGCGCGGCATGCAGGTGACCGTGGTGCACCTGGGCGGCGCGCTGCTGGACCGCCAGCTCGACAGCCATGCCGCCGACCTGCTGCGCCAGACGCTGGTGGCGCGCGGCCTGGACTTCCGCCTGGGCGCACAGACGCAGGCGCTGCTGGGCGACGCCGACGGCCGTGTGCGCGCGGTGCAGCTGCAGCCGGCCGACGGAAAGACGGTGGAGCTGCCGGCCGAGCTGGTCGTCATGGCCGCCGGCGTGCGCCCCAACACCACGCTGGCCGAGAGCGCCGGTCTGCTGTGCAACCGCGGCATCGTCGTCACCGACACGCTGCAGACCGTCACCGACCCGCGCATCTACGCGGTGGGCGAATGCGCGGCCCACCGCGGCATCGCCTACGGCCTGGTGGCACCGCTGTTCGAGCAGGGCCAGGTGCTGGCCACGCATCTGGCGCAGGTCGGCATCGGCCGCTATCTGGGCTCGCAGGTCGCGACCCGCCTCAAGGTCACCGGCATCGACCTGTTCTCGGCCGGCAACTTCGCCGGCGGCGCCGGCACCGAGGCCATCGTGCTGGACGACCCGGCCGGCGGCGTCTACAAGAAGCTGGTCATCCAGGGCGACCGGCTGGTGGGCGCCTGCCTGTACGGCGACACCGCCGACGGCGGCTGGTACTTCCGGCTGCTGCGCGAGAAGCGCGACATCTCCGCCATCCGTGACCGCCTGATGTTCGGCGAGGCCTATGCGACCGAAGGGGCCTGCGCATGACGACGATGCACAGGCGCTCCCTGCTGATCACCGGCCTGCTGCTGGCCGGCGGCGCATCCTCCGCCCAGGCCCGCATCGCCCAGCTGGGTGAGGCCATCGACAAGGCCGGCGCCCAGCGCATGCTCAGCCAGCGCATGGGCAAGGCCTGGCTGGCCCAGCTGCAGCCCGGGCTCGGCGAGCGCGCCCGCCAGGTGCTGGACGACAGCGCCCAGCGCTTCGAGCGCCAGCTGGGTGAGCTGCTGGCTTTTGCGCCCACGCCCGAGATCGCCGGCAGCTACCGCGCGCTGCTGAACCGCTTTGCCGACTACCGCGCGCTGCTGCAGCGCCCGCCGGCGCGCGCGCAGGTGGACGAGCTGCTCAAGCGCTCCGGAGAGGTGCTGAGCCTGGCCCAGCTGGCCACCGCGCAGCTGCAGGAGCGCTCCGGCACTGCCACCGCCTGGCTGGTCAACCTGTCGGGCCGGCAGCGCATGCTGTCGCAGCGGCTGGCGCTGTACTTCCTGGCGCGCCAGCACGGCGCGCGGCCAGAGGTCGTGCAGCGCGAGACCGCCAAGGCCAGCCGCGAGTTCGAGCAGGCCATGCAGACGCTGGCCAGCGCGCCCAACGCCACGCCCGCCATCCGCGACAACCTGGCGCTGGCCCAGGGCCAGTGGGTGTTCCTGCAAAGCGCGCTGCGCAGCGCCGCCCCCGGCGCCCAGGCGGCCAGCGACGTCTTCATCGCCAGCGAGAACCTGCTGGCCGTCATGGAGACGGTCACCGGCCAGTTCGCCCGCCAGCTGGCCACGGCCTGAGTCAGAAGAACATGAACGAGACAAGATCAACCTGTCCTTACTGCGGCGTCGGCTGCGGTGTCGTCATCGAGCATGACGGCGCGCAGATCACCGGCGTGCGCGGCGACCCCGACCACCCGGCCAACTTCGGGAGGCTCTGCACCAAGGGCAGCAACCTGCACCTGACGGCCACGCCGGTCGTGCTGCAGCAGCAGCGCCTGCTGCAGCCCCAGAAGCGCGCGGCCCGCGGCGCCCGCCCCGAGGCCATCGCCTGGGATCAGGCCAACCGCGAGATCGCCGACCAGCTGCTGGCCATACGCGCCGCCCACGGGCCGCAGGCCATTGCCGTCTACATCTCCGGCCAGCTGCTGACCGAGGACTACCACGCCTTCAACAAGCTGGCCCGCGCCGTCATCGGCACGCCGCACATCGACTCCAACTCGCGGCTGTGCATGAGCTCCGCCGTGGTGGGCTACAAGCAGTCGCTGGGCGCCGACGCGCCGCCCTGCAGCTATGAGGACATCGAGCAGGCCGACTGCATCCTCGTCAGCGGCGCCAACCCGGCCTGGGCCCATCCCATCCTGTTCCGCCGCCTGGAGGCCGCACGCGCGGCCCGGCCCGGCCACAAGCTCATCGTCATCGACCCGCGCCGCACCGAGACGGCCGAGCTGGCCGACCTGCACCTGCAGATCGCGCCCGGCACCGACGTGGCCCTGTGCCACGGCCTGCTGCACGCCTGCATCGCGCGCGGCTGGACGGCCGGCGACTTCATCGCCCGCCACACCACCGGCTTCGACGCCGTCCAGGCCCTGGTAGCCGACTGGACACCGGCCCGCGCCGCGGCCGTCTGCGGCGTGTCCGAGGCGCAGATCTGGCAGGCCGCCGAATGGTTTGCCACCGCGCCCGCCAGCCTCAGCCTGTACTGCCAGGGCCTGAACCAGAGCAGCAGCGGCACGGCCAAGAACACGGCCCTCATCAACCTGCACCTGGCCACCGGCCAGATCGGCAAGGCCGGCGCCGGCCCCTTCTCGCTGACCGGCCAGCCCAATGCCATGGGCGGCCGCGAGAGCGGCGGCATGGCCACGCTGCTGCCCGGCCACCGCGACCCCGGCCAGGCCGAGGACTGGGCCGAGATCGCGTCGCTGTGGGGCCTGGACCCGACTCGCGACCTGCCCAACCAGCGCGGCCACACCGCGGTGGAGATGTTCGAGGCCGCCGCCCGCGGCGAGATCAAGGCGATCTGGATTGCCTGCACCAACCCCGCCCAGTCCCTGCCCGACCAGGCCACCGTGCGCCGCGCGCTGGAGCGCTGCGAGCTGGTCATCCTGCAGGAAGCCTTCGCCCACACCGCGACGGCCAAGTACGCCGACTACCTGCTGCCCGCCGCCACCTGGGGCGAGAAGGAAGGCACGGTCACCAACAGCGAGCGGCGCATCAGCCGCGTGCGCGCGGCCGTGCCCGCGGCCGGCGAGGCGCGGGCCGACTGGCGCATCGTGCGCGACATCGCCGCCCTCATCGACGCCGGCCTGGGCCGCGCGCCGCGCATCACCGCCGACAGCGCCGAAGCCCTGTGGCTGGAGCACCGCGAGGCCACGCGCGGCCGCGACCTGGACATCACCGGCCTGTCCTGGGCGCTGCTGGACGCCCAGGGCCCGCAGCAATGGCCGTTCGTCGACGCCGGCACGCCGCGGCTCTACACCGATGGCCGCTTCGCCACCGACGACGGCCGCGCCCGCTTCATCGCCCGCCCCTACCTGCCGCCGGCCGAGACCACCGACGCCCAGCGCCCCTTCGCGCTGACCACCGGCCGCATGCGCGACCAGTGGCACGGCATGAGCCGCAGCGGCAGCGTGCCGGGCCTGTTCGCCCATGAAGGCCGGCCGCTGCTGCGCCTGAACCCCGACGACGCGGCCCGCCACGGCTGGGACGACGGCCGGCTGCTGCGCGTGCGCTCCGCCCGCGGCGAGCTGGTGCTGCCGCTGCAGCGCGACGCCAACATCGCCCCCGCCGGTGCCGACATCGCCATGCACTGGGGCGACGAGTTCGTCGGCGCCCAGCTGGGCGTGAACGCCGTCACCCAGGGCGCCTTCTGCCCCGACTCGCGCCAGCCCGAGCTCAAGTTCAGCGCGGTGGCCATCGAGCCCGTCGAGCTGCCCTGGCGCCTCAGCGCCTGCGCCTGGGTGGCGCCCGAGCAAGGCGCCGCGCTGCGCGCCGCGCTGCGCGCACTGATGCCGCAGTTCGGCTATGCCCACTGCCTGCCCCAGCCGGGCCGCGCGGGCCTGGCCGGCTGGGCCTTCGAGGCCGCCAGCGCCGACGCGCCCGCGCCCGCGCTGGTCGCCCAGCTGAGCACGCTGCTGGGCCTGGACGACGCCACCGTGCTGCGCTATGCCGACCCCGGCCGCGGCCGGCTGCGCCTGGTCAAGCTGGCCGAGGGCG
>JBKBVY010000228.1:0-5051 GCA_046289335.1 Roseateles sp. | reverse complement strand
GGGCCTCCAGCGTTGAGACCAGGTGCTGGCGGAAGGCGTCGCCCTCGGGCAGGTTCAGCAGCTCGATGAACTCGGGGATGACGATGGTGACCCACGAGTTGCCGCGTGCCCACAAGGCGTTCGCGAAGTTGTGGCGGCCCTCGAAAGTCCAGCCATGGAACCACAGCCCCGTCTTGCGGTCCGAGAGGTACTTGATGTGCACGAGGAACTGGCGCTTGGCCTCTTCGACGTAGTGCGGCCGATTCAGCAAGAGGCCGAACTTGGCCAGCGGCAGCACCGACATCATCAGCGTGTCGTCCCACAGCTGCTGGTGGTTCACGCTGTTGTAGACGATGTGCTGGAAGCCGCCTTCCTCGGTGCGCGGCAGGTCGTGGTAGACCCACTCGGCCCAGCGGTCGATGTAGGGCAGGTAGCGGCGCTCGCCGGTGCGCTCGAACAGGTAGGCCAGCGTCAGGAAGGGCGCCACCGTGTTGATGTTGCGGCTGGGCATGCCCTCGGCGAAGCGTGCCTCGAACCAGCTGGTCATGATGTCCCAGGCCTTGGGGTCGCCGGTCAGCTCCCAGACCTTGTAGACGCCGTACAGGCCCACGCCGTGGGTCCACTCGAAGCCGTTCCAGCCCTTGGTGTCCAGCACGCGGCCGTCGGCCAGGCGCAGCAGGAACTTGCCGTCCTTGTCCTCGATGTGGATCAGGTTGTGGATCAGCCGGTCGATGGCGCCGCGGATGTCGTCCCGGTCCGCGCCGAGGTGGGCCGTGTGGTGGGCCAGCAGCGGGTGGATCTTGGAGGAGTCGACGGGCTTGAGGATCTGTTGGGACATGGTGTTGTCTCTCGGGTACTGCTTGGGGTGTGAGATCAGCGCTGCAGGTTGCGCGGCTGGGGCACGGGCTCCAGCGGCACGCCGCCGCGCGCCACGGCCAGCGGCACCAGCTTGACGGGCTCCAGCGCGTTGTCTTTGTGGCCGTCGGTCGTCACGGCCAGGGTCAGCGTGTTGTCGCCGTTGGGGTTCAGGATGCCGGGCGGCAGCACGAAGACGCGCTGCGGGCCGATGTGGGCGATGAACTGGCCCAGGTTCCAGCCGTTGACGAAGATCAGCGCGCGGTTCTCGCGCTCGGAGCGCGGCTTGGTCGTGTCGCCGAAGGCCAGGCCCAGCTGCACGTCGTGGCCTGGCGGCAGGTCCAGCTTGAAGTTCGTGCGCAGCCAGTAGGTGCCGGGCGCGGGCGGTGCGGCGCTGGCTTGCGTGGCGCTCCAGCCGTCCTGCGGCTTGGCCGGGTCTATGGGCAGATGCCAGCCCATGCGCTCGCCATGCAGGCCGCCGTTGTTCTTGGGGCCGCGCACCAGGTCGGCGATGTCCTCGCCGCCCTTGTTGCCCTGGATCTTCCACGCGATGGGCGTGCCGAAGCGCGTGCCGCCCTTGGGCGTGAGGGACGCCGAGATCAGGCCGCGGGCTTCCTTGTGCACGTCGTCGGCGAACAAGTCCCAGTTGTGGGCGTTGTTGCGCACGACGACGGCGATCACATGCTCGCCCGGCGCCAGGTTCTTCAGCGTCGCGTGGAAGGTGTCGGTGGTCTCGGGGAAGGGGCGGCCGGTGTCGAGGTCTTGCTGGCCGATGAATTGGCCGTCCACCCAGACCTGGATCATGCCGGCGCCGCCGCCGCCGAAGAACAGCTCCAGCTGCAGCGGCTGGGTGGCGGTGGTCGTGAAGCGGCCGCGGTACCAGACGTCGCCGGTGTGGAAGCCGTAGTCGCTCATGGCCAGCACCGGCTGGCCCTTGTCGGTGGCGGTGTAGACGTTGGCGGCCGAGACGGTGGCATCCGCCTTGCGCCAGGTGCTGTCGTCGAACTTGGGGTCGGCTTCCAGCGAGTCGAAGCGGCGCGTCCAGGCCTGCTGCATCAGGTCGGGCAGCTGCACGGCCACAGGGCCCGGCAGCGTGGCGCGGGCGACGAGGCTCTGGTCCTGCGCGCTCGCGGCCAGCGCCTGGCCGTTGAAGCGCAAGGCCGTGATGCCGTCGGGCACCCAGGCGCGCAGCGTGCTCGGCTGCGTCGTGTCGCCGGTCAGCGCCAGCGTCTTGCCGTCGACGGCGGCGCTGCGGACCAGTGCGGGGCTGCGCACCAGCACCGTCTGCTCGCCGGCCTTTAGCCGCCAGAACTCCCAGCCGGTCTTCTCGTCGGCCAGCAGCAGCAACAGCGGCGCGCGGCCGCCGCCGCTGATCAGCACTTCGATCAGGCCCTTGTGCTGGTAGTTCAGGCGCAGGTCGCCGGTCTTGGCGTCCCAGGCCACCTGCGCGTTGCCGCGCAGGAACTTCACTGTGGGCTTGCTGGAGAAGCGCAGCACGGTTTCGCCGTCGTCGCCATCACGGCCGTAGAGCAGTGCCAGGTCGCGTGGGCCCTGCTGAAGGTGGGTCTGGATCTCCGACGTGGAATACACCAGGTGCTGGCGTTCCATCGCATAGGACGCGAACAGCATCTTGGCGTCCTGGCCGGTCAGCGTGAGCTTGCCCGCTTGCGGGATGGCATAGCTGCCGTCGCGCGTGGTCAGTTGGAAGCCGAAGGCCGCGGTGCCGTCCAGGTGGTTGTGCTGGGCCAGCAGCACATGGGTGCCCAGCGCCTTGTTGACGTTGTGATAGAGCCTGACCTTGGCGTTGCCCGGGTCCAGCGGCTCGGCCTTGTCCTGCGCCGCGAGCACGGGCGTGGCGGCCTGCACCATGCTGCCCATCTGCTTGAGCACATGGGCCTTGTCGCGCAGCGCACGGCTCTCGTTGATCGGCGAGCCGTAGTCGTAGCTGGTGTAGACCACCGGCCCGGCCAGCCAGCCCCAGCTGGTGCCGCCGAAGGCCATGTAGATGGAATGGATGGTCAGCGAGTTGATGAGGCTGCTGCCGTAGAACACCCGCTGGTAGCCCGGGCCTTGCCGCTTGGCCGTGCACTCGTAGGTGCCGTTGCTGCCCCAGTAGTCGAACCAGCCCGCGCCGATCTCGGCGACGAAGCCCGGCGTGTTGGGCGAGGCCAGCGACCCGACCTTGGGGAAGTTCTTGCCGTAGATGCCCCAGTCCGGCGCAGGAGCGGGCGTGCCGGGGTTGCCGAACACGTCGCAGACGCCGCCGGGATAGCCGTCGAAGGCGTAGATGTCCGTCGGGCCGGGGTTGGCGAAGGGCGCGGTGGAGTTCTTGGGCGTCCAGTCCGGCAGGCGCGACGCGGCGTTGTGGAACAGCGGCACGGTGATGCCGTCGGCCCGCGCCTTGTCCGCCAGGTGCTGCATGTGGCGGATGTTCTTGGGGTTCACCGCGAACAGCTCGTTCTCCAGCTGGTACGCAATGATGTTGCCGCCGCCGTTGGTGATCTGGTGGCGGGCCAGGATGGCGTTGATCTGCGTCATCCACTCGTCGGTGGCGGCCTGGTACTCGGCCGCGTCGGTGCGGGCCTCGGCGCGCTGGCGCAGCAGCCAGCCGGGGAAGCCGCCCGCGCTCAGCTCGGCGTTGACGTAGGGGCCCATGCGCGCGATGACGTAGAGGCCCTCCTCCTTGGCCATCTCCAGCACGCGCTCCACGTTGCGGATGCCGGTGAAGTCGTAGTGGCCCGGCTTGGCCGAGTGGTAGCCCCAGGCGAAGTACAAGGCCACCGTGTTCAGGCCCGCGGCCTTCATCTTCTGCAGCACGTCGCGCCACAGGCTGGGCGAGGGCAGGCGGAAGGGATGGAACTCGCCGCCGAAGATCATCTCGCGCTTGCCGTCGATGATCAGCGAATGGCGGTCCCAAGCGATGGTCTTTGGCTTGGCCTTGGGGGCGGTGGCGCGCTCTAGCTGCGCGGTGTCCTCGGAGATGACGGTGAAGTGGCGCACCGTGCCGGACACGCCGCCCAGCTCCTTGCGGGGTGTCCAGGTCTGGAAGCCGTCGAAGCTGTCGGAGTACCAGTAGCGCTTGGTCGTGTACTCGTCGAAGTAGATGCGCCAGCCGGCCTTGCCGTCGGCACCCTTGATGGGCACCAGCGCCGGCCCTTCCGTCCAGTTGCCCCAGCCGGCCCAGTCGCCGGTCTTTTGCAAGGTCCATGGGCCTGCCAGGCTGGGCGCCGTGGCCAGCTCGATGTGCTTGGTGGTCTCGTTCTTCGTGAAGGCCACGTAGCGGCCCTCGTGCTGCACGACGAAGGTGTCGATGAAATTGTTCTGCAGCCCCTGCATGGGCACCGGGTCGGCGAATTTCGTCAGGCCGGCGTCCAGCGCCTTCATCAGGTAGGCGCCGAACGGGCCCTGCGTGCCGTTCTTCGACAGGCTGACGATGAGCTGCAGGCTGCCGTCGGCCTCGCGGAACCACTCGGGCGCCCACACGTTCGTCACGCCCGGCAGCCTGACCGGCACGTCGGCCACATGGGTCCAGCTGCGCAGGTCGGCCGACTTGGCGATGCCGAAGGTCGAGCCGTTCCAGTCGGTCGTGTAGGCGATGTAGTAGAGGCCGTCGGCCGCGCGGATGATGGACGGGTCGCGCAGCAAGTCCTTGGGCGGTTGGTAGACCTCGGAGCCCAGCGTCGTGAAGGTCACGCCGTCGGTGGACGAGAACAGGCTGAGCTTGTTCTGCGAGGTCGCCATGAAGGCCGACATCAGAAAGGTCTTCTCGCCCTTGACGATGGGCTTGAGCGGCAGCGCCGGCGTGCTGACGGCGGTGGGCGGCTGCTGGCCCGGCAGGTCCTGCGCACTGGCGGTGGCACACATCAGCAGCGCGGCGAACCAGACGGCGGTGCGGTGGGTCAGGGCGGCAGGCAGGACAGCGGGCATGGGCAGACCGGGAGTGCGTGGATCCTCGATCAGTGTCACCTTGTTTATGGACGCCAAACGCTCATGCGTTTGCGAGAAACAGGCCCGTCAAAGCCCCTGCCGGCGACAGGCGAAAATGCCACCCATGTTCAGTTTCTTCAAGAAGAAGTCGGCCCCGGCCCCTGCGCCCGCCGAAGGGCGCACGCTGCTGGCGGAGGGGTGGACCGTCAAGCCGGCCAGCGCGCCCGCCGCGGCGCCCGAGCCGCCCGCCAGCCCGGCCTTGCCGGCGCCTGCACCCGTGGCGGCGGCAG
>JBKBVY010000227.1:0-5067 GCA_046289335.1 Roseateles sp. | reverse complement strand
GCGACCGCGACACCGCAGGCCTTCAGCCCTCAGGGCTGCTGGCTCAGTTTGGAACATACAAGGGGACGGCGATGCTCACGGCATGGAGCCGTTCGCACATCGCCGGCGCGGGCCGGCTTGGGGCGGCCCGGCGCTCGGCCCGCAGGAGTCAGGGCGCTGCGCGCCCGAGGTGCCGAATCCAAAAAGCCTCGTACTTGCGATGCCAGCCGGCCGGCTTGACCGCGCCGCCCATCGCATGCTCGCCGTCCGGGTCCAGGAACAGTTCCACCAACGACTCCTTGCCCGACTCCAGCAGCGCGCGGTAGACGTTGATGGTGTCCTGCACCAGCACGTTGGGGTCCTGCATGCCGTGCACCAGCAGCAGCGGCTTCTTCAAGCCCTTGGCCAGCGGCAGCAGCGAGTACTTGCGCAGCACGGGCTTGCTGCGGTCCACCTTGCCGATGGTGCGGCCGCTGTACCAGCTGTTGTAGTTCTCCCATTCCGTCGGGCCCGCACCGGCGATGCCGGCGGCGAACAGGTCGGGCCGGGTGTACATCGTGTACTGGGTCTGGAAGCCGCCGAAGCTCCAGCCGTTCAGGCCCACGCGCGAGGCGTCCACGCCGAACTGCGCGGGCAGCAGCTTGACCAGATCTTCCAGGTCCTCGGACTGCGGCTCGCCGGGGCGCTCCCAGTTGGCGCCGGAGAACCTGCGGCCGTAGTTGCTGTGGCCGCGCGGGTCCACGGCGATGGTCACGAAGCCGTGCCGCGCCGCCATGTACTGGCCGAACAGATAGGCGGTGTTCTGGAAGCTGTCCACCTCCACGATGTGGCGGTCGTTCAGCGGGCCGCCATAGACGTAGACGATGGCCGGGCGCTGGTCGGCCGCCGTCCAGCCCGGCGGCTTGAAGGCATAGGCCTCGATGCGGTCGCCATGGCGGTTGGTGTAGGCAAAGCGCTCGGGCTGCAGCAGCTTGAGATCGGCCCAGGCTTTGTCGGTGCTGTCGGTCAGCGTGCGCGCAGCGGTCTTGCCGTCGGTGGCCAGCAGCTTGAGCTCGGGACGCTGCGCCCAGTTGCCGGCGTTGGCAGCCACCCAGCGGCCGTCCTCGGACGCCGCCGCCGCGCGGTGGTACTCGCCGGCCGCACCCAGCGCCTGCAGCGCGCCGCTGGCCATGTCGACGCGGACCAGGTTCATCGCCGCCGTGTCGCCCTGGTTGGCCAGCACGAACAAGGTCTTGCTGTCGGCCGTGAAGCCCACCACCTGGTGGGCCTCGAAATCGCCCTGCACCAGCGGGCGCAGCGCCTTGGTTGCCACGTCGATGGCATGGGGCTGGCGCCAGCCGGCCTCGTCCAGCACCAGCACCAGCGTCTTGCCGTCCGGCGTGAAGCGCGGCTTGATGACGTTGACCACCTCATGGCCCACGTTGCCGCGGCGCTCCAGCACCAGCTCGGGCTTGGCGGCCTCGTCGGCCTGGCCCATGTAGACGCGCAGCAGCTCCTTCTCACGCTCCCAGGTCGTGAAGGCGTAGCGGCTGCCGTCGCGTGCCCAGGCCACGTCGCTCATCTCGAACCAGACGTCGCCGCCGGCCTGCGTGAACACCGGCGCCGGCTGGCGGCGCGGCGCCTCGCCGGCGGCGGGCAGCTGGCGGATGTAGAGCGCCATGGCCGGCACCTGGCGCTTGTCGTCGGACACCTCGCGGTTGACCTTCTTGGCGGTGGCCCAGCGCTCGCCGTAGTTCATGATCTCGACCTGCCGCGACGGCGGCGCGGGCTTGTCGTCGGCCGCGCGCAGCGGCGCGCGGGCCACCAGCGACATCCAGCGGCCGTCCTCGCTGACGGCGGTGTCGGCAATCTTGTATTTCTTCTGCGCGTCGTCCGGGTGGATGAGCTCGCGGTTGAGCGCCTGCACGCCGCCCTGCTTGAAGCCGGCGCGCAGCAGGCGGGTCTCGTCGGTGTAGAGCACGCCGCTGTCGTCGGCCGTGTAGCCCACCAGGCGCAGCTCGCGCTGCGTGGCGACCAGCGCGGTCGGCGCCGCGTCGCCCACGCGCCAGCGGTACAGGCCGCCGCGGTACTGGAACACCAGCTCGTCGGCGCGGCGGGCCCAGGCGAACTGGGCCGGGCCGGGGTAGAGGTCGGTGGGCTTGAGCTTGTCGCGGGCGAGCTTCTTCTTCAGCTCGTCGCGCAGCTCCCAGAGCTCTTTCTCCTGGTCGTCCTTCTTGTCGTCCTTCCTGTCCTCGGCCTTCCGCGGGGCCGGCGGCGCGGGCTTGCCGGCACGCTGGGCGGCGAGCACGGCGGCGGCATGCTTCTCCGCCTCGGCCTCCGCCTTGTCGAGCGCCTTCTGGGCGTCGTCCTTCGCCTTCCTGTCGGCCAGCTCTTTCTTCAGCTGTTCGATCTGGGCTGCTTCCCACTGACCCAGGTCCACCGGTTCGCCGCGCAGATAGGCCTGCTGCGCCACCTCGCGCGCCTGGCGCTCGGCCCATTCGGTGTCGCGCTGCCTGAGCTTGCTGTCGAAGCGCGCCAGGTCTTCAGGCGCCTCGAAGGCCGCCATGACCTGCGGCGAGGTGACCCGCTGGGTCTTGCCAGTGCGGGTGTCGTGCACCCACAGGTCGGTGCCGGGCTGGCCGTAGGGGCTCCACAGCCAGGCCAGGTAGCGGCCGCTGCGGCTGAAGGCGGCGTCCTTGGCGTTCTCGCCCCGGTAGGGCTGGGCGCGGAAGATCTGTTCCAGGCTGGCGGTGGCGGCGGGTGCAGTCTGCGCCTGCAGCGGCGCCGCGGCGGACAAGGCCAGGACGAGGGCCAGGCTGCCCAGGGCAGCGAAGGTCACGGGCTTCAAGGGGTCTCCTGAACAAAAGACCGGTGGGCGCCGCAGCCACCGGTCAGATGGCCACGGCGCCCACCGGCGCACACCCCCGAGGGTCAGGGGCGGCGAATTTTAGGAGGCGGCTTTCTCCTGCCCGTTCGTCACGGCCGCCTGGTCGCGCGTCTTCCACAGCGACACCAGCACGCCACCGGCGATCAGGCCGAAGGTGACGCTCAGCGACACCACCGCCGGCACCTTGCCGATGATGCCCACCAGGAAGATCTTGCCGCCGATGAAGACCAGCACCAGGGCCAGCGCGTACTTGAGGTACTTGAAGCGGTGGATCATGGCCGCCAGCGCGAAGTACAGCGCCCGCAGGCCCAGGATGGCGAAGATGTTGCTGGTGTAGACGATGAAGGGGTCGGTCGTGATCGCGAAGATGGCCGGCACGGAGTCGACCGCAAAGATCAGGTCCACGAACTCGATGACCACCAGCGCCAGCAGCAGCGGCGTCGCGAAACGCTCCACACGGCCGGTCTTGGGGTCGTGCTCACGCACCCAGAAGGCCTGGCCGCGCAGGCCGTCGGTCACGCGCACATGGCGCTTGACCCACTTCAGCACCGCGTTGTTGGCGATGTCGGGCGTGTGGTCGGACGCGAACCACATCTTGATGCCGGTGAGCACCAGGAAGGCGCCGAACAGGTAGAGCACCCAGCTGAACTGGCTCACCAGTGTGGCGCCCAGCGCGATCATGATGGCGCGCAGCACGATGACGCCCAGCACGCCCCAGAACAGCACGCGGTGCTGGTACTGGCGCGGGATGGCGAAGGTGCTGAAGATCAGCGCGATGACGAAGACGTTGTCCATGGACAGCGACTTCTCGACCATGAAGCCGGTGTAGTAGTCCATCGCGCTGGTGCTGCCCAGCTGCCACCACACCCAGGCGCCGAACAGCAGCGCCACGCTGATGTAGCCGGCCGACAGCAGCAGGCTTTCGCGCACGCCGATCTCGTGCTGGTCGCGGTGCAGCACGCCCAGGTCGAAGGCCAGCAGCGCGGCGACGACCCCCATGAAGACCACCCACAGCCAGGTGGCGGTGCCGAGGAAATCGGCGTTCAAAAAGGCAACCAAGTTGTCCATGTCAGCGTCCTCGTGAGATTCAGGCCAGGGCGCCGCCGGGCGTGGCGGCACGACGGGAGCGCAGCCAGGTCGCCAGCGCGGCATGGCACAGCCCCGTGAGGATGAGCAGCGGCACGGCCCCCAGGCCCCACAGCAGCCAGCCCAGCACGGTCACGCCGCCGGACAGCGCCGGCACCCAGCCCAGCAGGGCCTGCAGCTGCGGCGCCAGCGTCTCCAGCGCGCCGGCCAGCCAGGTCGCCAGCTCGGTGGGCAGCCAGGCGGCCAGCGGCTCGGGCAGCTGCCAGTCGCCCGTGCCCAGGCTGCCGGCATGGGTCAGCAGCGCCGTCAGCAGCGCATGCGCCGCCCACACGAAGCCCGACCAGCAGGCCAGCAACAGCAGGGCGATGGCCCAAACGGCAATGAACATCACGGCGACCTCCGTCGTTGGAAGGCCCGCAGTGTGGTGCCACCCAGCAGGCTGAGGAACCGTCCGGCGGTTCAACCAGACTTCGGGAAAACAGAAGTTCGCCGCCGACGGCTCAACGCATCAGGCCCACCGCGCCCTGTTGCGCAACCAGCGCGGCAGCCTCGCCGAGCAACTCGTCCTGGCGCCCCCGGCGCCCCTCACAGGCCGCAAGCAGCCGCAGCAGGTCGGCCCGGCAGTAGTGGTCGTGCATCGCGTCGGCGTCGGCCAGCGTCTGACGCAGCAGTGCCTCGGCCTCACGCCAGGCACACAGCCGCACCAGCGTGGTGGCCATGACCCACCGCGCCGTCGTGGTGCCCGCCTGGTAGGACAGCCGCATCTGTTCGGCCGCGGCCCTCAGCGGTGCGGTGTCGCGCAACTCGCCGCGCTGGGCAGCGGCCCAGGCCAGGAACAGCTCGTTGACACCTTGCCACAGCGGAAAGCCATGACGGCGCCCCAGCTGGGCGCCCTGCGTCGCATAGCCCATCAGTGCATCCAGGTCGCGATCGGTCCAGCTCATGGCCGCCGCGAAGCTGAGCGCGAAGCACAGGCTGTGCGTATGGCTGCCCGCACGCGCGCGGGCGATGGCCTGCCGGGCATCCTGCCGGGCCGCGTCGCGCCGCCCGAGGAACCAGTGGTTCCAGCAGCGGAAGGACTGGATCAGCACGGCCAGGTCATCCGCGCTACCCAGCGGCGGCACCGTGGGCACGCC
>JBKBVY010000022.1:17042-23886 GCA_046289335.1 Roseateles sp. | reverse complement strand
CGCCTACCGGCCGCTGCGCAACGCGCCACGGCTGGCGCCGCTGATCACGGCCATGGGCATGTCGCTGCTGCTGCAGGTGCTGGCCATGATCATCTGGAAGCCCAATCCCAAGCCGTTCCCGCTGCTGCTGCCCACCGAGCCCTTCGACCTGGGCGGCCCGGTCATCACCGTCACGCAGTGCCTGATCCTGGGCCTGACGGTGGTCATCCTGTCGGCGCTGATGTACCTCGTGAACTACACCAAGCTGGGCCGTGCGATGCGGGCTACCGCCGAGAACCCGCGCGTGGCCGGGCTGATGGGCGTGAAGCCCGACTTCATCATCTCCACCACCTTCGTCATCGGCGCCGCGCTGGCCGCCGTGGCCGGCCTGATGTGGGCCGCCAACTACGGCACCGTGCAGCACACCATGGGCTTCATGCCGGGGCTCAAGGCCTTCACGGCCGCGGTGCTGGGCGGCATCGGCAACCTGGCCGGCGCCGTGGTGGGCGGGCTGCTGCTGGGGCTCATCGAGGCCATCGGCGCCGGTTACCTGGGCGAGCTGACCGGCGGCGTGCTGGGCAGCCACTATGCCGACATCTTTGCCTTCATCGCCCTCATCCTCGTGCTGACGCTGCGGCCCTCGGGCCTGCTGGGCGAGCGCGTCGCGGACCGCGCCTGAAGGAGCTTCACATGCAAGCCAAGAAACTCATCACCTTCCTGATCGCCGCCATCGCGCTGATGGTCGTGCCACTGTTCGCACAGCAGTTCGGCAACGGCCCGGTGCGCATCATCGACCTGGCGCTGCTCTACGTGCTGCTGGCCCTGGGCCTGAACATCGTGGTCGGCTACGCCGGCCTGCTGGACCTGGGCTATGTGGCGTTCTACGCGGTGGGCTCCTACATGTTCGCGCTGATGGCGAGCCCGCACCTGAGCGAGAACTTCGAGGCCTTCCGCGCCGCCTTCCCGGACGGGCTGCATTCGCCCATCTGGCTGGTCATTCCGCTGGGCGCGGGCCTGGCGGCGCTGTTCGGCGTGCTGCTGGGCGCGCCCACGCTGAAGCTGCGCGGCGACTACCTGGCCATCGTGACGCTGGGCTTCGGCGAGATCATCCGCGTGTTCCTGAACAACCTGGAGCATCCGCTCAACGTGACCAACGGCCCGCGCGGCATCGGCCAGATCGACTCCTTCCACATCTTCGGCATCAACCTGGGCAAGTCCTGGCAGATCGGTGACTACACGCTGCCGTCGGTGACGCTGTACTACTACCTGTTCCTGCTGCTGGTGGTGGTCAGCGTGGTCATCTGCTACCGGCTGGAGCAGTCGCGTATCGGCCGCGCCTGGATGGCCATCCGCGAGGACGAGATCGCCGCCAAGGCCATGGGCATCAACACCCGCAACCTGAAGCTGCTGGCCTTCGGTATGGGTGCCACCTTCGGCGGCGTGGCCGGCGCCATGTTCGCGAGCTTCCAGGGCTTCGTGTCGCCCGAGTCGTTCAGCCTGCAGGAGTCGGTCATGATCGTCGCGATGGTGGTGCTGGGCGGCATCGGCCACATCCCCGGCGTCATCCTCGGCGCGCTGATGCTCGCGGCGCTGCCGGAGGTGTTGCGCTATGTGGCCGGCGACATCCAGCAGATGACCGGCGGCCGCATCGACGCCTCCATCCTGCGCCAGCTGCTGGTGGCGCTGGCCATGATCTCCATCATGCTGATCCGCCCGCGCGGCCTGTGGCCGGCGCCGGAGCATGGCAAATCTGCCCCCGCGGCCAAGTGAGGGGAGGACCGAGCATGAGCACTCACGACAACATCGTCCTCAACGTCAGCGGCGCGTCCAAGCGCTTCGGCGGCGTGCAAGCGCTGTCCGATGTCGGCATCCAGATTCAGCGCGGCCAGGTCTACGGTCTGATCGGCCCCAACGGCGCCGGCAAGACGACCTTCTTCAACGTCATCACGGGCCTGTACACGCCCGACGGCGGCAGCTTCTCGCTGGGCGGCGTGCCCTACACGCCGCAGGCGGTGCACCAGGTCGCCAAGGCCGGCATCGCGCGCACCTTCCAGAACATCCGGCTTTTCGCCGACATGACGGCGCTGGAGAACGTCATGGTCGGCCGCCACATCCGCACCAAGTCCGGCCTGCTCGGCGCCGTGCTGCGCACGCCCGGGTTCAAGGCCGAGGAGGCCGCCATCAAGGCGCGGGCCCAGGAACTGCTGGACTATGTGGGCATCGGCAAGTATGCGGAGTACAAGGCCCGCACGTTGAGCTACGGCGACCAGCGCCGCCTGGAGATCGCCCGGGCGCTGGCCACCGACCCGCAGCTGATCGCGCTGGACGAGCCGGCCGCCGGCATGAACGCCACCGAGAAGGTGGTGCTGCGCGAGCTGATCGACCGCATCCGCAACGACGGCCGCACCATCCTGCTCATCGAGCACGACGTGAAGCTGGTCATGGGCCTGTGCGACCGCGTGACGGTGCTGGACTACGGCAAGCAGATCGCCGAAGGCACGCCGGCCGAGGTGCAGCGCAACGAAAAGGTGATCGAGGCCTACCTCGGCGCCGGCCACCAACCCCATTGACCCCGCGGACGAAGAACATGGCAGAGAACAAGCAAACCCTGCTGCAGGTCAGCGGCCTGAAGGTCGCCTACGGCGGCATCCAGGCCGTCAAGGGCGTGAGCTTCGAGGTGCGCGAGGGCGAACTGGTGTCGCTGATCGGCGCCAACGGCGCGGGCAAGACGACCACGCTGAAGGCCGTCACCGGCCTGCAGCCCATCGCCGCCGGCGACGTCAGCTATTTGGGCGAATCCATCAAGGGCCGCGGCGCCTGGGACCTGGCCAAGAAAGGCCTGGTCATGGTGCCCGAGGGTCGCGGCACCTTCACGCGCATGACCATCGTCGAGAACCTGCAGATGGGCGCCTACAACCGCAAGGACGGCGAGATCCAGGCCGACATCGACAAGGTCTTCACGCTGTTCCCGCGCCTGAAGGAGCGTGCCAAGCAGCTGGCCGGCACCATGTCCGGCGGCGAGCAGCAGATGCTGGCCATGGGCCGTGCGCTGATGGCCCGCCCCAAGGTGCTGCTGCTGGACGAACCCTCCATGGGCTTGTCGCCCATCATGGTGGACAAGATCTTCGAGGTCGTGAACGATATCCACCGGCAGGGCGTGACCATCCTGCTGGTCGAGCAGAACGCCAGCCGCGCGCTGCAGCTGGCCAACCGCGGCTATGTGATGGAGTCCGGCGAAGTCACGATGGAAGGCGAGGGTCAGGCCTTGCTGACCGATCCCAAGGTCCGGGCCGCCTACCTCGGCGAGTAAGAAACGCCCGGCTTGCCGGGCGTTTTTTCGTGAAGATCAGGTCAGTTTGACCAGCTTGCTGCGCGCCCAGTCGTCGGCCACGCGTGCCGGCGTGGAGTCCGCCGACTGCACGCGCTGCAGCAGCTCTTCCACGCGCTCGGCAATCTTGCTGACCTCGGCCATCACGGCAGTCTCTTCACCCTCGCCGCGGTACTCGCGCGCCACGCTGATGATGCCGCCGGCGTTCACCAGGTAGTCGGGCAGGTAGCAGATGCCGCGGCGCTGCAGCGCATCGCCGTCCGCCGGCGTGGCGAGCTGGTTGTTGGCGGCGCCGGCGATGAGCTTGGCGCGCAGCGTCGGCACGGTCTGCTCGTTCAGCGACGCGCCCAGCGCGCAAGGCGCCAGCACGTCCACGTCGGCCGCCAGGATCTCGGCCACGTGCACGGCCTGCGCGCCGAACTGCGCGACCGCGCGCTCGACCTTGGCCGCATCGACGTCGGCCACCACCAGCCGGGCGCCGGCCTGATGCAGGAAGCCGGCCAGATGCCAGCCCACCGCGCCCAGGCCTTGCAGCGCCACGCGCACGCCTTCCAGCGAGGAGCGACCCAGCACCAGCCGGGCGCCGGCCTGGATGGCCACGAACACGCCCCAGGCCGTCTTGGGACTGGGGTCACCGCCGAAGGCGCCCTCGCGCGGGATGCCGCTGACGAAGGGCGTCACCGCCTGCATGCCGCGCATGTCGGCGGTGGTGGTGCCCACGTCCTCGGCCGTGATGTAGGCGCCGCCCAGCGACTGCACGGCGCGGCCGAAGGCAGCGAACAGGGCGGGGCGGTCGAACTCGCCCTGGGGCTTCAGGATGACGGCCTTGCCGCCGCCGAAGGGCAGGTCGGCCAGCGCGTTCTTCAAGCTCATGCCTTGCGACAGGCGCAGCGCGTCGTTCAACGCGGCGAGTTCGGTGTCGTAGTGCCAGAGCCGGCAGCCGCCGAAGGCGGGGCCGCGCGCGGTGCTGTGCACGGCGAGGATGGCCTTGAGGCCGGTGGCCGGGTCGGTGGCGAGCAGCACGCGTTCGTGGGCGGGCTGGTCGGGCAGGCCGAAAAGGGAGGTGGCGTTCATGGGGGAGGCGCTTTGTGGGCGGTGTGGATGGAAGAACGGCCACGCTTTTGGCGTGGCCGTCCGGGATTCTAAGTAGCTGCGGGGTTGGGGCCGCGCGGATGCCGGGCCGCCCCAAGCCGGCCCGTCCGCGGCGACATGCGGCTCAATGCCGCGTGCCGCAGCGTCCCCGTGGGGGACCGGCCGGCGTGCGCGCGTCCAGCGCTGCAACGCCGGACGAGGGGCCCTGGTCAAGGCCCCTGGAAGCCATCGCGGCGCAGCGTGATCACCAGCGTGTCGCGCCAGCCGCGCTCGCCGGGCTCAAGCGGCTGGATGGGCGTGGTCTCGTGGATGACTCGCTCGTCGTCCAGCAGCAGCGTCGTCCACGGCTGCGTCATCGTGAAGCGCTGGCCGGCCGGGCCGTGGGCCTCGAAGACGCGCGACTCGCCGCCCTTGATGCGGTGGCGGCCCACCATCAGCACGGCCACCAGGTCCACGCCGTCGCGGTGCGCGCCCTCGGGCGTCGGGCGGCCGATGCCGTCGCTGGTGTCGATGCGGAAGGGATGGGCCTCGATGTACCAGGGGCGCTCGCCCTTGAAGGCCGACGTGATGCGCGCCAGGCCCAGCAGCAGGGCGGTCCAGGCGGGCGATGCGACCATCTCCTGCGCCAGTGGCACGTACCAGCGCTGGATGCCGCCGTGCAGCGCGTTGTAGTCCAGCGGCTGCCAGTGGGCGCGGTGGGGTTGCAGGGTCAGCGTGTCGCCGTCGGCGATGAAGCAGCCATGCCGGCGGAAGCGGTAGCGGCCGCCGTCGCGCAGATAGCCGTCCGGCGGCAGGTCGTCCCAGCAGGGGCGCAGGGTGTCCAGCTCGGCGGCGCTGACGCCCAGCACGCCCAGCGAGGCCGGTGCCAGCACCGCCTCCCCGCTGCGCTGCAGGGCGCCGACGACATCGGCGGGAGCGGTCCAGGGCGGCTCGAACATCAATGCTTATCCGCTTCCGACGTGAACGCGTCCGCGTAGAACTCGTCTGCCGGCAGTCCGCACTGGGCGACGAAATCCTTCTGCGCGGAATCAACCATGACCGGCGCGCCGCAGGCATAGACCTGGTGGCCGGACAGGTCGGGCAGGTCTTGCATGACCGCGCGGTGGACGAAGCCGGTGCGGCCGCTCCAGCCCGCGTCGGGCTCGGACAGCACCGGCACATAGCTCAGCGTGGGCCATTCGGCGGCAATGCGTGCCGCCCAGTCGTTCAGGTAGAGGTCGGCCTGCTTGCGCGCGCCCCAGTACAGCACCATGGGGCGGGTGGAGCCGATGTGCTGGGCGCGTTCGATGATGGCCTTGATGGGCGCGAAGCCCGTACCGCTGGCCAGCAGCACGATGGGCTTCTCGCTGTCCTCGCGCAGGAAGAAGCTGCCGAAGGGGCCCTCCATGCGCAGGATGTCCTTCTCCTTGAGCGCACCGAACACATGGTCGGTGAACTTGCCGCCGGGCATGTGGCGGATGTGCAGCTCGATCTGGCCCGGCAGCGTGTGCGGCGCATTGGCCATGGAGTAGCTGCGGCGCGCACCGTCGCGCAGGATGAACTCGACGTACTGGCCGGCGCGGAACTGGAAGTTCTGGTTGGCGGCCAGCTGCAGCGTCAGCACCGCCACGTCCGGTGCGGGCCGGGCGATGGTCGTCACGCGCGTCGGCAGCTTCAGCACCGGGAACTCGCCCGCGCCCGGCACCGTGCGCGCCTCGATGACGCAGTCGGTCTGCGGCCGCGCGCAGCAGGTCAGCACGAAGCCGGCGGCCTCTTCCTCGGTGGACAGCGCCTTGGGCTGGTGGTTGCCGTGCACCACGGCGCCTTCGAGCAGCTTGCTCTTGCAGGAGCCGCAGGCGCCGTCCTTGCAGCCGTAGGGCAGGCCCACGCCGTTGCGGATGGCGGCGGCAAGCAGCGTGTCGTCGCCCTCGGTCTGGTAGACGCGGCCGGCGGGCTGGATGGTGATCTGGTGCGACATGGCGATGGCAAAAAACAGCGGCCCCAAGCGGGCCGTAGACTGGCGCGCATTTTGCCCGACAGACACATGACCCCCACGCTCACTTCGTTCGCTGCCCCGCAAGGGGGCGTGGCAGCGGCCTCGGGCGGCCGTGCACCGCTGCCATGACCCCACGACTCCTGATTATCGGCTGCGGCGACGTGGGCCTGCGCGTGCTCAAGCTGCTGGCCGGGCGCTGGCGCGTGCTGGCGCTGACCTCCAGCCCGGCGCGCTGCGCCGCCTTGCGTGCGGCCGGCGCCGTGCCGCTGGTCGGCAACCTGGACGACCCCGCCACGCTGGCCCGCCTGGCCGGCCTGGCCGACCGCGTGCTGCACCTGGCCCCGCCTGGGCGCGATGGCGACGCCGACCTGCGCACCCGCCATCTGCTGGGCGCCCTGGCCCGCCGGCCGCCGGCGGCGCGGGGGTATGCCGCCCCCACCCGCCGCGAATGCGACAGGGGCGGGGCCGGT
>JBKBVY010000022.1:0-17032 GCA_046289335.1 Roseateles sp. | reverse complement strand
ATGCCGTGCTGCATCTGGCGCCGCCGCCCGGCCAAGGCGACACCGACCCGCGCACTACCGCCTTGCTGCGGGCCTTGGCCCGCCGCCGCAGCCCGCGCTGCCTCGTCTATGCCAGCACCACCGGCGTCTATGGCGACTGCGGCGGCGCCTTTCTCGATGAGACACGTGCCGTGAAACCGGCCACCGCCCGCGCCCGCCGCCGCGTGGATGCGGAGGCTCAGCTGCGCGCCTTCGGGCGCCGCCACGGCACGCGCGTGAGTCTGCTGCGCATCCCCGGCATCTATGCGCGCGACCGCGAGGGCGGCCATCCACGCGAGCGCCTTGAGCGCGGCACGCCGGTGCTGCGGCGGGAGGACGACGTCTACACCAACCACATCCATGCCGACGACCTGGCCCGCGCCTGCGTGTTGGCCCTGCTGCGCGGCCTGCCGCAGCGGGCCGTCAACGTCTGCGACGACAGCGAGCTGCTGATGGGTGACTACTTCGACCTCGCCGCCGACCTGGCCGGCCTGCCGCGGCCCGAGCGCATCACGCGCGCCCAGGCTGCCGAGCGGCTGAGCCCCATGCAGCTGAGCTTCTGGAGCGAGTCGCGGCGCCTGGCCAATGTCCGGCTCAAGCGCGAGCTGCGGCTGCGGCTGCGCTACCCGACACCGCGCGAGGGGCTTTAGGGGCCGGCGCGGCCGGGCGCACACTGGGGCCCAGGAGACGGCGCGCAATGACATCCACGACCCCATGCCACAGCCGCTGCCGCGCGATGCCGGCTCATGCGGCAGCGGCCCTGCTGCTGGCCTGCGGTGTCGCAGCGGCCGCGGAGGAGCTGCCGGGCACGCCGGCCTGCCGTGCAGCGCTGCAGGCCCTGGAGCACGCCGAGGCGGCGCTGGTCGCCGCGGCGGCGGCCTCGGCCGGCGGCGTCGCCGATGCAGACCGCCGGCGCGACATCGCGGCCCGGCTGTTTCCGCAGCGCCAGCGCGTGGCCGATGCCTGCCTGGGCGGGCTGACCACGTCGCCGCCGCCGTCGCAGCGCAGCGGGATGCTGCCGGCGCCCGCGTACCAGGCCCCGTCGCGCATGCCGCCGCCAGCACGGCCGGCCGAGCCGCCCTTGCGATGGCAGACGCCGCTCATGATTGGCAGCTGCAATGCCGCCACCTGCGTGACCAGCGACGGCTCTATGCCGACGCGCGCCGGCCCGCTGCTGATCGGTCCGCGCGGTGCCTGCACGCAGCAGGGCGTGTTTCTGAGCTGCCCCTGATCGCCCGGCCGCGGGCGTCACAGAATGCCGGCCTGTATCGTCACAGCGGCATGAGCGACCTCCCCGACTCCGCCGCCGAGCGTGCGCGGCGCTTCGACCAGCAACATGCCCGCCGGCTGCGAGCGCTGGCCTATCGCATGCTGGGCTCGCGCGCCGAAGCCGAGGACATCGTGCAGGAGGCCTGGCTGCGCTGGGCCGAGGTGGACGAAGCCGTTGTTCAGAATGCCGGCGCCTTCCTGTCGCGGCTGGTGACCCACCTGTGCCTGGACCAGTTGCGCTCCGCGACCGCGCGGCGTGAGCAGTACGTGGGCGTGTGGCTGCCCGAGCCGCTGCTGGAGGACGAAGACCTGTTCGGCTGGGCTCCCGGCCCCGAGCAGCAGGCCGAGTTCGCGCAAGACCTGTCCGTCGCCTTCCTGCTGGCGCTGGAGCGCCTGTCGCCGCTGGAGCGGGCGGCCTTCCTGCTGCACGATGTGTTCGACCTGGATTACGACGAAATCGCCCGCCACCTGGACCGCGCCGAGGCGAGCTGCCGCCAGCTGGTCAGCCGCGCGCGCCGGCATGTGAAGGGCGACTATGCGCGCCGCGAGGTGGCCAAGGAGGAGGCCGACAGGCTGGTGCAGGCCTTCATGACGGCCGTGCGCAGCCATGACGTCGCCGCGCTGGCGCGGCTGCTGGCGGAGGACGCGGTGATGCTGGCCGACGGGGGCGGCAAGGTCAGCGCCGTGAGGCGGCCGCTGCAGGGCGGGGCGCGCATCGCCCAGGTCTTCATCGCCTTTGCACAGTTGCCCGCCGGCCGCGGCTGGCGCCTGGTGCCGACCCGGGTCAACGGGCTGCCGGGCTGTCTGGTGCTGGACGACACCCAGGGCGGCCGCCTGGTGCAGACCATCGCGCTGGCGCCCGCGCCCGAGCCGGGCCGGCTGGGCGCGATGTACATCCAGCGCAACCCGGACAAGCTGCAGGCCCTTGAAAGAAAGTTGGCTGGCTGAGGTCACAAACCGGCGGGTTGTTCCGTCTTGAGGATGAGCGCCTCACGTTCTCAACCTCAAGCAAGACAGAGCATCACCATGAGCGACACCCGCATCGACTATTTCAACCAATCCGCCGCCCTGGCCAAGAAGTACCTGGACTTCAGCCAGGCCTTCCGCATCGACGAGACGCTGGCCCTGCTCATCGACATCCGTGCGTCGCAGCTGAACGGCTGCGCCTTCTGCCTGGACATGCACGTCAAGCAGGCCAGGCTGCACGGCGAGCGTGAGCTGCGGCTGCACCACGTGGCCATCTGGCGCGAGTCGCCGCTGTTCACACCGCGCGAGCGCGCGGCGCTGGCCTGGACCGAGGCCTTGACGCGCATCCCGCCCGAGGGCATCTCCGACGCCGCCTATGCCGAGGCGCGCGAGCACTTCGGCGAGCAGGAACTGTCCGACCTGACCTGGCGCGTGGCCGCCATCAATGGCTGGAACCGCATGAACGTGGCCTTCCGCATGGCTCCGGGCTCGCGCGACCGGGCCTTCGGTTTGGACAAGGCGGGGCTGGCCTGATCAGCCCGACGTGTTGGCGGCGGCCGCTGCCCGGAACAAGGCTGTCAGCGCCGTCTCGTCCAGCAACGCACCCTCGCGGAAGTCGATGGCCCGGCGCACCTTGCCGTCCAGGCTGGCGTTGAACAGGCCGGGTCGGGCAGCGCGGCGCCCTTGGGGAAGTCTTCACGACCGCCTTGTAGGCCTCGCCGGTGCACAGGATGCCGCCGCGGGACCACACCGGGTTGTCCCATTTCCACTCTTCCACCGCATCGGGTACGGCCTGCAGCAGCAGTGCGCGCAGTCGTGCCAGCAGCGGGCCGCGCCAGCCGCCCAGCGCAGCGATGCGCTGGTCGATCAGCGCGCCGGCCGATTCGGGCGGGTGGGACTGCCGCTTCATGGGCGGCCCTCCTGAATCATCTTCCAGCCATTGCCGGAAGGATCGCGGAAGCCGGCGTCCACGTTGCCGTAGCGCTCCACCGGCTCCTGCGTGAACTCGACACCGCGCGCCTTCAGTTGCGCGAAGGCCGCGCGGCATTGCGCCCTTGGCGACCAGGGCGTGCAAGGCCTGCGCGGTCGCCTCGTCGTGCACCGGCGGGCCGGGCAGGAACAGGCCCAGTTGGAAGCCCGGCTGGTCAGGGTGTTGCACGGTCAGCCAGCGGTAGGCGCCGTTGCCCACGTCGGTGTGCACGCGAAAGCCCAGCTTGTCGACATAGAAGGCGAGGGCTTCGGACTGGTCGCGCACGTAGAGACCGACGACCTGGATGGCTTGGATCATGGAAGTTGCTCCTGTTGGGGAGCTTCGTTTGTAGCCCCGCCCCCGCGACGGCGCTTCTCCGAAACTGCTGTCCTGAGGTCGGGGCGCTGCGCGGCCTGCAGCACGCAGGCCGGCATGCGGCCCAGCTCGGGGGCCAGGTCGCGGGTGCGCTCGCGGACCTCGCCCGGGCTGGCGCCGGTGATGTCACGGAAGATGCGGCCGAAGGTGCCCAGGCTCGCCCAGCCGGTCTGGAAGGCGATGTCGGTGACGGGCAGCCCGGTCTCGCGCAGCAGCGCCACTGCGCGCTCGATGCGGCGCGTCAGCAGGTAGCGGTGTGGCGGCAGCCCGAAGGCCTGCTTGAACGATCGCGCGAAGTGGGCCGGCGACACGTCGCTGACGGCGGCCAGTCGCTGCACCGTCCAGTCTTCTTGGTAGGCGGCGTCCATGCGGTCCTTCGCGCGCAGCAGGCGGCGCAGCAGCTTGGGGTCCTGCGACGGGGTCATGCAGTGCATTGTCGGCGCGTGAACTGCGTCACGGCCTGGGGTCAGGCCTTGCCCGCAAACGCCTTGTCTGCCCGCATTCGCGGGGATGCGCAGATGTATCAAATGGATACAGTGCCGGTCACCGCACAGCAGCACGTCGCTGCATGGGCGGGCACCAGATGTCGCGAGGCTTTCGTCGAGGCCTGAAGCACACGCCAGGGGAGGAGCGGCCGCTGTCCGGCCAACCGAGGGTCCGCCGTGGCGGACCAGTCCCAACCCCGATGCCTTGCGGGCGACTGGTGTTGCGCTGAACAGCGCGGCAGAGCAGCCCGTGGCCATCTTTTGCCTGCTGCTCCGTGGAAGCCTGTATCGCCGTTGCCCCGCCCCTGGACCTGACGCCCGCGCACGAGTTGCGCGACGCCGCCGACCTCATCGTCGACGCCCTCGCCGCCTTGGGGGTCGAATACGTGTTCGGCGTGCCGGGCGGCGCCATCGAGCCGCTCTACAACGCGCTGGCCCGCAGCGCACGCCGCGGCGGCCCGCAGGCGGTGGTCGCGCGCAACGAGCAGGGCGCGGCCTACATGGCCGACGGCTATGCCCGCGAGACCGGCAGGCTGGGCGTGTGCATCGCCACCTCGGGGCCCGGCGCGACCAACCTGATCACCGGCGTGGCCTGCGCCTACGACAACAACGTGCCCCTGCTGGTCATCACCGGCCAGCCGCCGATCAAGAACTTCGGCAAGGGCGCGCTGCAGGAGTCCAGCTGCACGGGCATCAACACGATAGCGATGTTCCGCCCCTGCACGCGCTACAACTCGCTGGTCTCGCATGCCGAGCAACTGCCCACCAAGCTGTTCAACGCGCTGATGCAGGCCCAGCGCGCGCCCAGCGGCCCCAGCCACCTGTCCATCCCGGTGGACATCCTGCGCGCCCCGGTTTCCAGCGACGTGGAAACGCCGGATTTCGCGGGCCTGCTGCGCCGCGCGCCGGCGCTGGTGGACCTGCCGGCGGTGCGCCCGCTGGCGCGGCTGCGGTTCTCGGCGCGGCAGCCCGTCTGGCTGATCGGCGACGGCTGCGGCGAGGCAGCCAACGAGCTGATGCAGCTGGTGCAGCGCACCGAGGGCCGCTTCATCACGACGCCCGACGGCAAGGGCTTCGTCAACCCGCGGCATCCGCGCTTCCGCGGCGTGTTCGGCTTCGGTGGGCATGCCAGCGCGGCCGAGCTGCTGCAGGACGAGCCCGACCTGGTCATCGCGCTGGGCACGGGCTTCGGCGAGTTCAGCAGCGGTGGCTGGTCCAGCGCGCTGCTGAACAGCCGGCTGGTGCACGTGGACGACAGCGACGAGAACCTGATGCGCTCGCCCATGGCGAGGCTGCACGTGCGCGGCCACATCAAGTCGGTGTGCGAGCAGCTCATCGCGCTGCTGGCGCCGTCGCCCAAGGGGCCGGATGCGCAGCTGCTGCCCTTCCTGCATCCGCAGGTGGCGCGCCAGGCCTACGAGGCCATGGTCGACAGCCCGCAGGCCGCGCGCAGCGAGGCCGCGCCGGTCAAGCCGCAGCGGCTGATGGCGTGCTTGAGCGAGCGCTGCCCGCCGCAGACGCGCTTCGTCGCCGACGCCGGCAACAGCGCCGCCTGGGCGGTGCACTACCTCGCCCCGCACGACCAGCGCAGCGGCCGGCTGCCGGGCGATGCCTTCCTGCCCGCCGGCCAGGAGCGGCGCACGCGCAATTCCAGCTGGCTGCGCGTGACCATGGACTTCGCGCCCATGGGCTGGGCCATCGGCTCGGCGGTGGGCATCGCGATGGCCAACCGGCGCTGTCCGGTGGTCTGCCTGACCGGCGACGGCAGCTACCTGATGAACGGCCAGGAGATCACGGTCGCCGCCGAGCTGGGGTTGCCGGTGGTCTACGTGGTGCTCAACGACGGCGCCCTGGGCATGGTCAAGCACGGTCAGCGGCTGGCGGGCGCCGAGCCCATCGGCTTCCAGCTGCCCAAGGTGGACTTCGCGCTGATGGCTCAATCCATGGGCATTCCGGGCGTCGTGGTGCGCTCGGGCGCCGAGCTGGAGGCGCTGGACTTCGACGCGCTGCTGGCCCGCCGCGGCCCCACGCTGATCGACGTGCGCATCGACGGCGAGGAAGTGCCGCCCATGAACCTGCGCATGCGCACGCTGGGCACGGCGCGATGAGCGCCCAGGTCCGCACCCGCATCTGGAAGGATCTGCCCGAGCCCGACAACCGCTTCGCCACGCGCAGCGCGCTGTGCCATGGCTATGACGTCTACGGCGAGCTGCTGGGCCAGGCCCGCTGGGTGGACATGCTCTACCTGCTGCTGCGCGGCGAGGCCCCGTCGGCCGCGCAGGCCCGGCTGCTGGAGGGGCTGGCCGTGGCGCTGGCCAACCCCGGCCCGCGCGACCCGGCCGTGCATGCGGCCATGTGTGCCGGCGTGGGCGGTTCGACCGCAGCTGCTGCGCTGATCGCGGCACTGTCCGTCGGCGCCGGCCGCGCCGGCGGCGCGCGCGAGGTCTGGGCGGCCATGCAGGGGTTCGAGCGCTGCGGCCGCAGCCCGGCGGCCTGGGAGCAGGCGCTGGCCGCGCCCGCGGCCGAGCGCGCCGGCATCTGGCCGCAGGCCGAGCACCCGCCCGGCTTCGACATGCATGCGCCGCACGCCAGCGGCATCGTCGTGCGCACGCTGGAGGTGCTGGCCCCGCTGAGCCCGGGGCCTTGCCTGCCCTGGCTGCAGGGCAGCCGGGCCGCGTTGGAGCGCGCCGCCGGCCGTGGCCTGGCCCTGACCGGCGTCGCCGCGGCGGCCCTGGTGGACCTGGGCTTCACGCCTGAGCAGGGCGAGATGCTGCACCTGCTGCTGCGCCTGCCGGGTGCGGCCGCGCATGCGCTGGAGCAGCGTGCGCTCGGGCACAAGCAGTTCCCGTTCTTCGCGCTGGACCTGCAGAACGACCCGGGAGTGGCGGCATGAACGGACCCGACGCGCTGGTCAACAGCGCCGACCGGCTGAGCACCCGCATGGGCCAGGCCTTCGTCGGCAGCCGCGCGGTGTTCCGCGGCCAGGACTTGCATGCCGAGCTGCGCCACCTGGACTGGATGGCGCTGTACGTGCTGGGCATCACCGGCCGCCACCACGACGATGCGCAGGTCAAGCTGCTGCATGCACTGTGGGTCTGCACCAGCTACCCCGACGCGCGCCTCTGGAACAACCGCACGGCGGCGCTGGCGGGCTCGGCCCGCAGCACGCCGGCGCTGGGCATCGCGGCGGCGCTGGCCATGTCCGAGGCCACCATCTACGGCGGCCACCCCTATGTCAGCAGCATCGACTTCCTGATCCGCGCACGCGGCCACACCGAGCAGGGCGGGGCGCTGGCCGACTTCGTCGCCGCGGAGCTGGCCCAGGGGCGCATCTACGGCTACGGCCGGCCCATCGCCAGCGTCGACGAGCGCCTGCCCTGGGTGCTGGGCATCGCCCGCGAGCTGCAGCTGGACGGCGGGCCGCATCTGCGCATCGCGCTGCAGGTCGAGCAGTTGCTGGTGGCCCGCGACGCCCGGCTGCGCATGAACTACGCGGCGCTGATGTCCGCGCTGTGCGCCGATCTGGGCTTCTCGCCCGACGAGATGCACCACTTCCAGGTGCCGGTGTTCCTGGCCGGCATGTCGCCCTGCTTCATCGAGGCCGCCGAGCGGCCGGCCGGCACGGTGTTCCCGCTGTCCTGCGACCACATCGCCTACGAAGGCCCGGCCCCGCGCCGCTGGCCCGCTTCACAACCCTGAGCCCGACCATGAATCCCTATCCGCATTACGCGCAGATGCGCGCCACCGCGCCCGTGCACTTCAACGCCGAGCTGGGCGTCTGGGAGGTCTACGGCTACCACGACATCCAGACCGTGCTGGGCGATGCCAAGACCTTCTCGTCGGACCTGTCGGACGGCAAGATGATGGTCTTCATGGACCCGCCGCGGCACACGCAGTACCGCCGGCTGGTGGCGCGGGCCTTCACGTCCAAGGTCATCGCCGACCTGGAGCCTGGCGTGCAGGCCATCACCGACGAACTGCTGGACCGCGTCGAGGCCGCGGGCCGCATGGACCTGGACACCGACCTGGCCTTCCCGCTGCCGGTCACCGTCATCGCCGAGCTGCTGGGCCTGCCGGTGGCCGACCGCGACCGCTTCAAGCAGTGGTCCATCCCGGCCATCCGCGCCGCCGAGATGGAGCTGATGGGCCAGGTGCCCGCGCCGGAGTTCACGCAGGCCGTCGACGAGCTGGACGCCTACCTGGCCGACCTCATCGACAAGCGCCGCGACAGCCCCCGGCAAGACCTGGTCAGTGGTCTGCTGGCGGCCGAGGTGGACGGCGAGAAGCTGACGCTGCAGGAGGTGGCCAGCACCTGCCGGCTGCTGCTGATTGCCGGCTTCGAGACCACGGCCAACCTGATCGGCAACACGCTGCAGCTGCTGCTAGCCCACCCGGACCAGCTGGCCCGGCTGGAGGCCGAGCCCGCGCTGCTGCCGTCGGCCATCGAGGAGGCGCTGCGCTTCAACACGCCCTTCATGTTCTTCGCCCGTCGCGCGACCCGCGATGTGGTGCTGGGCGGCCAGCTCATCCGCGCCGGCCAGCAGGTCATGACGTTCAACGCCTCGGGCAACCGCGACGAGACGGTGTTCCCGCATGCCGACCGCTTCGACATCACGCGCACGCCCAACCGCCACCTGAGCTTCGGCCACGGCATCCACTACTGCCTGGGCGCAGGCCTGGGCCGGCTGGAGGCACGCGTGGCCATCGCCACGCTGCTGCGCCGCTTCGGCCGGCTGCGGCCGGATGAGGGCCGCGCGGCCCAGCCGCTGGCGTCCTTCGTGCTGTTCGGCTTCAGCAGCCTGCCGGTGCGCTTCGAGGCATCAGAGGCGGTAAGCGAGCTGCACGTAGAGTGAGCGCCGCGCCAGCGGGATGTCCTGCGGCAGCGCCAGGCCCGGCGCCATGCTGGGCTCGCGGGCGTCGGCGTTGAACAGGTTGCGCACCGAGAAGGCAATGTCCCAGGCCTCGCGGGCCACCGCGCTGCGCAGCGTGAGGTCGGCGGTGGTGTAGTCGGGGATGGGCGCGCGCGCGTCGCCGCTGGCGCGCCGGCGATCGGCCACATGGTTGACCTGGCCGCTGAGCAGCCAGCCATTGGCGATGCTCCAGTCGGCCCGCGCATGGGCATGACGGCGGGGTGCGTAGCCGGCATCGGTGCCGGTGGTGTCCTCGGTGGCGCGCTGCAGCGCCACGTTGCCGCTCAGCCGCAGCCGGCGCGTCACGTCCCACAGCGCCTCCAGCTCCAGGCCGTTGCCGTGCTGGGCGCCGACGTTGTTGAATTGGGCCGTGCCGCCGCCCGCGTCGGCGGTGCGGATGATGTTCTTCAGCTGGTAGCGGAACAGGTTGAGGTTGATCTGCGTGTCGGCGCGGGCCTGCCAGGCGAAGGCGGCCTCGAGCGTGCTGGTGCGCTCGGGCTTGAGTGCTGCATTGCCGCGGATGACGGGGTTGTTGATGCTGTACTGCTCGGTGAAGGCCGGCGCGCGGAAGGCCTGGCCGTACAGCAGCTTGACCGTGAGGTCCAGGTTGGCATCCCACACCAGCGCGGCGCGCGGGTTGGTGGTGCGGCCGAAGTCGGAGTAGCGGTCGTGGCGCACGCCGGCCGTCAGCGTCCAGTCCTTGGCCACGTTCCACTCGTCCTGCAGATAGACATAGCCGACCGTGCGGCGGTGCGGCTCGACAAAGGACTCGGACGGCGGGAACTCCTGCAGCTGACCGGTGGGCAGCGGTACCGGCAGGCCCACGGCCGGGCCGCTGGGAATGATGGTGAAGTTCTTCAGCTCGCGCGTGCGGTACATGTCCAGGTCATCGTGGCCCGCGCCGATGCGCAGCGTGTGGCCCTTGATGCCGTCGTAGGCCGCCACCGCGGCCAGCCGCAGCTGGCGTTCCCAGGTGGAGGGCGCGCCCAGCATGCCCTTGGGGAAGCTGCCGCCGAAGGCGCCCGGCGGGAACAGCTGCAGCGGCACGTTGAAGGTCTGCTGGTAGTGCAGCCAGCTGGCCGTCAGCGTGGCGCGCCAGTTGCCGCCCAGATCGATGTCGGTCCAGGAGAGGTCGGACGTGATGCGCTGGATGCGGTAGCGGCCGACCGGGTCCAGCGCACCGGCCACGCCGGCGCCGGTCTGCAGGTCGTCGCGCAGCTTGTAGCTGCCGCGCAGCCGCAGCTTGCCGCGGCTCAGGTCGGCGCTGCCGTCCACGGCCTTGAAGCCCACGTTCATCGGTCCCGGCGCGAGGCTGGCCCGGGTGTTGAACAAGCCGTCCAGCAGCGTCTGCTGGTCGGCCGCGACGATCTCGCGATGGCCGTCGGTCTCGCCCACGCGCAGGTAGGCCGCCAGCTCGTAGCTGCCCAGGCGCCCGCCGTACTGCAGCCAGCCATCGCGGCTGTTGAACGAGCCCACGCGCACGCCGATGTCGGTGCCGCCCACCTCGGCGGCCGTCTTGGTGATGACGTTGATGACGCCCGAGAACGCGTCGGCGCCGTACAGCGCCGAGCCCGGGCCGCGGATGATCTCGATGCGGGCGATGTTCTCGACCGGCATGTCGCCCCAGCCCAGGCCGCGGTTGCCGACGAACAGCGTGGTCAGCGGCACGCCGTTGAGCAGCATCAGCGTCTGGGCGTTGAACTCGCTGTGGATGCCGCGGATCAGGTACAGCGGCGCATAGGTGTTGCTGCTGCGGCTGACGTGGATGCCGGGCACGCTTTCCAGCACCTCGTCGATGCTGGTCGCGCCCATCGCGGCGATGTCGCGCGCGGTGATCACCGTGGCCACGGCGGGCGCGCGGCGCAGGGCCTGCGGCGCGCCGGTGGCGATGCTGATGGTGGACTTGTCGCCGTACACCAGCGCGAGCTCGTCTTCCTCGCTGGCGGCTTGCGCGAGCACCGTCGTGTGCATGGCGGCCAGGCAGGCGCTTCCCAGGATCACCCGGCGAAACAAAAGGCCCATGTCCGAGGTCTCCGCGTTGAGTGGTGTTGGGCGCGCATTGTGCGGGCTCGGCGGTGCGTTGCGAGGCTTCGCGTGAGAGGCTTCGCGTGAGAGGCTTGGCGGTTTCCCCAACTCCGTGGCGTGGCAGGTCCGCGTCGGTGCTGGCACGCCGGGGCCGTCTGCATAATGCGCCACGCCGCGCCTGGCGTTATCTCAGCTCATCCACCTCACTTGAACGCCCACGGTCGTCCATCGAAAGCCACACGCCGTGTCCTGCTGCGACAGGCTTTCGGGGGCGTCGCCCTGTGGACGGGGGGCGGCGCGCTGGCGGCCGAAGGGGCGCGCGGCATCGCGGTCGTCTATCCCGACCTGGGCGAGCCGTTCAAGCAGATCTTCGCCGCCATCATCGACGGCATCGAGGACCGGCTGCGCGGCGACGTGATCGCGCTGCCGGTCGGCGGCAGCGCCGCGCCGGCGGCCATCGCCGAGGACTTGCGCCGGCGCGATGTCAAGGTGCTGATCGGCCTGGGGCGCGGCGGCATGCGCATCGCGGCCGCGTTGGCCGCCGAGCTGGCCGTGATGGTGGGCTGCGTGGTATCGGTGCAGGAGAGCGAGTCCCGCGCCTTCCCGGTCTACACGCTGGCGCCGGACCCGGCGCTGCTGCTGGCCCGGCTCAAGCGCCTGGTGCCGGCGGTGCGCCGCGTGCACGTCGTCTACGACCCCAAGCTCAACGGCTGGCTGGCCCGGCTGGCGCGCGAGGCCGCGCGGGCCGAGGGGCTGGAGCTGCTCGGCCAGGAGGCCGTCGACCAGGCCGGCGCGTTGCGCAGCTATGCGCAGCTGCTCGCGGGCGCCGACCCCGCGCGCGACGCGCTGTGGCTGCCGCAGGATCCGACCACGGTGGACGACAACGCCGTGCTGCCGCTGGTGCTGCGCGAGGGCTGGAACCGCAACATCGCGGTGTTTTCGAGTCATCTCGCCCATGTGAAGCGCGGCGCGCTGTTCTCGCTGTATCCCGACAACCGCGAACTGGGCCGTTCGCTGGCCGCCTCGGCCCAGCGCCTGGCGCAGTCGCCCAAGGCTGCCGTCCCCGGCGTCGTGCCGCTGCGCCAGGCCCTGGCGGCCATCAACGTCCGCACCGCGGCCCACCTGGGCATCGATGCGGCCGCGGCGCAGTCCGGGTTCGACCTGGTCTTTCCGTCCAACTGAGGGCTGCCGTGCCTGCATCACCTCCCATCGACAGCCAGCCGCCCACCCTGCTGCGGGACGAGCCGGTGACGGCCGACTCCGCCAGCGACAGGCCCTGGCCGCTGAACCTCTATGTGCGCTGGCTGCGGCAGACGTCGTTTCGCCGCCACCTGAGCGTGGCCGTCACGCTGGGCGCGTTGATGCTGGCGCTGCTGCTGGCCGCCGTGAACGCCTGGCAGGGCGGGCTGGTGCTGCGGGCCACGCTGATGGAGCAGGGCGGCCGTGTGGCCGCCAACCTGGCATCCAACAGCGCGCTGGCGCTGATCTATGCCGCCGCCGACAACGCCGAGGAGGCCGTGCGCGCCTCGCTGGCCTTTCCGGACGTGACCGGCATCGAGATCCGCGACACGCGCGGCCGCATGCTGCTGGCGCTGGGCCCCGGCGCGAACACGCTGCCGGCCGCGGCCGAGCCCGGCCGGGCCGCCAGCGAGCCCTGGCTGGACCAGGAGAGCGACGACAGCTGGGCCTTCGCCGCGCCGGTGTGGACCCGTCCCGAGGCTTCTCCCTTCGACGTGGAGCTGCGGCCGCCGCAGCTGCTGGGCCATGTGCGCGTCATCCAGAGCAAGGAGACGCTCAAGCGCACCCAGACCTCGCTGTTCCTGTCCAACTTCGCGGTGGCGCTGCTGCTGGCGACGTTGTTCCTGGTGGCCGTGCGCGTCCTGGCGCTGCGCCTGACCCGGCCGCTGGCGGCGCTGGCCACGGCGATGGAACGCGTCGAGCACGGCGACAGCGACGCGCGTGCGCCGGCCGGCGGGCCGCGCGACATCGCGGCCATGGCCCACACCTTCAACCGCATGATCGGCGCGCTGCAGGAGCGCGAGACCGAACTGGCCGCCCACCGCGACCACCTGGAGGAGCTGGTGCGCGACCGCACGCTGGAGCTCAGCGACGCCAAGGAGCGCGCCGAGATCGCCAGCCGCGCCAAGAGCCAGTTCCTGGCCCGCATGAGCCACGAGCTGCGCACGCCGCTGAACGCCGTCATGGGCTATGCGCAGATCCTGAAGATGGAGGACGGCCTCAGCCCCAAGCAGCGCAACGGGCTGGACATCATCCATAGCAGCGGCCAGCACCTGCTGACGCTGATCGTGGACATCCTGGACCTGTCCCGCATCGAGGCCGGCAAGGCCGAGCTGTGCATCGCCCCGGTGCAACTGGTGCTGCGGCTGCATGCCGTGGCCGACATCGTGCGCGTGATGGCCCAGGACAAGCAGATCGGCCTGGAGCTGCAGCTGGACCCGGCGCTGCCCGCCACCGTGCTGGCGGACGACAAGCGGCTCAGCCAGATCCTGCTGAACCTGCTGGGCAATGCCGTCAAGTTCACCCATGTGGGCAGCGTCACGCTGAAGGCACGCGTGCTGCCGGCGGCCGACCTGCCGCAGGGCATGGCCCTCTTGCGCTTCGAGGTGCTGGACACCGGCGTGGGCATTGCCGAGGACCAGGCCGAGCGCCTGTTCGAGCCCTTCGAGCAGGCCGGCAGCGCCGAGCAGCGCATCGGCGGCACCGGCCTGGGCCTGGCCATCAGCCGTCAGCTGGTGCGCATGATGGGCGGCGAGATCGGCCTGGAAAGCCGGCTGGGGCAGGGCAGCTGCTTCTGGTTCGAGATCAGCGTGCCGGTGCAGGCCTGACCCCAGCCCCGTCTCAGGCCGCCAGCAGCTGGCGCAGCACGAAGGGCAGGATGCCGCCGTGGCGGTAGTAGTCCACCTCGATGGCGGTGTCGATGCGCAGCGTCAGCGGCACGGCCAGCGTCGTGCCGTCGGCGCGCGTGACGGTCATCGTCGCATCGCCCTGCGGCTTGATCTCGTCGGCCAGCGCGATGTCGATGGTCTCGTTGCCGGTCAGCCCCAGCGTCTCCCAGCCCGTGCCGGGCTTGAACTGCAGCGGCAGCACGCCCATGCCGATCAGGTTGCTGCGGTGGATGCGCTCGAAGCTCTTGGCCACCACGGCCTTGATGCCCAGCAGCTGCGTGCCCTTGGCGGCCCAGTCGCGGCTGGACCCGGTGCCGTACTCCTCGCCGGCGAACACGACCGTGGGCCTGCCCTCGGCGATGTAGGCCATCGCGGCGTCGTAGATGGCCATCTTCTGGCCGTCCTTCAGCGTGTAGCCGCCTTCCTCGCGTGAGCCGTCCGCGCGGGCGGGCAGCATCAGGTTCTTGACCCGCACGTTGGCGAAGGTGCCGCGCATCATGACCTCATGGTTGCCGCGGCGCGCGCCGTAGGAGTTGAAGTCGGCCTTGTGCACGCCGTGGGCGATGAGGTACTGGCCGGCCGGCGTCGTTTCCTCGAACGAGCCGGCGGGGCTGATGTGGTCGGTGGTGATGGAGTCGCCGAACAGCGCCATGATCCTGGCGCCCTGGACGCTTGACACCAACTGCTTGGGCGTCATCGTGAAGTCGGCAAAGAAGGGCGGCTGGGCGATGTAGGTGCTCTTGGGCCAGTCGTAGACCAGGCCTTTCACGCCCTTGATCGCATCCCACAGCTTGCCGGGCTTGCTGGCGACCTGCTCGTAGTTGGCCTTGAAGGCCTTGGGCGACATGGCGTGCTTCATCAGCGCATGGATCTCATCGCTGGACGGCCAGATGTCGCCCAGGTAGATGGGCTTGCCTCGTCTGTTGTAGCCCACCGGCTCGGTCATCAGGTCGCGCATGACGGTGCCGGCAATCGCGTAGGCCACCACCAGCGGCGGGCTGGCCAGGAAGTTGGCCTTCAGGTTGGGATGGATGCGGGCCTCGAAGTTGCGGTTGCCCGACAGCACCGCCGCGCAGACCAGGTCGTTGTCCTGGATGAGCTTGTTCAGCTCCGGCGTCAGGTCGCCGGCGTTGCCGATGCAGGTGGTGCAGCCGTAGGCGGCCACGTTGAAGCCCAGCTTCTCCAGGTAGGGCAGCAGGCCGGCCTTCTGCAGGTACTCGGTGACGATGCGCGAGCCCGGGGCCAGCGAGGTCTTGATGTGCGGCTGCACGCTCAGACCGGCCTCCACCGCCTTCTTGGCCAGCAGGCCGGCGGCCAGCAGCACGCCAGGGTTGCTGGTGTTGGTGCAGGAGGTGATGGCGGCGATCAGCACGTCGCCGTTCTTGACCGGGATGCCGGACTCGGTCACAAAGGGCTGGGCCAGCTTGTCGGCGGGCTGGTTGAAGCCGTTCTCGGCGATGGGCTTGCTGAACAGCTCGGCAAACTGGCGCGACAGGTGGGTGATCTCGATGCGGTCCTGCGGGCGCTTGGGACCGGCCAGGCTGGGCGCCACGGCGCCGAGGTCCAGCGTGACGACGGAGGTGTAGTCCAACTCGCCGCGCTTGGGCACGCCGAACAGCCCCTGCGCCCGCCAGTAGGCCTCGAAGGCCTCGATCTCGGCCTTGGTGCGGCCCGTGCCCTTGAAGTAGTCCACGGTCTTCTCGTCCACCGGGAAGAAACCCATCGTGGCGCCGTACTCGGGCGCCATGTTGGCGATCGTGGCGCGGTCGGGCAGCGCGAGACTCTCCGTGCCCTCGCCGAAGAACTCGACGAACTTGCCCACCACCTTGTGCTTGCGCAGGATCTCGGTGACGGTCAGCACCAGGTCGGTGGCGGTCACGCCCTCGCGCAGCCGCCCGGTCAGCTCGAAGCCGACGACGTCGGGCGTCAGGAAGTACACCGGCTGGCCCAGCATGCCGGCCTCGGCCTCGATGCCGCCCACGCCCCAGCCGACCACGCCGATGCCGTTGATCATCGTCGTGTGGCTGTCGGTGCCGACCAGGCTGTCGGGGTAGTAGACACCGTCCTTGCCCTTGTGCACGCCGCGCGCCAGGTACTCCAGGTTGACCTGGTGCACGATGCCGAAGCCCGGCGGCACGACGCCGAAGGTGTCGAAGGCCTGCATGCCCCACTTTATGAACTCGTAGCGCTCGCGGTTGCGCTCGAACTCCAGCTTCATGTTGAGGTCCAGCGACTTCTTCGTGCCGTAGTGGTCGATCATGACCGAGTGGTCCACCACCAGGTCCACCGGCACCAGCGGCTCGATGGTCTTGGGGTTCTTGCCCAGCGACGCGGCCACGTTGCGCATCGCGGCCAGGTCGGCCAGCAGCGGCACGCCGGTGAAGTCCTGCAGCACCACGCGCGCCACGACGAAGGGAATCTCGTCCACCCGCTCGGCATCCGGGCGCCAGTTGGCCAGCTGCGCCACGTGCTCGGCCGTCACCTTCTTGCCGTCGCAGTTGCGCAGCACGCTCTCCAGCACGATGCGCAGCGACACGGGCAGCCGCGCCACGTTGGGGAAGGTCTCGGCCAGCCTGGGTAGCGAGAACAGCTGGCCCGGCTTGCCGGAGGCCGTGACGAAGCGGCTCAGGGTGTTGGCGAACGCGTGATCGGCGGGTTTCGGCATGGTTACTCCTTTAGGATGCCGCGCCATTCTGGCGAGCTTGCCGTGACTTGTGTGAATCCCGTCTTCAGTTCCCCCAGGGCCGGGCTGCGCCCAGCCTGCTCCCCGTGGGGGTCAAGCAACTCGGGAGCGGCCCTTGGTTGGCTTGAGAGGACTCGGCCTTGATGGCTGCGCCCGCTCGCCCCCGTCTTTTCCCGCTGACCTGGCCCCTGCTGCTGGAGCTGCTGCTGGGCATCGGCATCGGCGTCATCGGCACCCTGCTCGCCGCGCGGCTGTCCGACGACAGCGGCGCTGCCTTCGGCCTGGCCAACCAGGTGTTCGCGGCCTTGTTCGTGCTGTTCCGCATCATCGGCGCGGGCGTCAGCGTGGCCGTCACTCAGGCCTTGGGTGCCGGCCGGCGCGACCATGCGGACGCGGTGGCGCGCGCCACCGTGGGCGCCAGCACC
>JBKBVY010000226.1:0-5086 GCA_046289335.1 Roseateles sp. | reverse complement strand
GACCACGTCCATCGGCCCGGGGCCCATGCGGCAGGTGCCCACCGGGTGGTAGATGGTGTCGGTGCGCTGGCGCAGCAAGGCCTCGATGTCGGCGTCCGACGCCAGGTCGGTGTTCCACATCTCGCGCTGCCAGTGCGCGCGCAGCGCGGGCTGCTGCAGCAGCGTGCGGGTCAGCTTGAAGCCGTCCACCATCTGCGCCAGGTCGTCGGGATGCTGGAAGAAGGCCGGGTCGATCAGTGGTGCCGCGCCGGCGTCGCGGCTGGCCAGCGTCAGCGTGCCGCGGCTCTGCGGCCTCAGCAGGCACATATGGCAGGACAGGCCATGGCCCCAGCCGAGCTTGCGGGCATGGTCTTCCACGCCGGCCACGACGAAGTGCAGCTGCACATCGGGACGCGGCTGCGCGGCGCTGCTGCGCAGGAAGCCGCCACCCTCGGCGAAGTTGCTGGTCAGCATGCCGCGGCGCTCGGCGCGGTAGCGGCGCAGCGCCTGCCAGAAGGCCAGGCCGCCGCGCAGCGACAGGCCGAAGGCATGCGGGCTGCGCGTGCGCATGCCGAACACGAAGTCCGGGTGGTCCTGCAGGTTGGCGCCCACGCCGGGCAGGTGGTGCAGCACCGGAATGCCCAGGCGCTGCAGCTGCGCCGCATCGCCCACGCCGGACAGCATCAGCAGCTGCGGCGACTGGATGGCGCCGGCCGACAGCACCACCTCGCGCCGGGCCTGCAGCCGGCGCAGCTGGCCGCCCACCTGCACCTCCACGCCCACCGCGCGCCGGCCGTCGAACAGCACGCGCTGCACCTGGGCCTGTACCGTCACGCGCAGGTTGGGCCGGCCCAGGTGCGGGCGCAGATAGGCGCGCGCGGCGCTGCAGCGCTCGCCGCGGTCCTGCGTGACCTGGTAGATGCCGATGCCCTCCTGCGTCTCGCCGTTGAAGTCGTCGGTGATGCGGTGGCCGGCCTCGCGCCCGGCGGCCAGCCAGGCGGCATGCAGCGGGTTGTCGGTGCGCAGCTGGCTGACCTTCAGCGGGCCATCCCGGCCGTGCAGCGGCGCGCCGAAGGTGTCGTTGCCCTCGCTCTTGACGAAGAAGGGCAGCACGTCGTTCCAGCCCCAGCCGGGGTTGCCGAGTGCGGCCCAGTGGTCGTAGTCCTCGGGCTGGCCGCGCGTGTAGACCATGGCGTTGATGCCCGACGAGCCGCCCAGCATCTTGCCGCGCGGCACATAGCCGCGGCGGCCATTGAGGCCCGGTTGCGGCACGGTCTCGAAGGCGTAGTTGTGCAGCTTGCTGGGCACCATCAGCACCGCCGCGGTGGGCACGGTGCCCAGCCAGTTGTGCACGTCGGCGCCGGCCTCCAGCACCAGCACGCGGGTGTCCGGGTCCTCGCTCAGCCGGCCGGCCAGCGCCGAGCCGGCCGAACCACCGCCGATGACGATGACGTCGTGGACTTCGTCGAATCGCATCGCGTCGTTCATGGCAGTTTCTTCAACAGGCCGAGCAGACGCTCGAAGGTCGCGCCATAGGGCGGCTGGAACAGCTTGGTGCCGGCAAAGCGCGACTGGATGAACAGCGGCTTCTCCTTGCTGAAGGTGCGGAAGCCCCATTCGCCGTGGTAGGCGCCCATGCCGCTGGCGCCCACGCCGCCGAAGGGCTGCTCCTCCTGGCCCAGATGCCACAGGCAGTCGTTGATGGTCACGCCGCCGGCATGGGTCTCGCGCATCACGCGGTCGCGCGCGGCGCCGTCGCTGCCGAACCAGTACAGCGCCAGCGGGCGGTCGCCGCGGTTGACGTGGGCCAGCGCCTCGTCCACCTGGTCGTAGGCCACGATGGGCAGCAGCGGGCCGAAGATCTCTTCCTGCATGACCTGCGCGTCGGCCGGCACGTCCAGCAGCAGCGCGGGCACCAGGCGGCGGTCGTCGGGGCGTTCGTCATGCGTGCGCAGCACGCGGGCGCCGCGCTGGGCGGCGTCGTCCAGCAGCCCTTGCAGGCGCGCGAAATGGCGCGGCGTGGCGATGCTGGTGTAGTCCGGGTTGCCGGCGATGCGCGGGTACATGCGCCGCATGTGGGTCAGGATCTGCTGCGAGAGCGGCTCCACCAGCTCGCGCGGCACCAGCAGGTAGTCGGGCGCCACGCAGGTCTGGCCGGCATTGAAGAGCTTGCCGAAGGCCAAGCGCGATGCGGTGAGCGCGAGGTCGGCACTGCGGTCCACGATCGCGGGCGACTTGCCGCCCAGCTCCAGCGTGACCGGCGTCAGGTTCTTGGCTGCGGCCTGCGCCACATGGCGGCCCACGGCGGTGGAACCGGTGAAGAACAGGTGGTCGAAGGGCAGCGCCGTGAAGGCCTTGCCGACCTCGGCGTCGCCGGTGATGACCAGCATCTCCTCGGGCTTGAAGCGTTCGGCGACGATGCGCGCCATCAACTCGGCAGTGGCCGGCGTCAGCTCCGACGGCTTGATGAGCACGCGGTTGCCGGCGGCCAGCGCCGCGATGGCGGGCTCCATCGCCAGGTAGTAGGGATAGTTCCAGGGCGACACCACGCCCACCACGCCCAGCGGCTGGCGCATCAGCACGTTGCGGCCGGGCAGGAAGTGCAGCGGCGTGGCGACGCGCCGCGGCTTCATCCAGCGGCGCAGCTGCTTGAGCGCATGGCGGGCGCCGGACTCGACGGTGAACACGTCGGCCAGCAGCGACTCCTGGCGCGCCCGGTGGCCGAAGTCCTGCGCCATCGCGGCGGCCAGCGCCTCGCCGTGCTGGCGCGTCATGTCCAGCAGCCGCTGCAGCCGGTCGCGGCGCACCTCGTAGCTGGGCATGCGCTCGGCCTCGAAGGCGCGGCGCTGGGCGGTGAGCGCCAGATGCAGGCGTTCCTGCAGCGCGATGTCCATGGCTTGTCTCCGGTGCTCTTGAAGAATGCACCGAGGCTAAACCCAAGTGAAAGCCCCACCATCGGGGTGGGCCCTGGACTAGAGGACTGCGTCTAGTCCCCCAGGTGACATGGCAAGCCCCTCGCCCGCTCTCGCCCCGCTGCACGCGGGCGAGCCCGTTCGGTCCCCCGGGGGGGCGGCGATGCCCGCGGCATCGAGCCGCGGGCACATCGCCAACGCGGGCCGGCTTGGGGGCGGCCCGGCGCTCGGCCCGCAAACCGGGCGGACTCGTGTCAGTGTCGGAAGTGGCGAACGCCGGTGAAGACCATCGCAATGCCGCGCTCGTTGGCGGCCGCGATGACCTCGTCGTCACGCATGGAGCCGCCCGGCTGGATGACGCAGGTCGCGCCGGCATCGGCCAGCACGTCCAGGCCGTCGCGGAACGGGAAGAAGGCGTCGCTGGCCACCGCCGAGCCGGCCAGCGTCAGGCCGGCATGCTGGGCCTTGATGGACGCGATGCGGGCCGAGTCCAGGCGGCTCATCTGGCCGGCGCCGACGCCCAGCGTCATGCCGCCGCCGCAGAAGACGATGGCGTTGCTCTTCACGTACTGGGCCACGGTCCACGCGAACATCAGGTCGTCCAGCTGCTGCGCGGTGGGCTGCAGCGTGGTGACGACCTTGAGGTCTTCACGCTTCAGGAAGTGGTTGTCGGCGGTCTGCACCAGCAGGCCCGAGCCGACGCGCTTGACGTCCTGCGCATTGCGGCCCTGGTCCCACGGGCGGGCGCCACCCGGCGGCAGCGCGATCTGCAGCAGCCGCACATTGACCTTGCTCTTGAACACCTCCAGCGCCTCGGCGCTGAAGCCGGGCGCCATCAGCACCTCGACGAACTGCTTGGCCACCAGCTGGGCCGCTGCACCGTCCACCTCGCGGTTGAAGGCGATGATGCCGCCGAAGGCGCTGGTGGGGTCGGTCTTGAAGGCCTTGCTGTAGGCCTCGGCCGGGTGGGCCCCCACGGCCACGCCGCAGGGGTTGGCGTGCTTGATGATGACGCAGGCCGGTGCCTCGAAAGCCTTCACGCATTCCCACGCGGCATCGGCGTCGGCGATGTTGTTGTAGCTCAGCTCCTTGCCCTGCAGCTGCTTGGCCGACACCAGCGAGCCGGGTGCCGGGAACAGGTCGCGGTAGAGGGCCGCGGTCTGGTGCGAGTTCTCGCCGTAGCGCAGGTCCTGCACTTTCACGAAGGTCGAGTTCATCTGCGCCGGGTACTCGGCCTTGCTGCCGTCTTCCTGCAGCGACGACAGATAGTTGCTGATGGCGGCGTCGTACTGCGCGATGCGATTGAACGCGGCCACGCTGCAGGCAAAGCGGGTCTTGTCGCTGGTCTTGCCGTGGGCCTTCAGCTCCTCGATGACGGCGGCGTACTGGGCCGCATCGGTCAGCACCGTCACGTCCTTCCAGTTCTTGGCCGCACTGCGCACCATGGCCGGGCCGCCGATGTCGATGTTCTCGATGGCGTCTTCCAGCGTGCAGCCGGGCTTGGCCACCGTCGCCTCGAAGGGATAGAGGTTGACGGCCAGGATGTCGATGCGGGTGATGCCGTGCTGCGCCATCGCGGCCACGTGCTCGGGCAGGTCGCTGCGCGCCAGCAGGCCGCCATGGATCTTGGGGTGCAGCGTCTTCACGCGGCCGTCCATCATTTCCGGGAAGCCGGTGTGCTCGGCAACTTCCGTCACCGGCAGGCCGTTGTCGGCCAGCAGCTTGGCGGTGCCGCCGGTGGACAGCAGCTTGGCGCCCAGCGCGTGCAAGGCCTTGGCGAATTCGAGGATGCCGGTCTTGTCGGAGACGGAGAGGAGTGCGGTCAGTGCCATGTTCGGGTCAGCCAAGGTTGTGATCGTTGAGTTTGCGGCGCAGCGTGTTGCGGTTGATGCCCAACCACTGCGCGGCCTTGCTCTGGTTGCCGCCGGCCTCGCGCATGACGATCTCGAACAGCGGTTTCTCCACCAGCTTGATCAGCATCTCGTGCATCGAGTGCGGCTCCTGGCCGTCGAGGTCACGGAAGAAGGCTTCGAGGTTGTCGCGCACGCAGGCGTCGATGGGGTTGGGCGGTGTGTTCTTTTGGGCGCTCATGTTCAGGCGGCGCAGGCTTCGTCGGCCTGCGTGTCTTCGTCGTTGGCCGCTTCGGTGGGCGGCAGCCGGTCGTGGGTCTGGCCGAGTTCGTCGAACCAGTCGCG